>NZ_DATEJY010000216.1:0-7048 GCF_035277725.1 Dyella sp. | reverse complement strand
ATGGTGACGTCCTTCATTTCGCCCAGGCCCTGGAAGGCACCCATGATGCCCCACACGGTACCGAACAGACCCACATACGGACTGATGGAACCCACGTTGGCAAGAAATTCCAGGTTGCGTTCGAGCAGCCCGATTTCCTTGGTGCCGGCTACGCGCATCGCACGCTCGGAGCCTTCGATCACGGTGGGCACGTCGGCACCGCGGCGCTGACGCTGGCGCACGAATTCGCGGAAGCCCGATTCGAAGATGCTTTCCATGCCGCCGCCGTCGCCGCTGTTGCTCACCTCGCGAAACAACTGCGCCAGGTCGGCACCCGACCAGAAGCGCTCCTCGAACGACTCGGCGTTATGCATCGCCGCTTTGAGCTGCGAGTACTTGCGGATGATGATCACCCACGACAGGAACGAGAGCACCAGCAGCACCAGCATCACCAGCTGCACTGGCAAGCTTGCGCTCGACACGATCTCGAAAACGTTCAATCCACCGTTCATGGCTTGGGGGCTCTCCACCGCATAGGGCTAACTCAAGTACTTGGCTAAGGCAGGATCGAGGATCAACCTCAAGCGATCCGGCCAACAATGTCTTCCGGGATCCGGGCGGGCTGCATCCTTGCCAGGTCCACGCAAGCCGCACGTACTTGCGCCTGGATCAGCACGGCGCCATCCGCCCGGGTAATCGATTGCGCGAAAAGAATACTGGCTGAACGGCGATCTTTGACTTCCACCGTGACGGCCAGTTCATCGTCCAGCAGGGCGGGCTTGAGGAAGTCGATCTCCATCCGGTGCACCATGAAGGCCAGGCCGGTCGCCTGCTTGAACGCCAGCTGGTCCACGCCCAGGGCGCGCAACCACTCCGTGCGGGCGCGCTCCAGGAAGCGCAGGTAACTGGCGTGGTACACCACCCCGCCGGCGTCGGTGTCTTCCCAATACACGCGCACCGGCCATGTAAAAGCTGCTTCAGACATCGGAACCGCCATTGAAAAGATCGCCCGGCTGCGGTTGTCGCGGTGGCGGCGTGAGCCCGAGGTGACGCCAGGCTTTCGCGCTGGCCATGCGGCCGCGCGCCGTGCGAATCAGGAAGCCTTGCTGGATCAGGTAAGGCTCCACCACGTCTTCCAGCGTGCCGCGGTCTTCGCTCAATGCAGCCGCCAGCGATTCCACGCCCACCGGTCCTCCATCGAAATTCTCGATGATGATGGTGAGCAGGCGACGATCCAGTTCGTCGAAACCTTCGGCATCGACCTTGAGCATGTTCATCGCCGCCTGCGCTGCTTCCAGCGTGATGTGGCCACCCGCGCGCACCTCGGCGTAATCGCGCACACGGCGCAGCAGGCGGTTGGCGATACGCGGCGTGCCGCGCGAACGGCGCGCGATTTCCTGTGCGCCTTCGACTTCGCAGCCAATGCCAAGAATGCGCGCCGAGCGGCGCACGATCGCGGTGAGCTCCTCGGGCGAATAGAACTCCAGGCGCTGCACGATGCCGAAGCGATCGCGCAGGGGCGCCGTCAGCAGACCCGCGCGCGTGGTGGCGCCGATCAATGTAAACGGCGGCAGATCCAGCTTGATCGAACGCGCCGCAGGACCTTCGCCGATCATGATGTCGATCTGGAAATCTTCCATCGCCGGGTAGAGCACTTCTTCCACCACGGGCGAGAGGCGATGGATCTCGTCGACGAACAACACGTCGTGCTTTTCGAGATTGGTGAGCAGTGCGGCGAGATCGCCCGCACGCTCCAGCACCGGGCCGGAGGTGGAGCGGATGTTGACGCCCAATTCGTTAGCGATCACATGGCTCAGCGTGGTTTTGCCAAGACCTGGCGGACCAAAGATCAGCACGTGATCGAGCGCACCGCCGCGCTTCTTCGCCGCCTCGATGTAGATCGACAGCTGCTCGCGCACCGCCTGCTGCCCCAGATATTCGTTGAGGCGCTTGGGACGGATCGACGCCTCGAGCGCTTCGTCGTCGAGCTGGGCGGCGGCAGTGATGATGCGGTGTTCGGACATGAGGCGATTATGGCTGAGAGTGAGTCTGTGCGGGCGCGTAGGCTGGGATGAAATCCCAGCGTTGGATGCGAAATGCTGGGATTTCATCCCAGCCTACAAAAAGCCGCCCTGCGCCGAATCAAATCTCCAGCTGCGTACCCAGCTCGATCAAGCGATTGCCCGGAATCTGGAAAAACGCCGTCGCCGGCAGCGCGTTGCGCGACATGAAGGCAAACAGCCGGTCGCGCCACAACGCCATGCCTGGACGGCGCTTGTCGGCGACGATATTTTCGCGCGACAGAAAGAAAGTGGTGTCCATCAGATCGAACGGCAGGCCGCTCTTGGCGCACTTAGACAAGGCCAGCGGAATATTCGGGTCCTCGGCAAAACCGAAGCGGATTTCCAGGCTGTAGAAGTCGCTGCCCAACGGTGACAGATGGATACGCTCGCCCGGATCGGCAACGGGCGTTTCAAGCACTTCTACTGTCAGCATTACGTTGCGCTCGTGCAGCACCTTGTTGTGCTTCAAGTTATGCAGCAACGCATGCGGCACGGCATTCTGGTTGGCGGTAAGGAACACCGCCGTACCCGGCACGCGCAGTGGCGGATGCTCGGCGATGTTGTCGATGAAGGGCGCCAACGCCAAACCGCCTTGCTTGATTTCGCGTACCACCAGTTCGCGGCCACGGCGCCAGGTGGTCATCACCACGAACACGGCCAGGCCCAGCACCAGCGGGAACCAACCGCCGTATTCCACCTTGATCAGGTTGGCAGAGAAGAACGCGAGATCGATGGTCAGCAGGATCGCACCCACCACGATCAGAATCGGCGCACGCCAACCCCATTGATGGCGCGCCACGAACAGCGCCAGCACGGTGGTGATGGCCATGGTGCCGGTCACGGCGATGCCGTAAGCCGCACTCAGGTTTTCCGAGCTGCGGAAGCCGAACACGGCCAGCAGCACCATCACCAGCAGGAACGAATTGATCCACGGCACGAAGATCTGGCCGGACATCTCGCGCGAGGTATGCACCACTGGCATGCGCATCGAATAGCCTAGCGACATCGCCTCGCGCGTCATCGAGAACGCACCGGAAATCACCGCCTGCGATGCAATCACGGTGGCCGCCGTGGCCAGTGCGATCATCGGGTACAGCAGCATCGACGGCACGGTCTTGAAGAACGGATTGTCGATCGCCTCCGGATGCTGCAGCAGCAGGGCACCTTGCCCGAAGTAATTGAGCACCAGTGCCGGCAGCACGAAGTTGAACCAGGCCATGCGGATCGGCTGCTTGCCGAAATGTCCCATGTCCGCATACAGCGCTTCAGTACCCGTCACCGCCAGCACCACGCTGCCCAGCGCGATATACGCCTGCAAGCCGTGGGTGATGAAGAAACGCACGCCGTGATACGGATTGAGCGCGTACAGCACCTGCGGCTCCTGCAGGATCATGCGAGCCCCAAGCACAGCAATCACAATGAACCAGATCACCATCACCGGGCCGAACAATTTGCCCACTCGCTCCGTGCCATGCCGTTGCAACGCGAACAGAAAAAACAGAATCACGGCCGTGATCGGCACCACCCAATGCGCAAGGCCAGGCGCGGCCACTTTCACGCCCTCCACCGCGGACAGTACCGAAATGGCCGGCGTGATCACGCCGTCGCCGTAGAACAGCGAGGCGCCAAAAATGCCGATGATCGCCAGCAGCCAGCGCAATTTCGGCTGGCCACCCACGCCGCGCAGGGTGAGCGCCATCAACGCCATGATGCCGCCCTCGCCTTTGTTGTCGGCGCGCATGATGAACATCACGTACTTCAGCGAGACCACGATGATTAGCGCCCAGAAAATCAGCGACAACACGCCGTAGATGCTCTCCGGCGTAGGATGCATACCGTCGTGACTGAGCGCGGTCTGCAAGGTGTACAGCGGACTGGTGCCGATATCGCCGTAGACCACGCCGATGGCGCCCAGCGCCAATGCGGCCAGCCGTTTCTTGGTATCGGCCTCGCTCATTCCTTGATGACTACCCACGGTTCAACTCCCAAGTGCGGCGCGCAGCGCCTTGCGAATAATGGTTTCGGCGTTGTCGCCCGACTCGGCCACCTTCTGCACCAGCCGGCTCACTTCCGCCGGCTTGTAGCCAAGCTGCTGCAACGCTACCGTGGCTTCGGCAGCCGGGTCGGCCGGCGCGCCAGGGGCAGTAGCAAGACCAGGCGCACTCGCGCCGAGGCTGTCCACGCGATCGCGCAATTCCACCACGATGCGTTCGGCCGTCTTTTTGCCGATGCCAGGAATCTTGGTCAGCGCGACCACATCACCGGCTTGCACCAGCCGGGCGAAATCCTGTGTCGATACACCGGATAGCACGGCCAGCGCGGTCTTTGCGCCAATGCCGCTGACTTTCAACAGATTGCGAAACGATGCGCGTTCGGATTCGTGCAGAAAACCGTACAACGCCACGCTGTCTTCCTTCACCGCGTAGTGTGTCAGCAGCGTCACTTCCTTGCCGGTTTGCGGCAGGTCGTAGATGGTGGACATGGGTGCTTCCAACTCGTAGCCCACGCCGCCCACTTCCACCATCAACCACGGTGGCTGTTTCGAAATAAGCGTGCCTCTAAGTCGACCGATCATCGGCGACGTCTCCATGCGGTGCGCGGAATACCCACGCGTTCGAGACTGGAACGGGTATGCGCGTGCGCGACGGCAATGGCCAGTGCATCGGCCGCATCCGCCTGGATCGGCCCCTTGAGGCCGAGCAGTACACCGATCATGTGCTGTACCTGGCTTTTATCGCTGCGGCCGCCGCCGACGACGGCTTTCTTGACTTCGGTGGCCGCGTATTCGTGTACCGCAATGCCGCGATTTACCACGGCGCAAATCGCCGCGCCGCGCGCTTGCCCGAGCTTGAGTGCGGAATCCGGATTGCGCGCCATGAACACGCGCTCGATGCTGCATTCCACCGGACGATGTGCGGAGATGATTTCATCGACGCCCTCGAAGATGCGCTTCAGGCGCAGCGGGAAGTCCTCTTCGCCCGCGACGACCAGCGCGGCATGGAACACATGCGACAGCTTGCCGGCGGCATCGACATCCACGATGCCGATGCCCGTGCGCTGGCTGCCAGGATCGATGCCGATGATGCGGATCATCGAAGGCTCGTTATTCGGCCGGCAGCAGCGCGTTGTGATAGACCTCGCTTACGTCGTCGAGGCCATCGAGCTTTTCGAGCAAGTCCGTGAGCGTTTCCAGCGTTTCGCCGGACACCGCCGTGCGGTTGTTCGGACGCATCACCACGCCGGCATGCTGCGCATCCAGGCCGGCTTCGATCAGCTTCTGCTGCACGGCTTCGAAGTTTTCCGGCGCACAGACCACGGTGCTCTCGCCGTTCTCGTTGACCACGTCGTCGGCACCGGCATCAAGTGCGGCTTCCAGGATCTTTTCTTCCTTCGCCTCGTCGCCACCGGTGGGAAACACCAGTTCGCCGCAGCGCGTGAACTGGAACGCCACCGAACCGCTGGTGCCCAGGTTGCCGCCGTGCTTGGTCAGCGCGTGACGCACGTCGGCAACGGTGCGGACGGTGTTGTCGGTGAAGCATTCGATGATCAGCGCGATGCCGCCCGGGCCGTAGCCTTCATAGCGCAGCTCTTCCATCTTCGCGCCGCCGTCGGCGCCGGAGCCGCGCTTGATCGCGCGCTCGATGGTGTCCTTGGACATGTTGGCGGTCAGCGCCTTGTCCACGGCCGTGCGCAGGCGCGGGTTGAGCGCGGGGTCGGGCACGCCGGCACGCGTGGCGACAGTGATTTCGCGGATCAGCTTGGTGAACACCTTGGCGCGCTTGGCGTCTTCGGCATTCTTGCGACCTTCGATGGACGGGCCTCTACCCATGGGGATACCTGGCTTGGGTCTGAAAGTGGAAAGCGGGGGATTTTACTGCATTGCGCCATCGGGCTTCCTGTGGCCCTCTCGCTCCGGTCCGCGTAGGTTGGGGTGCGAACCCCAACATGTTGATGCGCATCATTTTGTTGGGGTTCGCACCCCAACCTACGTCGCACGCGTCTTTCATGGAAGCTGGGGAGAACCGAATGTCCCCTCGCGCAGGAACGAAGCCGTCAATCGCGCCACTTCCGCCGAAAACAGCAGCCCCGTATGGCTGGTTTCCACCACGCAATGCCCGGCCAGACCGGGCACCAGGGTTTCTTCCACCGCCACCGTGCCGTCGTGCTCGCCGGCGATCGGGCTGAGCATGGCGCCCAGGCCGATCGGCATGCAGCCGGCAATCACACCCACCTCGCGCGGGCCTTTCCAGGCTTCCAACCCCAATTCCAGCAGCGCACGGTTATGGCCGAGCAACACCTCGCCGCCGCGCCACAGGCGGGCAAAGGCGCGCGCGGCGGCGCTACCTTTCAGCGGCGAACCAAGACAGACGATACGCCCCGGCGGCAGATCGCTCGCTTCCAGGCAGGCGCGCAGAGCGAGCAGACCGCCCAGGCTGTGGCCAACCAGATGCACCGGGCCGGGTGCGTAATCGAGCATGCTTCCTTGCAACCGGCGCAAGATGTGCTCCTGCGTCGCCGCCACGCTCATGTAGTCGAAGCGATGGACGCGAAACCCCTCTTCCATCAAGCGACGATGCAGCATGCCCAGCGCGAAGCCGCGCATCCACAGGCCATGCAGCAAAATGACGTGTTCGGTCATGAAATGGGACAGCAACGAAACTGCAGCCAGCATGCCACGCCGCCTACGCGGCATGGCATGTCCGGATCAGCCTTTCGCACTTTCCGTGACGGCCACCGCCACATGCAGCTCTTTCAGCTGCGCGTCGCTGACGATAGAGGGTGCATCAGTCATCAAATCCTGCGCACTGGTGGTCTTGGGGAAGGCAATCACATCGCGGATCGATTCCGTGCCCGCCATCAGCGCAGCCACGCGATCGATACCGAAGGCAATGCCGCCGTGCGGCGGCGCGCCGAACTTCAGCGCCTTGAGCAGGAAGCCGAACTTCATCTCGGCTTCTTCCGCGCCGATACCCAGCAGCTCGAACACCGCGCTCTGCATGTCCGGA
>NZ_DATEJY010000215.1:0-19668 GCF_035277725.1 Dyella sp. | reverse complement strand
ATAGCCAACGCAGTGTGACGCACCGGCATCCTGTTCGACGCGGGCACAAACTTCTTAACGCTCATTAGGTGCTCCCCAGCAGCAAGAAAACAAATTGAGATAAACCGCCAACGAACGCCCCTGCCCGGCGCGGATCCCACTCCAGCCAGAGCACGAACGGACGGTTTTTCTTCCCCATCCCCGACAAATTGCATGGATCCGAAACGTGTTTGTTTAACGGACCTTTAGCACTCTGTTGTCCCGAAAATTAAGCCGTCCAATAACATAAAGTCAACGACAATTAATTACGGATGTAAGCAATATCTTGCGATTCGTAATATCTCGTACGTGCTTGCTGGCGAGTTTGCCGTCTATTCGCAAAATTCAAATTAAAATTGTCAGCCAATCGTAAGTTTGACATCGCAGTACGCAAAGAAAAACGAGAGGATCACTCCCCCGGCTCGTCCTCAAAACGCAGATGCTTAACACTCCGCCCATTCCGGCGCACCAGCTTCAAAGCCTCAATACCGACCCGAATGTGGGCCTCTACATACTGCGTCGTAACACTGCGATCACTTAGCTCAGTCTTCACCCCTTCCGGAATCATCGGCTGATCGGAGACCAGCAACAGCGCGCCACAAGGGATGTGGTTGGCGAAGCCGGCGGCAAAGATGGTGGCCGTTTCCATATCCACCGCCATGCAGCGTGTGCGGCGCAGGTATTCCTTGAAGGTTTCGTCGTGCTCCCACACGCGGCGGTTGGTGGTGTAGACCGTACCGGTCCAGTAGTCGTGGCCAAGGTCGCGGATCATGGTGGAAACGCCGCGCTGCAATTGGAATGCCGGTAATGCCGGCACCTCCGGCGGCAGATAATCATTGCTGGTGCCTTCGCCGCGAATGGCGGCAATCGGCAACACCAGATCACCTAGCTGATTCTTCTTTTTTACGCCGCCGCATTTACCGAGAAACAACACAGCACTGGGGTGGATCGCGCCCAGCAAGTCCATCACAGTGGCGGCGTTAGGGCTGCCCATGCCGAAGTTGATGAGGGTGATGCCATCAGCGGTTGCGCTGGGCATCGGCCGATCGCGTCCTTGTACTTCTACGCCGTGCCATTGTGCGAACAGGTCAACGTAATGGCCGAAGTTGGTCAACAGGATATGGCGGCCGAATTGTTCGAGCGGCACGCCGGTATAACGCGGCAGCCAGTTGGTGACGATCTCGTGTTTGGTTTTCATAAGAAGTCGTAGTCAAGCACGGCGCACTTCGCCATGCGTTACCGGCGACGCCACGCCGGCAGAGTGCCAAATCTCAAGTACCACCCATCTTAGAGCGTATAGGAACGTCCGTGTACGCAACCTCTCGCAAAAGAACAACGATCGGGCTCTCTCGATGCCCGATGCATGCCGTTAGAGCACCGATTGCTTCATCAGCGCCTGGCGTAAAGGCTCCAGTTGCTGCGCATAGCGCCGCCACTGCCCAAGACCACGGCGATGGACCGGTTCGCGAATCTGAGCACTGCTTGGGGTCGCCACTGGCGCTTCATTAAGTTCGGGGTGGACGCAGTTGTCCTCAACGTCCAAGCCGCAATAACCCAATATATGGCGCATGGTATCTGCCGACTCGGTCACCAGCATCGAGTAAGAAACATCGAACATCGCATCAGGCATGGTGTTGCGCCATTGCTCGGCCAGCCGCGCATATTGTGCGTAATAATGCGCCAATGCTTGCATGTCGTAGCAGTACGGCGACGCACTGCCGAACATGATTTTGAAGTTGGAATAGCAGACATCCATGGGATCACGCACCAAATGCAAGATCGGCGCAGTCGGCAACGCACAACGGATGAATGGAACCATCCGCACGTTGATAGGCAGTTTGTCGATGTAGAACCGCCGTCCCTGGGCGCGCCATTGCGTCTGTTTCAGATACCGTGCCCCAACCTCTGCATAGTCGATCTGCGCGGCGTGCTCCAGGATTTTCATCAGACTCCGCGTGCCATTAGGCGCCACGTCCGCCACCCAATGAAGTTGGCGCTGAAAATCATTGATCTCACCAGCCGATACCACCTGGGAGTGCGCCGACAACATATGGTCGAGCAAAGTAGTTCCCGAACGCGGCATACCCACGATGAAAATCGGCGTAGGACCTTCATGACTTGGTCTGTCGACTGGAGGGCGCGCATCAAGATGCTGTGAAGCCGCGATAAGCGCGTCCGTTACCGCAGTCTCCTCAGCTGCATCGTAAGGATGGATCGCATGCATCCGCGCGTTGCTACTCGCAAGCGCGTGCCATGCCTCATCGTCGCGCCCGAGATCATCCAGTATTTTATAGACAGCTGATTCAAATTCGGCGCGAACAAACTGATTTCTTGCCTCGGCAACACGATCAGGCAGCGCCGCCAGTCGCTGCCGCAGGAAATCCAGATGGTTGGCCTTCATGGTCTGCTTGCGCAGGTTGGCCAGTATTACTGCGGCATCTCCGTAGTGCGGCCAACGGCGGAGACAATCCAGCAGTAGTTGTTCGGACTTTGCGATATTTCCCATGAACTGCAGAAGCATGCCATAGAGGTAATGCTCATTTGGCGCCTCGATACCCATCGCCGCTGCACGATCCATGTGTTTTAGGGCGGCAGGAATCTCACCAAGCATCCAGCGCAAATGGGCCTGTTCTACCAACACCTCAGCAGGCGGGTCCGGTGCTCGCTCAAGATGGCTCAGGCATGCACGCGCCCCCACAACCTCGCCATTGAGCGAAAGGCACCATGCCAGCTGCGCAATCAGCGGTGCATGGTTGGGCAGCATGGGAATGGCTTGCAACAGGTGCCCGGTCGCCTCACGCATCCGTCCACGCCGCAGGATGACGTTGGCCAGTTCGATGCGGATACGCACATCTCGCGGCGCCAGCCTTACCAATGCTTCCAACACTGCCTGAGCTTCTTCCCATTGCTCCGCCTCGATGCGCTGCATAGCGCGTTCACGAAGCTGCATCTCGGTCATCGAAGCGCCATATGTATTCATGAAGAAACCAGCATCAAGCAATCATTCGTCGCAAAGGCTCAAGCTGTGCTGCGTAACGCTGCCACTCACCAAGGCTGCGGGCATGGATCGGTTCACGCACCTGGGAGCTGCTCGGCGTCGCAACAGGTGCTTCATTCTGTTCTGGAAGAAGACATTCCCGTTCCCATGGCAATTCACAATATGCCAGAACTTTACGTAACGTCGATTCGGTATCGAGCACCAATTCAGCATAAGACACGTCGAGCATGGCATCCGGCATCAACTCATGCCAATGTCTTGCCAGCCGGGCATACTCTCCGTAATAGTGCGCAAGCGATGACATGTCATAGCTGTACGCTGAGACGTGGCCAAGCATCGCCTTGAGATTGGAAAAGCACACATCCATAGGATCGCGCACCAGGTGCAAGATCGGCGCCTGAGGCAGCGCACGACGGATGAATGGCACCATTCTGACGTTGATGGGCAACTTATCGAGATAGAACCGCTTGCCTTGAGCACGCCATTGCGTTTGCGCAAGATAACGCTGGCCGAGTTCCGCAAAATCAATGTGCTCACTGCGACGAAATACTTCGAGCATGCTGGGAATACCACCTGGTGGTACATCCGTCACCCAGCGCAACTGGCGGCGAAAATCGTTGATCTCGCCAGCGGAGGTCACCTGCGAATGGCTAGACAGCATACGATCGAGCAAAGTCGTCCCCGACCGCGGCATGCCTACAATAAAAATCGGCGTGGGACCGGCAACGCCACCCATTGGGGCACCTTGCTTGCCCTCTATCACTTCACTGATACGAATCAACGCATCCGTAACAGCAGCCTCTCCGGATTCATCGTAGGGGCTGATGGAGCGCATCAACGCATTGCTGCGACAGAGTGCTTGCCATGCTTCATCGTAGTGACCAAGGTCGTCCAGCTCCTTGAACAAGGCAGATTCGAATCCAGCACGCGCCAACCGCCTATCCGCTGATTGGCTATCAATAGGAATGCCATTCGACAGTAACCTTAGCGTGTCGACATGATTGGCTTCCGGCTTTTGCGCGCGCAAGTTGGCCAATGCCACCGCTGCATCTCCAAAACGTGGCCAACGGCGCAAACAGCCAGCCAGCACTGCCCCGGCCTGCTCGATCTTTCCCGTGAACTGCAGCAGCATGGCGTACAAGTAATGCTGGTTTGGTCCATCAACGCCTACTGCCATAGCGCGCTCCATAAGCACCATCGCGCCAGGTATCTCGCCAAGCATCCAGCGCAATTGCGCTTGCTCCGCCAACAGTGGAGCACTCTCGGTGGATAAGCTGCCGATACGATCGAGACACTGGCGTGCCGCCACGATTTCGCCACCGAAAAACAAACGCCGCACCATTTCGATCAGCAAGGATGCTTCATTCGTGAGCACCGGCATGGCGTCCAACAATTGCTGCGTGTACTCACGCAGGCCACCACGCTGCAGGATCAGATTGGCCAACCCTATACGCGCATGCGGTTCATCGGGCTTCAGTTCTATAAGTTTGCGAAAGCCCTCTTCGGCGGCTTGCCACTGTTGAGATTGCAGATGACCCTGTATCTGGCGGCGGAGCTGGTCAGGGAGCAATGTAGATTCCGATGTTTTCATGACGACCATGCTCAAATCTCGACAATGTCAGCACCATAGCCTTCAAGTAGCGCCCTAAGCGGCTCCAATTGTGCAGTGTAGTGCTGCCATTGCCCGATGGCGCGGGTATGAATCCCTTCACGCACTTGGAGGCTGCTTGGTGTCGCCACCGGTGCGCTATTGCGCTCCGGATGAAGGCAACTTTGTTCAATGGTCAAGCCACAGTAGTCGAGCACCCGTTTCAAGCTTGCTTCAGGGGCGGTGACGAGTTCGGCATAGGAAACGTCGAGCATGGCGCCTGGCATCAGGTTATGCCAATGACTGACTAACCGGCGGTAAAGACCATAATAATGCGCCAGACTTTGCAGGTCATAACTGTACGCAGATACATTGCCGAACATGGCCTTGAAATTGGAAAAGCACACATCCATCGGATCTCGCACCATGTGCAGAATCCGTGCATGCGGCAAGGCTCTGCGAATAAACGGTACGATCTGGATATTGCCCGGCAATTTGTCGATGTAATACGGCCGACCATGCGCGCGCCATTGTGTCTGCTCGAGGTAACGCGCACCAAGTTCCGCGAAGTCAATTTTGCGGCTGCGCCGGATCGCCTCCAGCATGCCCGGCACGCCGGCCGGCACCACGTCGGCCACCCAATGCAGCTGACGTAGTGCATCATTGATTTCACCGGCGGAACTGACTTGAGAGTGACTCGAGAGCATGCGGTCGAGCAAGGTGGTGCCCGAGCGAGGCATCCCGACGATAAAGATGGGAATAGGACCTTCGAAGCGCTGCGCGCCCACGGAGCTGATTTTGCCGAAATGCCTGCAGGCGTCAATCAACGCCTCGGTGACGGCCACCTCTCCTGCACCATCATACGGATTGAGTTCATGCATGAGTGAATTGCTATGCGCCAGTGCCTGCCATGCCGCCTCATGCTGGCCTAGATCATCGAGCTCCTTGAATAGGGCTGCAGCGAATTCTGCCCGCACAAAACGAACTTCCCGATTCGCGCTATTAGCTGGAAAGCGCTCGAGTTGTTGCCTCAGAATATCCAGGTGCTGCGTAGCCGGTGTTTGCCTGCGCAGGCTCGATAGTGAAACCGCGGCGCTGCCAAATCCTGGCCAACGGCGCAGACACATGTCCAATACTTGGCCGGCATGCTCGACATCACCAGAGAACTGCAGCAGCATGGCGTGAAAATGATGCTCACCCGGATAGTCAACGCCGGCAGCCAAGGCGCGCTCCAGCAATGCGCGCGCCCTTTCAAATTCTCCAAGATTCCAGCGCAAATGTGCTTGCACAAGGAGCACATCAGCTGATGGTTCCGACCCGCTCTCAAAACGATCAAGACACGCGCGCGCTGCTGTAATTTCACCACTGAAGCAAAGGCGCTGCACCAACTGTATGGTCAATTGGGCGTCTGCGGTGGGAATCTTTGCGGCCTGCACCAATTGCTCGCCTTGCGCCCTCATCAACCCCTGCCGCAACATGACTCGGCCAAGCTCCATACGTGTTGCAACGTCATCAGGCTGGCGTTCCAGCAACGATTCCAAAGCCGCCTGCGCAGGCAACCATTGTTGCGCCTGAATGTGTCGCTGCGCCCGCGCGCGCAACTCGCCTGCGGCAGTAGATGAATTCTGCGAAGTCATAGGCACAGCTTAGCTCGTTGCCACGCTGGAAAGCATTTTTGTGTATATGCACACATAACAAAAAACCACCGGCCTGGAAGGCCGGTGGTTCGTAGTGACTACAAATAACTACTTGTTATCAGTAGTCGTAGGTTGCGGACAGGCGCACGTAACGCGGGGTTTCAAAGTAGATACCCTGCAGGAATGCGTTATTGATCAAGTGATCGCCCGACTCGCCAACCGGATTCGTCTGCAACGGCTTCTGCTCATTGAGGATGTTGAACACGTCCAAATTGAGCGACAGCTTATGTTGAGCAAACGACGGGTAGTAGTGCACGCCAACGTTGTATTGATGGGTCCACGGCGTGTGCTTGAAGCCAGGCGACACGATCTGGCCGCCGCACCAGTGGTAGTTGCCGTTGCCGCCGCTGTTATAGCCGGTGGGATCGCCGCTGCCATCCGTACCGTAATAGCCCAGGCACTCCTCCGGAGCACCGGACTGGATCATGGCGGTGCCAGAAACCAACCATTCTGGCGTGATGGCATAGGCACCACGGAAGCGCGCCTGATGACGACGCACGTTCAGCAGTTCACCATCCTGACCCTGCATGAGCTGCCAGGAATCCCAGTCTTCCGTCTTGGATACGTCGCCCTGACCAAAGTCAGAACGCACCTGGCCCTCGGTATTGCCGCGGCCAACGTTGAACTCGTAGTCCACGCGTGCCGTCCACTTGCCATCCCATGGATGATCCAGATACAGATCCAGCGAACCGTATGTGCGGCGCGCGCCATGCGTATAGCCCCAATCCTTCTGACTCATCGGCACGATCGTGTATTGGCCAGTGCTCGAGCTGAGGACACGGATATCGTTGGTCTGACCCGGGTTGATCAAACGGCAGTAGGCAGCGCCGTACAACGAGTCATAGTAATCGGCAACGTTATAGCCAAGCTTGGTCATCTTCTTGGCGATCTGGCTCGGTGAGCACTCGTCGTCAATGGCTGACTTCAGATCGCGCCATGTTGCCTTGGCACCATAGACCCACTTTTCGTTCAACTGCTTGTCGAAGCCGAGGATGTACTCATCCAAATATTCCGGCTTCAGATTGGTTGCCGTGACCTGTTTGGGATCCTTCGGCGCACCAAATTCACCGTCTGGCGACTGCAACTTGCCGGTGATCGGTGTCGGGTTCTGCGGCGTGCCATCCGGATTCACACCCGTGTAGTAGTACTGAATATAGGTGTACGTCGAGGAGTTGGCCGCACGTTCGGCTGCGTTGTCTGGCAGTGCAAGGTAGTAGCGACCCGCATTGGCGTAAATCTTGAAGCTGGAGTCGCCATTCACGTCCCAACTCACACCCAGGCGTGGCTCCCACTGGTTCACTTCGTTGACGAACGGAGTGCCCTGGTTGTTGTAGTTGGTGAAGTGTTCATTACGAATGCCGACGTTCAACTGCACATTCTGCGCCACCTGCCAAGCGTCCTGCAGATAGTAGGCCTTCTGCGAGGTGGACATGGTGGTCTGGAACGTTTCTACATATTTGCGAACGGTGTAGTTGCGCGTGCCATCGGCATTGACCGATTGCTGGTAACGCCAGAAATAACCCGGACCCGTGGTCACCAATCCTTGGTTGACGCCCGAGTAGTGCATGTTGTCGATACCCACGGCCAATTCGTGGTCAGCGAGCTTGTAGGTAAAGTCGACGCGCAAACCGTGCGTTGCATTGTAAGCATCTTCGCCCTGGTTCACGGTCCTGGCGATGTTGCTGTTGATGATGCCGTTATTGCCGGCAGGATTCGTGGCCGACGGCCCAATGCAATTGACGAAGCACTGGTTTTGCGGATTGACGATGTACGGCAACGGGCTGCCGCTGCTGATGAGCGTCGGGTCTTCGAATCTGGCCTTACCGTACAGCACGCTCAACGTAGCGTTGTCGCCGTAATAACCCGTGTATTGCCCGATGTAGAACTTGGAATTGTCCTTCACCGCCAGATCCGGCCCGAGCAACGAACCCTTTTGCAACGTGTTGTAGTTGAAGTTGTAAGTATTGCCGCGACCGTCGGTTTCGTTGTTCTGCAACCCGGTAAATTCGAAGGTATTGCTCTCGTTGAGGTTCCAATCGAGTTTTGCGTAATACTTGCTTTCTTTATCGCGGTAATCGTCGACGGTCCTCGAAACAGCCGCATTCCCCGTGCTGGGATTGGTGGAGGCCAACGTGCTGGAGACGAACTGGTTCTGGGTATTGGTCGTTTCCGCCGCCACGAACAAATACAGCCTGTCCTTGATCAACGGACCGCCTGCATAAGCCGAGTAAACGGTTTGCCACTGCTTATCCGGGCGGCGATACCAGGCCAGCGTGCCCGGGAAATTCGGGTTGTTGTACTGATAGGGCAAACCACCCGTCGGCGCTGGAATCGCCGGATAGCCGTAATAGACGTTGTCAGAAGAGGCGCGAGCAAAAGCAGGCTGCCACACAACCTGGGCACCAAAATGCCATTCGTTCGTGCCGCGCTTACCGATCTGATTGATCACGCCGCCGTCTGAACGGCCGTACTTGGCGCTATAGCCGCCTGTGAGCGTTTGCTGCTGATCAATGGCGCCGTACGGCAGCGCGAAGCCGCCAATGTTTTTATACGGTTCGCCAGTGTTGTAACCGTTGACGTAGTAGGCGTTTTCGGAAACGGACGAACCGCCGAATGACACGGCATTACCGAAGAAGCCACTACCTGCGGTGGTGTTAGGAGCAAGGAGCGCGATGGATTCGGCGTTGCGCCCCACCGGCAACTGCTGCAGATCGCGAGAGGTAATGATGGTGCTGGAGTTGACGCTGGTGACGTCGATCGGTGGCAGGGCGTTAGCGACTACCTGAATTGCTCCCAGATTCTTCGTTTCTGCGGTACCCGCGTTTTCACTGACGAAGGGCACGGAAGTGCCGCCACCGGCATTGACCGATACGTTATCGCGGGTGGCAACGACCTTGTCCCCATTCATCAACGTGACACTGTACTTGCCCACAGGCAGGTTGCCAGCGTTGAACTTACCGCTGCTATCCACCGAAACGACGCGAGCCGCGCCGCCGCTGAGGCTGATGACCTTTACCGTTTCACCAGCGGCTACGGGCGCGGTACCAAAAATGCTACCGGTCGTTGCCTGGCCGTAGGCCACACCGGTGAGTCCAAGACTGATTGCAAGAGCCGCAGCAAGAGCGTGACGGCGGGGGTTGCCCGCGCCAATCATGTGACGCTTACTCATTATTAAAAATCTCCCCATAAGGCCTTTTGGGCCAAAACAACGACTTGCACGGATTGCCCCGTGCAACCCCAGTCAAACCGGGACATCACTACCGATCCGCCAGAAAAGCCCCTTATGCCTCTGCCGGCAAATCCCCCTAGTGCTACGCGATCCAAACTGATTGCGAACCGCGCTAGATGTCCCCGCTTTGGCAGGAAATTACGCTACCGCTCTTGGGAGTGTCAACAATTTCTTAGCAATAAAGGCAAGATTTTGCGCAACGCAACAAGCCAAACTGCCGAGCAGGCTTCACCGCTAACCCATTGATAAGTGTGAAAAGCTCGCAATAAACCTGAACAATCATGTCGAATAGCTGACGAGGAACGTATATTTTTGACAGGCGCATCAATCTCTTGGCCGCAAATGATCACGCTGTCCGCAAGAACGGTTCCGAAGCACTCTTTTGCTGGGAAGGCCCTCGACTTCGCTCTTGTTTGAATCGGCTTCCATGGCAACCGGGGTTAGTCGGATTCGTGTGGATATCTCGCAGTACCTCAGTCGCTAACGCAAACAAGCCGAGCCATAACCTTGGCGCACCGCGACGGGCTCCATTGCGACTGTCATGTTATGTTCGCGCCGCACATTGATGACTGGGGTGTTGGCACATGCGCATGGGCTTGGCTATCGATGCATCCTGCGATTTGCCGCAGGAGTTTTTGCAGCAGCACGACATTGCCATCATGCCTATCGCGGTGCGCATCGACGATTCCATCTTCAAGGACAATCGCGATCCGGCCGAAATCCAGCGCTTTTTCGATCTCAAGCTAGGCAGCCGCAGCCACTCGGCGGAGACCGAACCGTGCTCGGTCGAGGACGTGCAGAAGCTGTTCCTGGATAAGCTGGTGCTGGAAAAGGATTGTGTGTTCTGCCTCACCATCACGCCATCGCGCAGCCCGATCTACGACAACGTGGTCAAGGCCAGCTTTGCGGTGTTGAAGAACTACCGCAGGGTGCGCGAACCGCTCGGCATCACCGGCCCGTTCCTGATGCGCGTGCTGGATACGCGCAGTCTGTTCGCCGGTTCCGCGCCGAGCATCGTCGAGGCCGTGCGCCTGATGCAGGCGAATGAAACGCCGGCGGCGATCCGCGAGCGGCTGGCGTACATCGCCGAGAACTCCTACGGCTACATGCTGCCGCGCGACCTGTATTACCTGCGCGCCCGCGCCAAGAAAAAGGGCGACCGCAGCGTAGGCCTGTTCAGTGCCGTGCTGGGTTCCACGTTAGATATCAAGCCGCTGATCCGCGCCTATCGCGGTGACACCACGCCGGTCGGCAAGGTGCGCGGATGGGAGCATGGCTGCGAAACCTTGTTCGGCTATGCCGCCGACCGCGTGCGCGCCGGCCTGCTGGTGCCGGCGATGTGCACTGCCTACGGCGGCGACCTCAGCGAACTGCCCAAGCTGCCGGGCTTCGACAAGCTGGCGCAGGCGTGCGCGGAATGCGGCGTCACCCTGATGCAGGCGCCGATGAGCATCACCGGCATGGTCAACGTCGGCGAAGGCGCGGTGACGATCGGCTTTGCCGCGGAAGAACATCAGGTCGACTTCTGATTTCGCGCTCAGATGCGTTGCTGAGCAAACCTTGCACAATGTCGTGCAAGTGCTTGTCGTCCAAGCCTCGTGAAGACTTGTCCACAGGGTTGCCACCAAGGTTTCCCCAATCGCTGTGGAAAAGTGTGTCTAACCATTCGTTGGCTGGGATGAAATCCCAGCATTGCCATGCCCCTGCTGGGATTGTCATCCCAGCCTACGCGAGCTACGCAGGCCGGTGGTCAAAACCCGTAATTGAGAAACCCGCCATCCACCGCCAGCACCTGCCCGGTGACGTAGCTCGCCGCCGGCAGGCAAAGAAACGCAATGGCCGCCGCCACTTCCTCCGGTTCGCCGATGCGCCTGAGCGGCGTGCGGTCCAGCACTTCATCCAGATAATCGGCATCGGCCAAGGCAGGCTCCGAACGCTGCGTGCGGATGTACCAGGGCGCCACCGCGTTGACGCGAATGCCATCTACCGCCCACTCGGCGGCCAGGTTGCGCGTCAGTTGATGCAACGCCGCCTTGCTCATGCCATAGGGCGAACCCGTGCGCACGTGCGTCGTGCCGGAAACCGAACCGACGTTCACGATCGCCGCGTGCGCATGCTGGATCAGGTGCGGATGCGCAAGGCGGCACATCTCGTAGGCTGAAAACAGATTCTGCTCGAAGATGGCACGGTACTCGGCCTCTTCGTAATCGAGCGTGGCCTTCGGGCTGTTCCCGCCGGCGTTGTTGACGAGCAGCGACACCGGCGATTCCAAGTCGGCAATCCAATCGAACACGGCCAGGCGGTCTTCCGCCACGCTCACGTCGGCGGCGAACGCCAGCACCTCGATGCCGGGAAAATCGTCCGTCAACTCCACGCGCACCTGTTCCAGGTAATCGTCGTCGCGCGCCACCAGCAGCAGGTCGGCGCCCAATCCGGCCAGCTCGCGCGCGGTGGCGTAGCCGATGCCCTTGCTCGCGCCAGTGATGAGCACGGTGTGATCTTGCAGTTGCCAGGCGTCGATGCGGCTGTTCATGCGATGCAGCTTACATGAACGGCGTCGCTTGTCCGAAGCGTCCGCGCGCAGGACACTGTATCCACGTTGATCGAGGTCACCTCATGAAAACCGCCACCACCCTGCTCTGCCTGCTGGCCCTGAGCGCCTGCAGCGGCAAGCCACCCGCGCCGCAGTCCGATCCCAAGGCCGCCTCCGCGCAGCCCAGCGCGCCGTGGGATGCGATGAAGCAGGACGAACAGCGCGCCAAGGACGTACAGAAGGTCGTCAACCAGCACGCCGCCGATCAAGACAAGCAGATCGAGCAGCAGACGCAATAGGCACTCTCCTGCATTCAGCCGTCTGGACGTCCGTACGCCCATCGCTTGCCATCACCGCCTGTTGCAGGCAAGGTTCGGGCATGAGTCCCGATACCACCCATTTCGATGCCATCCCCCTGCTGGATATCCATGAAGCCAGCGTGCTGCGCGGCGAACGCCTGATCCTGGACCGCCTGAGCCTGCGGCTTGCCGCCGGCCAGCACACCGCCATTCTCGGCGCCAACGGTTCGGGCAAATCCACCTTGATCCGCCTGATCGCGCGGCAGATCTATCCGCTTGCGCGCGAAGATGGCACGCCAACCATCCGTGTGTTCGGCCGCGACCGCTGGAACGTGGTCGAGTTGCGCAGCCTGATCGGCATCGTCTCGCCCGCCGTGCAAGGCGACTACACCAACGAGGATGCACCGCTGGAGGTTTTCGATGCGGTCGTCTCTAGCTTCTTCGCCGCACGCGGGCTGTGGGTAAATCACGAAGTCACCGAAGCCATGCGCCAGCGTGCGCTGGAAGCGCTGGCACAGGTGCAAGCCACTCACCTTATCGGCCGCGAGATGGCCAGTCTTTCCACCGGCGAAGCACGTCGCGTCTTGATTGCACGCGCCCTGGTGCACAAACCGCGTGCGCTATTGCTGGACGAACCTTGCACAGGGCTTGATCCCGCCAGCCGGCGGCGCTTTCTCGAAACCCTGCGGCAGCTTGCCCAGCAAGGCGTGACTCTGTTGCTGGTGACGCATCATGTGGAAGAAATCCTGCCGGAGATCGAGCACGTGGTGCTGCTGCGCGAAGGACAACTGTTGCGCAAAGGCAGCAAGGACAGCGTGCTGACCAGCGACGCGCTGACGGAAGCGTTCGGCATGCCTATGCGTGTAGCAAGACAGGGTGAGTATTACCAAGCGAGCGTCATGTAGGCTGGGGTGAAAATCCCGACATCGCCACGCATGTATTCCCTCAATAGGTCGCCATTCCCCCGAAAGCGGGAATGACGGCCATTGACGTTATGCACATGCATTGCTCTCGCGTGCAGACCCTAATGTCCACTTCAAATTGACACCAAGCGTGCCGAGCAGGATCAGCACCAACCCGAGCATTTGCAAGACGACCAAGCGATGCCCGTATAGCACGTAATCAAGCAGCAACGTCATCAGCGGATACACGAACGCCATCACCGCAATCGTCACCACCGGCAGGCGTGGGTATGACGAGTAAAACAGCACATACACAATACCGCTGTGGATCACGCCCAATCCCGCCAGCCACAACCAGTGCGTACCCCAGTGCAGCACCGAAGCACTGGAAAACCATCCGAGCATCAGCACGCCTACCCAGCACTGGATCATCGCCAAGGCAAACGGGCGTTGCTTGCCGATCTGGCGCGACATCAGCAACGAGGTGCCGCATAGCAAGGCCGCCAGGAACGCCAGCGCGATGCCCACCAGATAGGAAGTGTCGACGTTGTGCCACATCCGCACCGGATCGGCGGCACAGGCTACGCCGACAAAACCCACCAAGGTCCACATCAGATCCATCGGCCGCGTGCGCTCACCTTGCACCAGCGCCGCGAGCAGCAACATTACAAACGGAAAGAAGTGATACACCATCGTCGCCACACCGATCGACGAACGCGCCATGCCGGCAAACAGGCATACCCAGTTCAACACCAGCAACACGCCACTGAGGATCGCGCCACGGATCAACGCCCGATCCTGCAGCAATCCCTGCAGATGGCCACGTGCCAGGCCCCATATCAGCAAGAACAGGCCGCCGAAAAGGCAGCGATAGAACACGGCGGTCATCGCGTCCTGGCCGCTTTCGTGCACGAAGACCCCGACGGAGCTGATCAGGATTTCCGCAAAGAAAAGGCTGGCTAGCGCCGTGCGGCTGTCACGCGAGATGGAGGTGTCTGGCATACCCTCAAAGTAAGAAGTTCTGCACGACCAGTACAGATTCAGATAAGATCAATTTCGACCAGTACAGTTCGAGCAAGCCATGCTGCTCTACGAACACCTCGCCAGCCAATTGCGCGCGCAAATCGCCCAAGGCGCCCTGCGCGCCGGCGAGCGCCTGCCCTCCATCCGCCAGCTGGCACACAACCACGGTGTAAGCATCGCCACCGCCGTACAGGCTTGCCTGCAACTGGAACGCGAGGGGCTGGCGCAAGCACGGCCACGCTCCGGCTACTTCGTGCGCGCCGCCGTACCTCTCCCGCCCGCCGCACGCCCGTCGCGTCGGCACACACCGGGCGCCGTCAGCAACCCGATGCTGCAGGATGTACTGGACATGCTTGCACGCGGCGATCTGCTGCCGCTGCACAGCGCGACGCCATCGCCTGCGCTGCTTCCGCAAGCAGCACTCACCGCATCGCTATCACGCTGCCTGCGTCGTGCGCCAGGCGCGGCCCTGGATTACGCACCACCGCAGGGCCATCTCACCCTGCGCAGGCTGATCGCGCGGCGTTACGCCCAAGTGGGCGTGACCGTTTCGCCGGAAGAGATCGTCATCACGGCAGGCGCCATGGAAGCGATCAGCCTGGCCTTGCGTACGCTCACCCAGGCCGGTGATGTCGTGCTGGTGGAATCACCCACCTATCACGGCATTCTGCAAGCTGTGTCCGCCTTGAAGCTCAAAGTGCTGGAAGTGCCCAACCTTCCCGACCGCGGCATTGACGTGGCTCGTCTGGAACAACTGCTGCAGCAAAACGAAGTCCGTGCCGCGGTGCTGGTACCCAATTTCAACAATCCGCTCGGCAGCCTCACCAGCGACCACGACAAGCAGGCCTTGCTAAAGAGTTGCGCACGCCACAAAACCGTTGTCATCGAAGACGATATCTACGGCGAACTGGCCTGGTCCGGACAACGACCTTCGCCGCTACGGCGCTGGGATCTGCACGGCAATGTGATCACGTGCGGTTCGTATTCCAAGATCCTCGCACCTGGCTTGCGCATCGGCTGGGTGGTAGGTGGTGACTGGAGCGACGCGCTATTGCGCACCAAATATTTCTCCACCGTAGGCAGCGCCAGCCTGCCGCAACTTGCTTTGGTCGACTATCTGCAGCGTCACGACCTGCAACGCCACTTGCGTCAGCTTTGCCGGGCACTGGCCGATAACATGCAGCGCATGCACCAAGCCGTGGCACGCGATTGGCCCGCATCAACACGTGCATGCACACCGCAAGGCGGTCTTTCGCTATGGCTGCAACTGCCCGGCATGGATGCGCAGGCGCTGTTCGATGCCGCGTTGCACGCGGGCATCGGCACCGCGCCCGGCGCGTTGTTTTCCAGCCGCGGCGAGTATGCCGATTGCCTGCGCCTGAGTTGCGGATTACCGTGGGACAAAGCGCTGGATCATGCATTGCGGCGGTTGGGCCAGCTGGCCGCCAAACATATCGGTTGAACCTCGCTCGCCCCCTCACCCACTGGAGTAACCACCATGCAGAAAGCGACCTTGCTTGCATTGCTACTCACGATACCTGCCTTCGCCTACGCGCAAGACGCCATCCGCTACAAACTGCCTAACAGCAATTTCCCCATTTCCGCAGCAGTGGAAATACCCGCAGGCAAATCGATCGTGTTTCTCAGCGGCATGGTGCCGCCGGTGATCGATGCCAAAGCGCCGAAGGATTCCGTCGCCGCCTATGGTGATACCAAGACGCAGACTATCGGCGCACTCACCGCCATCCAGAAGCAACTGCAAAGCATGCATCTGGACATGGGCGACGTGGTGAAGATGCAGGTGTTCCTGGTCGGCGACGAAGCACACGGCGGACGGATGGATTTCGCCGGTTTCATGGCCGGGTATACGCAATTCTTCGGCACCAAGGAGCAACCCAAGCTGCCGGCGCGTTCGGCGATTCAGGTGGCGGGGTTGGCGAATCCGGGATTTCGCGTGGAGATTGAGGTGACGGCAGTGCGTCCTTGAGCCGAGACTGTAAGGATGTGTTGATCGCCGTACAGCCCAAACCCGTCATTCCAGCGAAAGCTGGAATCCAGTTAAACATGACGTGCGGAGCACACGACATAAAGGTTTTGAGTGCTTCGCACGGTGTATTTAACTGGATTCCAGCTTTCGCTGGAATGACGGGCGTTAGATCATTGCTTTATGCCGCATCGTCGCAAGGCACACGCACGCTTCGGCATTAATCTAGAAACACACAACCGCACGCTGAGAAAAACGCACCATGGGGCTCTATCCACTCTTCGCCGACCTGACCGGACTACCTGTGCTGGTGGTCGGCGGCGGCCACGTCGCGGAACGCAAGACGGCCATGCTGCTCTCGGCCGGTGCGCGCGTGCGTGTCGGCGCACCGGCACTGACGCCAGCGCTGTTGCAACAAGCCGAAGAAGGCAGGATCGATCACCTCGCCGGCAGCTTCCAGCCCGCATGGCTGGATGATGTCTGGCTGGTGATCGCCGCCACCGACGATCACGAACTGAATGCCGAGGTCGCCGCCAACGCCGAGCAGCGCCGCATTCTCGCCAATGTGGTGGACGCCCCGGCCCTTTCCCGTTTCCAGGTACCGGCGCTGGTGGATCGCACGCCATTGACCGTGGCCATTTCCACCGGCGGCGCCGCGCCCGTGATTGCCCGGCGCGTACGCGAAACACTGGAAACCGACCTCGATCACGCGCTCGGCCCGCTCACCGCGCTGGCGCAAAAATACCGCACACGCATCACGCAGCGTTGGCCGGACATGGCCGAACGCCGCGCGTTCTACGATTGGTTGCATGACGGACCCGTCATGGCACTACTACGCCATGCCAAGCCGGATGAAGCCGAACACGTCTTGCTGGATGCGTTGAATGCGCCGGCATCGCCTTCCACAAAAGGTTCCGTACTGCTGGTCGGCGCCGGTCCCGGCGATCCAGGCTTGCTCACCTTGCACGCATTGCGCGCGCTCAACCGCGCCGATGTCATTCTGCATGACTCACTAGTCAGCGAAGCCGTGCTCACGCTGGCGCGACGCGATGCAGAGCGCATCGACGTCGGCAAGCGCTGCGGCGGGCGCCATACCCAACAGGAACAGATTCATCAGCTATTGCTTGAACAGGCGCAAGCCGGCCGGGTGGTGGTGCGCTTGAAAGGCGGCGACCCGTTCGTCTTCGGACGCGGCGGCGAAGAGATGGCCTTCCTCCGCCAGCACGGCATCCCTTATGAAATCGTTCCCGGCGTCACCGCCGCTGTCGCCTGCGCCGCCTACGCGGGCATTCCGCTCACGCATCGCGACCATGCCCGCACCGTGCACCTGCTTACCGGCCACGGCAAGGAATCCATGGACGCGATGGACTGGCCGGCGCTGGCGCAGGATCACCAGACCATGGCCGTCTATATGGGCGTGGCGCGATTGGAGGAATTTACTCAGCGCCTGCTGGAACATGGCCGGCGACCGGATACGCCGTTTGCCATCATCGAGAACGGCACGCTGCCGCAGCAGCGGGTGATCAGCGGCCTGCTGCACGAATTGCCGGCGCGTGCCAAGGAACATGCCATTCATCCGCCGGCGCTGCTTGTCATTGGCGAAGTGGCAGCCTTGACGCATGATCACGCGTGGTTTGGTAGGTTGGGTTAGCGCAGCGTAACCCAACGATACCGCTCCTAACCGTTGGGTTACGCTGCGCTAATCCAACCTACGCGGAAGTGCCGCATGACCGACTCCGAACAACCTCTGCAAAACCGCCGTATTGCCATTCCGGAGTCGCGCGAGCTGGATCTGTTCGCTTCGCTGCTGGAACGCCGCGGCGCCACGGTGTTGCGCTGTCCGCTGGTGGATATCCGCGACACGCCCAATCCTGCGCCCGTACTCGATTGGCTGCATGTGTTCTGCGCAGGTGGCTGCGACGACTTGCTGCTGTTTACCGGCGAAGGCGTCCGTCGCCTGCTCAGCCTGATCGAACACCATGCTCCTGATCTGCGCGAGCCATTCATCAAGCAACTCGCCAACGTGCGCACCATCGCGCGCGGTCCCAAGCCCGGTCGCGTGCTACGCGAACTTGGTCTGAAGCCGACCCTGGTCGCTGATCCTGCCACCACGCCGGGCGTGATTGCGCTGCTGCAAACGCTCGATGTGAAGGGACGCCGCGTAGGCGTGCAGCTTTACGGCACAGAGCCGAATACGGCATTGATGAATTTTCTCGCAACGGCCGGTGCACAAGCGCTGCCGGTCTGGCCGTACGTGTACGCCGATGCAGCAGCAGATGCGGAAGTGCTGGCGCTGGTCGAGTCGATGCAGCAAGGCCGCGTGGATGCCATTGCCTTCACCAGCTTGCAGCAGGTGGAGCGGCTGTTTCGGCTAGTTGATAGCGAACGACTGAAACAGGCGCTGGCGCACACGCTGGTGGCAGCGATCGGCCCGGTGGTGGTGGATGCGTTGCGCGCACATGATGTGCAGGCGCAGGTCGTGCCGGAAGAAAGCTATTACCTGAAGCCCTTGACGCAAGCCTTGATCGACCGACTAACCCGGTAGGTTGGGGTGCGAACCCCAACGATCAGGATCTTTCGCCATGCCGCGTTACCACATCCGGCGCACAAGCCCAATCAGGTGACAGCAATCCCTGCCTGATATAGCGATGTATGGACGAATACGGCCAATCGCTGGCACGCGTCACGTATCCATGCTTGACTGGATTGATATGGACATAATCGACGTGGCGCGCCAAGTCGTTTTCATCGCTAATGAGATGTTCCCAGAATCGGCGTTGCCAGATACCACGTTCGCCTTTTCTCCGCCGAGAGGCAGCAATGGTTTCGCGCCGTTCGATTGCCCATGAGAAGCGTTGCTTGATCAACATCCAGCGCTTGGGAAAGTCGGCATCATACTCGGGCATGCGCCAGATGGCGTGCATGTGCTCGGGCATGACGGACCAGGCGAAAATATCGAATGGATGACTTTGCTTGACCGTTCTTACGGCGTCACGCAGGAAGTCAATATGCTCGACCAGCAGATGGCTTGCGCGATTGGCAAGGTTGACGGTGAAGAAATAGGTTCCACCGGGAACGTTCGCTCGTCGGTAGTGCACGATATGCTCAAGGGTTTGTTTGGCCTGCCTTTCAGTCTACGTAGTCACGTGAAGGGGGGAAGCAGTCTAAGCCTTGGCGCATTGTCGGCGGTGCGCGCTCTTGTTTGGGGTTGTTGGGGTTCGCACCCCAACCTACAAAAAGCCGTAGCCACGCGCACGATTACGCATTCACTTCCGCCCGCACTTCCGCAATCAATTGCCGCAACTCCGGCACGCACGAACCGCAATTGCCGCCCGCGCGCAGGCGCGAGGTAATCTGCGCCGGTGTTTCCAGACCATGCGTGCGAATCGCCTCGCAA
>NZ_DATEJY010000214.1:0-14052 GCF_035277725.1 Dyella sp. | reverse complement strand
GCCAATCGCTATCTGGAAAGCCGCGGGCAGGCGCCGATCGACTGGTCCCTGCCGCCCCGGAGCCAGCTGGAAGCCGACGGCGGCTGAATCCGCGCTCCGGGCCTGGACTGGACGTGGCCCCTCTATTCCTGTACGATTCGGTTCAATAAAGCAGCCGGGACTTCCCGCTGAGGAACTTCCCGACCGCTTTAGCACTCTCACCGAGGGAGTGCTAAGCTGAATTCAATCCTCAGGAGGATCCACACATGTCTCAAGCTTTGGTGACCGCCAATCTGCCGGTGCCCAGCGTCGTCGGCAGTCTGGATGCTTATATTTCGGCGGTTCACCGCATCCCGGTGCTCAGCCAGGAAGAAGAGCAGGCGCTGTCGCGCCGCTACCAGGAAGGCGACGACCTCGCCTCCGCCCGCAAGCTGGTGATGTCCCATCTGCGCTTCGTGGTCCATGTGGCCCGCGGCTACAGCGGCTACGGCCTGCAGATCGGCGACCTGATCCAGGAAGGCAATATCGGCCTGATGAAGGCGGTCAAGCGCTTCGATCCGGACCAGGGCGTGCGCCTGGTCAGCTTCGCGGTGCACTGGATCCGCGCCGAAATGCACGAGTTCATCCTGCGCAACTGGCGCATCGTCAAGGTGGCCACCACCAAGGCGCAGCGCAAGCTGTTCTTCAACCTGCGCAAGAGCAAGAAGCGCCTGGGCTGGATGAACGCCGAAGAAGTACGCATGGTCGCCAAGGACCTGGGCGTGCCGGAAGCCACCGTGCGCGAGATGGAATCGCGCCTGTCCGGCCGCGACATCGGTTTCGAAGCCCCGGCCGATGCCGAAGAAGACGCCAAGCCCGCACCGGAAGCGTTCCTGATCGACGAAGGCGCCGATCCGTACGACAACGTGGCCGAGGCCGACCAGACCGACAACCAGCTCGATACCTTGTCGAGCGCGCTGGAAAAACTGGACGAGCGTTCGCGCGACATCATTCAGCGCCGCTGGCTCAACGAAGACAAGGCCACGCTGCAGGATCTTGCCGATGAGTACGGTGTTTCCGCCGAACGCATCCGCCAGGTCGAAGCCAACGCCATGAAGAAAATGCGCGCACTGTTCGCTGCCTGAAGCGGGACTGACACGCGGTGATCAAAGGGCCTCCCCCGTGGAGGCCCTTTTGTGTTTGGCGCCGCTGTGGTTAAGTGCCGCGACCCTTAGCGCGCAGACGGCCATGCCCCATATCCTGGTCATCGAAGACGACGAGATCACCGCCCGCGAAATCGCGCTCGAGCTGGCTGCGCACGGCATCAGTGCCGACCGTGTTCACGACGGTCCCCAGGGTTTTCAGCGCGCGCTGGAGCCACGCTACGACGCCATCACGCTGGACCTGATGCTGCCAGGCATGGATGGCCTCACCCTGGTGAAGCAGCTGCGCGAGCGCGGCATCACCACGCCGGTATTGATGATCAGTGCACTCGGCGACGTGGACGAGCGCGTGCGCGGTCTGCGCGCTGGTGGCGATGACTACCTCACCAAGCCGTTCGCGCCGGATGAAATGGCCGCGCGCATCGAAGTATTGCTGCGCCGGCACCGGCAAGAGCACCCCGCGCAAACCAAGCTGCGCGTCGCCGACCTGGAACTGGACATGATCTCGCGCACCGCCCGCCGCGGCGCACGCGAGCTCACCCTGCTGCCCACCGAATACCGCCTGCTGGAATTTTTGATGCGCTACCCCGGTCAGGTGCTGACGCGTGCGATGATCTTCGAAAGCGTGTGGGGTTTGCGTTTCGATCCGGGTACCAACCTCATCGACGTGCATATCGCGCGCTTGCGCCGCAAGGTCGATGGCGAAGGTGATCCCGTGTTGATCCGAACCGTGCGCGGATCGGGATACCGCATTGGCTAGCCAGGCAAAAAGCTGGTCCATTCACTGGCGCGCGACCACCTCGCGCCTGCTGCTTGCCTATGGCGTGTTCTTCGTCATCTGGGGCATGGTGCTGTTGGGCTTCATCTATTGGGAAACCCGCCATTACCTGGAAAACCGCACCGATACACAACTCCGCCAGCAAGTTGGCTACCTGCGCAGTCTCGATGAAGACCACATGCTGGTCGCCTTGAACGACTACGTCGTGCTCGAAGAAACCAACTACAACGCCTGGGGTTTGTTCGATGCCCGCGGCAAGTGGTTGTACGGCGACATCCTGCAGATGCCACCCGGCGTCCAACCCGATGGCGCCACCTTGCGCCTGCCCACTGAAGAAGTGGTAGGCGGTCCGTTCGCGCCCAAAACCTCGAAGCTCTCAGTGATTGCAGCACGGCTCGCCAATGGCCAGATCCTTGTGCTCGCACACACCACCCGCATCGCGGCCCAGGTTGGCAGCATCATCTGGCACGCGCTGTGGTGGGGACTTTCCTTCACGCTCGTTCCCGGCCTGATCGGCGGCCTGATCCTCAACCGTGCGCCACGCCGCCGCATCCGCCAGATCGAATCGGCCACGCGCGTGATCATGCAGGGCGATCTACGCCGACGCTTGCCGGTCAGCCATCGCGGCGATGAACTGGATCGTCTTGCCGCCATCGTCAACGACATGCTCGACCAGATCGAGCGCCTGATGGGCGAAGTAAAAGGCGTTTGCGACAACATCGCGCATGATCTGCGCACACCGCTTACGCGACTGCGCTCGCAGCTGTATCGCGTCGAGCAGCAGATGCAGGAAGACGACCCGCACGCCACGCTGGTCGAGCAATGCGTGAGCGACATCGATGAAGTGCTGGCACGTTTCCGCGCACTGCTGCGCATCTCCGAACTGGAAGACCGGCGCCGGCGCGAAGGCTTCGTTGCCGTCGATCTGGGACAGACGCTGCAACACGTGCATGAGCTGTATGCGCCGCTGGCTGAAGACCAGTCTTTGCAGTTCGTGTTGCAGACCGAACCGAATCTGCTTGCGCAGGCCGATCCAGATCTTCTGTTCGAAGCGATCGGCAACCTTGTCAGCAATGCGATCAAGTTCACGCCGCCAGGCGGAAACGTCGTGGTGAGCGCCCAGCGCACCGAGCCTGGCATCGCGCATATCGAAGTGGAGGATAGCGGCCCCGGTATTCCCGAGGTGCAGCGTCACGCCGTATGGCAACGCTTCTATCGCGGTGAAGGTGGCATCGATACCGCCGCAGGCCACGGCCTGGGTCTCAGTATCGTCGCCGCGATTGCCAAGCTGCACGACTTCGATCTGCACATCGAAGGTGGCCAGGGCGGTACGCGCATGGTCATGGTGTGCCGCTTGCTTTCATAAAAGGTTTTCGATTGCCGGAAACTCTTGCTCGTCATTCCAGCTTTCGCTGGAATGACGGGTTGGGGTTCACGCTTAAGAGTTTTAAGCGCGAACGTAGGCTGGGATGAAATCCCAGCATCGTCATGCCTCCTTATGCTGAGATTTCATCCCAGCCTACCTATGACCGCAGCATGACAATTTCCATGAAACTTTTTTCATGAATGAAACAATCTTCATGCCAGTGAAAGGTGCTGCGTCGAAGCGATCGAGATAATAGGCACCGTCGTCAAAGTACGCTGGAAGCCATCGCATGCTCGGCCTGGTCCGCATCGCACTCGCGCGCCCCTATACGTTCGTCGTCCTTGCGTTGTTCATTCTGATTGTCGGTCCGCTGGCGGCGCTGCGCACGCCCACCGACATCTTCCCGAACATCGGCATCCCCGTGATCAGCGTGGTGTGGAGCTACAACGGCCTGTCGCCTAGTGCGATGTCCGGCCGCGTGATCTACTACTACGAGCGCTCGCTCACCTCCACGGTCAGCGACATCGAGCACATCGAATCGCAGTCGTTGCCCAGCATCGGCGTGGTGAAGATCTTCTTCCAGCCGGGCGTGGATGTTCGCACGGCCACCGCGCAGGTCACCTCGATCTCGCAGACCGTGCTCAAGCAGATGCCGCCGGGCATCACGCCGCCGCAGATCATCAACTACAACGCTTCCACCGTGCCGGTGCTGCAAATGGCGCTTTCCAGTACCAAGCTGGGTGAGCAGACGATCCGCGACCTGGCGCAGAACTTCCTGCGTCCCACGCTGATTTCCGTGCCCGGCACGGCCATTCCCACGCCCTATGGCGGCAAGCAGCGCCAGGTGATGCTCGATCTCGACACGCAAGCACTCGCCGCCAAGGGTCTATCGGCCCAGGACGTCGGCAATGCGCTGGCCGCGCAGAACCAGATCGTGCCGGTCGGCGACATCAAGATCGGCAGCAACGAATACACCGTCGAGCTCAACGACAGCCCCACCGCGATCGAGGAACTCAACAACCTGCCGATTAAGACCGTCGATGGCGCCACCATCACCATCGGCCAGGTGGCACATGTGCGTGACGGTGCGCCACCGCAGAACAACGTGGTACGCGTGGATGGCCACCGCGCGGTATTGATGCCGATCCTGAAGGGCGGCAACGTCTCGACGCTGGACGTGGTGGCCGGCATCAAGAAGCTGCTGCCTCTGGCGGAGGAGACGCTGCCACCCTCGTTGAAGGTCAAGTTGCTTGGCGACCAATCAATCTTCGTGCGCAGCGCGATCGCATCGGTGGCGCGCGAAGGCATCATCGCCGCCTTGCTGACCTCGGTGATGATCCTGATATTCCTCGGCAGCTGGCGCTCCACCGTGATCATCGCGGTATCGATTCCGCTTGCCGTGCTTTCTGCCATCGCACTGCTTGCGGTATTCGGGCAAACCCTCAACGTGATGACGCTCGGCGGCCTGGCGCTCGCGGTGGGCATCCTGGTGGACGACGCCACCGTCACCATCGAGAACATCAATTGGCATCTGGAGCACGGCAAGGACGTGGAAACGGCGATCATGGACGGCGCCAGGCAGATCGTGACGCCGGCGTTCGTATCGCTGTTGTGCATCTGCATCGTGTTCGTGCCGATGTTCATGCTCAACGGCATCGCCGGCTTCCTGTTCCGGCCGATGGCGCTGGCGGTGATTTTCGCCATGGCCTCATCGTTCCTGCTTTCGCGCACCTTGGTGCCGACGATGGCGATGTACCTGCTCAAGCCGCACGTGACGGAACGCGGGGCAGGTGACCATCCGGAAGATGCGTACATCAACCATCACGAAGGCGATCAGCATCCGCCGCGGAAGCGCGGTGTGCTGCGCAGTGCGCTGGTGTCTTTCCAGCAAAATTTCGAGCACCGCTTCTCCAGGTTCCGCGATGTGTATTACGGCACGCTGTCGTTGGCGCTGGCGGCCCGCCGCCGTTTCGTGATCGGTTTCCTGGCGGTGATACTGGTGTCGTTCGCGCTGGTGCCATTCCTTGGGCGCGATTTCTTTCCCACCACGGATTCCGAAGCCATCGCCATCCACGTGCGCGCCCCAGTCGGTACGCGCATCGAAGACAGCGCGGCCGAGTTCGATCATGTCGAAGCCGCCATCCGCCGCGTGATTCCGCCGGATCAGCTCGACAGCATCATCGACAACATCGGTTTGCCGCTCAGCGGCACCAACATGGTCTACAACAACAGCGGCACCATCGGTCCGCAGGATGGCGACATCCAGGTGTTGTTGAAGGAAGGCCATGCGCCCAGTGCGCAGTACGTGAAGACCTTACGTGGCGTGTTGCCGCGTGAATTCCCGGGAACCACCTTCGCGTTCCTGCCGGCCGACATGGTCAGCCAGATCCTCAACTTCGGTGCACCGGCGCCGCTGGACGTGAAGATTTCTGGCCGCAACAACGCAGCGAACGAAGCGTATGCACTTCAGTTGCTGCGCAAGATGCGTGAGATTCCCGGCATTGCCGACGTACGCCTGCAGCAATCGACCGGCTCCCCCCAGTTGAATGTCGATGTGGATCGCGTGCGTGCCGACGAACTGGGCATCACCGAGCGTGATGTCACCAACAGCATGGTCGCTTCGCTGGCAGGCAGTCTGCAGGTGGCACCGGTGTTCTGGCTCAATCCCAAGAATGGCGTGTCTTACGCGGTCGTGGCGCAAACGCCGCAATACCGCATCGACTCGCTCTCCCAGTTGCAAAGCCTGCCGGTCACCTCGTCGGCCACAGGCGGACAGCAGATCCTCGGCGCGTTGGCGACCATCAAGCGCACGGCCAGCCCGGCGGTGGTGACCCACTACAACATCGCGCCGTCGTTCGACATTTATGCGGCCGTGCAAGGGCGCGACCTTGGCGCGGTCTCCAGCGATATCCAGCGTGTATTGAAGGCAGAGGCCAACAGCCGGCCCAAGGGCTCCATCGTGCAGCTGCTTGGCCAGGTGACCGCCATGAATACGGCGTTCTCCGGTCTGCTGTTTGGCCTGCTCGGTGCGATCGTGCTGATCTACATGCTGATCGTGGTGAACTTCCAGTCCTGGCTCGATCCGTTCGTGATCATCACCGCGCTGCCCGCGGCATTGGCCGGCATCGTGTGGATCCTGTTCATCACGCACACCACGCTGTCGGTACCGGCGCTCACCGGCGCGATCATGTGCATGGGTGTGGCGACGGCCAACTCGATTTTGGTGGTGAGCTTTGCGCGCGAACGTCTCGCCGAACACGGTGATGCCGTCAAGGCAGCGCTGGAAGCCGGCTTTACGCGCTTCCGTCCCGTGTGCATGACTGCTCTGGCCATGATCATCGGCATGCTGCCGATGGCGCTCTCGCAAGAGCAGAACTCGCCGCTGGGCCGCGCCGTGATCGGCGGCCTGCTGTTCGCCACCTGCGCCACGCTGCTGTTCGTGCCGGTGGTTTTCAGCATGGTGCATGGCCGCGAGCAAGACGCTACGGATTTGAACTCTGTTCCGGGAATTCCCCATGTCGCATAACCCCGCCCACGTACAAGTCGTGCAGAACCCCCCTCGCCTGAAAGCGGTTGGCATCGGTGGCGCCGCGCTCGCGCTGCTGGCTGTCGCGCTTGGTTTAGGCATCCGTTTCCACCAGCATCATGAACTGGTGCAGTGGACCGATGCGCAGCTGATTCCCAGCGTTCGTATCGTGTCGGCGGCCGACCCTGCCAAGGAACACACCATCATGCTGCCCGGCCATCTGCAGGCCTGGTACAGCGCGCCGATCCATGCGCGTGTCGGCGGCTACCTCAAGGCCTGGTACAAGGACATCGGCGACAAGGTGAAAGCGGGCGAGGTGCTCGCCGTTATCGATACGCCGGAACTCGACCAGCAGTTTGAGCAGGCCAAGGCGGTACTGGTCAAGGCGCAAGCCGACGCCAATCTTGCCAACATCACGGCCAAACGCTGGCAGCATCTGCTCGGCTCCGATTCGGTCTCCAAGCAAGAGGCCGATGAAAAAACCGGCGAGGCGGAAGCGGCCCAGGCCACCGTGCTGGCGGCGAAGGCCGACGTGGATCGCTTGCAGGCGCTGGAAACGTTCAAGAAGATCGTGGCGCCGTTCGATGGCGTGGTTACCGCACGCCGCACGGACGTCGGCGATCTGATCACGGCCAACAACGAGAGCGGCCCCGAGTTGTTCACCGTGGCCGACACCAGCCGCGTGCGGCTTTATGTGCCCGTGCCGGAGGTGGATGCCAATGCGATCAAGCCGGGCATGAAGGTGACGCTCAACGTGCCGGAACTGCCGGGCCGCACGTTCCAGGCCACGTTGATCGGCAACTCCAATTCCATCAACCAAAGTTCAGGCAGCCTGCTTGCCCAGTTCGTCGCGAACAACAGCGATGACGCGCTCAAGCCCGGCGACTACGCCGACGTGCAACTGGGTCTGCAGGCGGACCCGCACATTGTCAGCGTGCCATCCAGCGCGCTGATCTTCCGCGACAAAGGCGCAGAGGTGGCAGTGTTCGGGCCGGACAGCCGCGCCCATCTGCACAAGGTGCACATCGCCGTGGACATGGGTACCACCTTGCAGATCGACCAGGGCCTGAGCCTGGACGATCGCGTGATCGAGAACCCGCCCGACTCGCTGATGGACGGCGACAAAGTTCACGTGGAAACCGATACCGACCAGCAACTGGCCGCGAACAATACGGGGAAGCAAGGTGAATCGGCACACTAAGCGCCTGCTTGTTGCACTCATGCTGGGGACGCTTGGCGGTTGCTCGCTGGCGCCCACTTATCACACACCCACGCTGCCGCCGATGCCGGCGAACTTCAAGGAAGGCGATACCGCGTGGAAGGCTGCTGCACCCGCGGACGAAACATCGCATGGCGACTGGTGGACGGTGTACGGCGACGGCACCCTGAGCCAGTTGGAAACCAAACTCGACACCGACAACCCGAGCCTGGCAGCTGCCTTGGCCCGGTACGACGCTGCGCGTGCCTTCGAAAGCCAGTTCAGTGCAGGCTTGTTTCCGCATCTGGATATAGCGGCCAATCCGGTACGCGCACGCCAGTCGAACAACCGTCCTCTGCGCGGCAGCAACCAGCCCAACGAATACGACAGCGACACGGTCGGCATCGGCGCCAGCTACGATCTCGATCTGTGGGGCCGCATCCGCAACGAAGTGAGCGCAGGCCACGCGCTGGCGCAAGCTGCACAAGCCGATCTCGCTTCGGCCAAGTTGAGCCTGGAGGCGCAGCTTGCCGGCGATTACGTGCGGCTGCGCGGCTACGACATCCAGGTGCGCATCCTGCAAGACGCGTTGAATGCTTATCAGCATGCACTCGTGCTCACGGAGAATCGCCACAGCGGTGGCGTGGCCTCCGGGCTGGACGTATCGCGCGCGCAGTCGCAGCTTGATGATGCGCAAGCGCAAGTCACCGACGTGCTGGCGCAGCGCGCATTGTCCGAGCATGCGATTGCCGCGCTCGTCGGTGAACCCGCATCGAGTTTCTCGATCGCGCCGGAGCAGGATCAACTCAAGGTTCCGCTGACGCCTGTCGGTGTGCCTTCGACCTTGCTGGAACGGCGACCCGATATCGCTGCAGCAGAGCGGCGCGTGTTTGCCGCCAACGCCGGCATCGGCGTGGCACGCGCGGCGTTCTTTCCCGACATCAGCCTGCAGGGCAACTATGGTTTTCAGAACACCGGCATGGACAACCTGCTCGCCATCGGCAATCGCTTCTGGGCGCTGGGGCCGCTGGCGACGTTGAATCTGTTTGACGCCGGCTTGCGCCGCGCCGAGTTGCGCGAAGCGCATGCGCAATTCGCGCAGACTTCCGCCAACTATCGCCAGACCGTGCTTACCGCGTTCCGCGAAGTGGAAGACGATCTGGCGCTGCTGCAGCAACTGGGCCTCGAAGCCAGGCAGGAAGACCAGGCGTTTGCCGCCGCACAGCAGACCTTGAACATCGCCACTAACCGCTATCGCGAAGGCATCGTGAACTATCTCGACGTAGTGGTTGCGCAAACGGCTGCCTTGTCGGCGCAGCGCAATGCGGAGACGATTCGCACGCGGCGCTTGCAGGCGAGCGTGGATTTGATCCGCGCGATCGGTGGTGGATGGACGCGCGATGCTGCCGGCATCGAAGGCAACGCAACCGCCCAAACTTCGCAATCCATGCAGGCACGTTGAGCACGTAGGCTGGGATGCCAATCCCAGCATGCATGAGGTCCCAGGAAAGCTGGGATTGTCATCCCAGTCTACGCACCAGGCGGTCGCTCAGTACAAATCAATCGGATCCACATCCAACGACCAGCGCACCTTGCGCGCACTCGGCAGCTGCGCCAACTGCACCGACCATGGTCGCACCGCTGCATGCAAATCACGCCGGCTGGCCGATTCAATCAACAATTGCCCACGCTGACGTCCCGCACGCAATGGCATCGGCGCTGGCATCGGTCCGGCAATCTGCAATGCATCGCCAGCGGGCAACGCGGCGCATGCCTCGGCAAGAAATGCATCCACCGCCGCGCGCTGGTGCGCATCGCAACGCAATAGCACTTGATGGCCGTAAGGCGGCAATCGGGTTTGCCTGCGTTCTGCGAGCAAAGTCTTTGCCGCAGCGGCGTAGCCTTGCGCCAGCAAGGTATGCAATAGCGGGTGGTCGGGATGATGCGTCTGCAACAACACCCGCCCCGGTTTGCGCGCACGCCCAGCACGGCCGGCCACTTGCACCGTCAATTGCGCGAGACGTTCGCCGGCGCGGAAATCGACGCTGAGCAAACCTTCGTCCACGCCGACGATGGCCACCAAGGTGAGGTTCGGCAGATCGTGACCTTTGGCCAACATCTGCGTGCCGACCAGGATGGCCGGAGCGTCTTCGGCCAAGCTGCCCAATAGTTGCTCGAACGCATCGCGCCGACGCGTGGTTTCGCGATCGATACGCAACACCGGCACTTGCTGGAAATGCGCGGTAAGCGCTTCTTCCAATCGTTCGGTGCCTTGGCCTTGCGGTTTCAAATCCTGGCCGCCACACGCGGGGCAACTCGGCGGCGCGGGTGCTTGCAGATCGCAGTGATGGCAAACCAGCTTGCGCCACGCGGCATGCAAGGTCAGCGGATGCTCGCAGCGCGGACATTCCGCGTGCCAGCCACAGTGGTGACACAACAGCACCGGCGCATAACCGCGGCGATTGCGAAACACCAATACTTGCTCGCCACGCGCAATGGTTTCGCCCACGGCATGCAGCAGAGCCGGCGACAAGCCGTGTTCGAGCCGTTGCGCGCGCATGTCGATGATCTGCACCTGCGGCGGATGCGTGGCCGCGGGACGCGAACGCAAATGCAGCGCGCGATAGCGGCCGGCCTCGACGTTGGCCAGGCTCTCCAGCGATGGCGTGGCGGAGCCGAGCAGTACCGGCACCTGCAAGGCACGCGCGCGCACCAAAGCCAGATCGCGCGCGTGATAGCGAAAACCTTCCTGCTGCTTGTAGGCGCCATCGTGTTCTTCGTCGACGATGATCAAGCCGGCATGCGGCAGCGGCGTGAACACGGCCGAGCGCGTACCGAGCACCACCTTCGCCTCGCCCGCACGCATGCGCAGCCACGCACGCGCGCGTTCGCCTTCGGCCAGGTTGGAGTGCAGCACTTCCACCGGCACGCCCAACCGCTCGCGCAGGCGGCGCACGGTTTGCGGGGCCAGGCCGATCTCCGGCACCAGCAGCAGCGTCTGCTTGCCTTGTGCCAGCGTGCGTTCGATCAACGACAGATAGACCTCCGTCTTGCCGCTACCGGTAATGCCATCGAGCAGGAACGGCTGGAAGCGGCCGAACGCTTCCGTCACCGCGGCGATCGCCGTTTCCTGTTCGGTGTGCAGCGCAAGCTTGGGCGCATGGGGAAAGAAATTGGGCGCCGGAGCCGGTTCGCCGCGCTCGATCAAGTCGGCGTCGGCCAAGCGCCGCGCGGCCGGCCGCCAGTCGGGCAAGGATGTATCCAGTTCGGCGGCTGACAGGGGCGCGGCGAGCAAGGTCTGCAACAGCACCCGACTGCTGCCACGCCGGCTACCGGCGTCCAGGGCGCTACGGCCGGCGATCGTCAACTGCCAGATCGGTTCCTGGGTTTCCGGCAACGGCTTGTCTTCGCGCAGCAGCAGCGGCAAGGCATTGGCATACGCCTCGCCCGGGGCACCCAGCCAGTAGTCGGCGGCCCAGGCCAGGGTCTGCATCAGTTCGGCATCCAGCAGCGGCGCGTCATCCAGCACGCGCAGCACGCGCTTGAGTTTTGCGTTGCCCACTTGTGCGGGCACATTTACTTGCACGACCACGCCCACTGACTTGTTACGGCCAAAGGGCACAAGCACGCGGCTGCCGGCACTCGCCGTGCCATTGGCTGGCGGCAGGTAGTCGAACAAGGTGGGGAGGGGGACCGGCAGGGCGATGCGAAGAACGAATGGCATGGCTGAGTGTATCGTGCGCGACCGTCGGAACTGCCGGGCTCGGCCTGTAGGCAACATGGGCGGCGAGCTTGCCGGCGATTGCTAGGCTGTCATCTAGGAAAAACGCCTAAGTGACTCATCGGCACATGTTTTTTCGCTTATCCACAAGAGCTGTGGATAAGTCTGTGGATGTGCCGTTGAGAGGAGGCCGTTTCGCGCATCAAACCGGCCCTTGTGACAGGCTGTTCAACTTTTGACCACATAAAAATTGCTATACACATCAATGAGTTGAAAGTGCGGGTTAGTCGTGTTTCAACTGGGCTCACAGACTTGACACACGAGTATGTCAATCCCTTGACGCTGTGCAAAACCGCTGTTCCGCGCGTTCGAAAATGACAGTCAGTGGGCCAAGCCAAGGGTTGCCGCGATCGTCAGCATCAGCAGCAACAGCCAGAAATAGAACCACCCTACGCACCAGTATTTCAGCAGCGTCATCGCCCAGCCCTGGCGGTAGACCCGCTTCTGCATGATCAACAGGTAGGCCGGCACCCACAGGATCAACCCCATCTGCAGCAGGCCGGCCACGTAGCCGGCCCAGACGGCGATCGGCCTCAACCAGGTGTTGAGCATGCCGGCGATCACGATCAGCAGCAGGCTCACGAACAGGAAGGCATGGCTGTGCAGGGAGACGATCAGGTGCTCCATATAGAGCCGCCGCTTGAAGATGTAGAACAGCTTCAGCAGCAGCGCGAACACCGGCACGAGCACCAGCATGGTGCCGGGCAGTGCGCCATAGATGCCGGCCTCCAGGTGCTCCCAGGCTTCGCGGCGTTCGGCGGTCGTGCCTCGCTTGAGCGCATGGAGGTTGTTCCGGATGTGACCGGCGAACTCGGTCAGGCGCTGATTGGCAAACGCCGGCAACCAGCCGATATGGATCGGCTGCGCCGGCGTGCTGGTGCCCTCGACCTGCGCCTCGGCGGGTTTGACGGCGGTCGATGCGCCGGCTGGCGCACCCAGCTCAGTCAGGCGCTCGTTCGCCTGCGCGCGCAGTTTCTGTTCGGTCTGATCGATCTGCGCCACGATGGCGGCATTGCCGATCGCGCGCGTGGCTTCCAGCGTCTGCAGCTTGGTATCCAGCTGGCGCCGAACCTCCTGCGGCGTTTGCGCCTGCGAGAAATCGGCGCCCTGGTCGATCACCACGGCACTGTTCTGATGGCGGTGTTCAATGCGTTGCGCAATCACATCCGTGGCGAGGTGCAACACGAAAAACGACAGCAGGCACAGCACGAACATCAGCCGGAACGGCGCGATATAGCGCACCCGCCTGCCGCTGAAATATTCCAGGGTAAGGTAGCCGGGTTTGAGGAACAGCGCCGGCAGCGTGTGCAGGATGCGTCCGTCGATATGCAGAAAGGTTTCGAAGAATTCCTCGAACAAACCATGCACCGGCCGCAGCACGCTGTGCACGGATTGGCCGCAGTGATGGCAAAACTCGCCCTGCAACGGCGCCTGGCAGTTGGCGCAGAGCGCGCCTTCGTAGGAAATCAAATCCTTCATGCGAGCGTTCCCCTGGTGCAGCGTTGAATCTTGGCGGCTATCTGGGGAATAGGGAATAGGGAGTAGGGAATAGCGAACCTGGTGAGCGTCATGCCTCAGCCAGGCCATTCACTTCCTATCTCGTCGCCCCGGTCCAGGCCAATGCTCCGAACTTAAGGGTTTTCAACCGCTGGAAACTCTTGTTCGTCATTCCAGCGAAAGCTGGAATCCAGTGCCTTTGAGCCCAAAGTCGCTGGATTCCAGCTTTCGCTGGAATGACGGATTTGAGTTCTGTGGGAACTGGAAGAACCTTAAGTTCGGAGCATTGCGGCGAAGGCCGGGGCTCAGCGTCTTTCGCTTTAAAGTCGCTAGGCCCCGGCTTTTGCCGGGGCGACGAGGCTCTTGCAAGATTTCGCGGTAGGTTCCAGCTGAGACACGACGCTAATCAGGCTTAGGGAATCGCAAAGGCGAACAGTGCGCGTGCTTGGCTTTTTCTAATCCCTCAATCCCTATTTCCTTACCCAAGCTACAATGGCCGGCCCTGAGAATTTCCACCCATGAAACGCCTTCACCTCGACCGAGCCCGGGTCTGGCGGGAGATCGGTGCCACCGTGCACCTCGCCCTGCCGCTGATGCTCGCCCAACTCGCCGCCATCGGCAGCAACGTGATCGACGCGGTGCTCGCCGGTCACGTCGGCGCGCACGTGCTGGGTTCGGTGGCGGTGGGTGCGAGCATCTGGTCGCTGGCGATCGTCAGTGGCATCGGCATGATGATGGCGGTGCCGCCGTCGGTCTCGCAGCTCGATGGTGCGGGTCGCCGTCAC
>NZ_DATEJY010000213.1:0-2569 GCF_035277725.1 Dyella sp. | reverse complement strand
CCGCGTTCAACGATTTGCCCGCATCGTACGTAACGGGATAATCCGGCACCGCATCATCCGGCACGTTGGCGCCCCAGCGCGTGAAGTCATTCGTCAAGCTGCGTGCAGGTCGCCCTGATATCACGCGCGTCATCACCGTGTGATGCGCAGCGTCGCTGAAAAGCAGCGCGCGGAATGCTTTATCGGCCAGCGATTCATCCGTGGCGATGAATGCCGTGCCCAATTGCGCGGCGACGGCGCCGAGCTTCAACGCGGCGGTGATGCCGGCACCATCCATGATGCCGCCCGCGGCGATCACCGGTACGTTCAAGGCGCGAACCAGCAAACGCGTGAGCGCAAATGTACCCAGGCGGCTGTCTTCGCCATTCGGATCGAATACGCCGCGATGTCCGCCGGCTTCATAGCCTTGCGCAACGATCGCATCCACATCTGCTGCTTCCAGCGCCTTGGCTTCCGCAACGCTCGTGGCCGATCCCAGCAACACGATGCCGGCGCCACGCAGTGCGGTGATCTGATCCGGCCGCGGTACGCCGAAATGGAAACTCACCACCTTGGGTTGTTCTTCCACCAGCATCGCAAGCATGTCGTCATCGGCGAGAAACGACGTATAGATCTCGCGCAGGCCTTGCGGCGGTGACGCCTTGGCGCGCTCGAATTCCGCATGCAAACGCTGCAACCATGCCGCCTCTTTTTGCGCATTCGTCTGCGCCGGCCGATGCACGAACACGTTCACGTTGAGCGGCCCGTCGCTCAACGCACGAAATTGATGGATCGCATCCCGCGCTTGCGCTGCCGTCATGGCGCCCACGCCCAGCGAGCCAAGCCCACCATGGTTGGCGACGGCTGCCGCCATCGCTGGCGATGACACGCCAGCCATCGGTGCCTGGATGATGGGCAGCCGCATGCCGATGCGATCAAGCAATGGCGAAGAAGGGAAGGTCGCCATGTCGTGAACTCCTAGGCGGGAAGGTGGAACACCCGCGCAACTTTACGCGCGTCGAGAGGGGGATCGAAGCTACGCCGCGTGGAAGTCAGTTTTGCGCCGCCTGCAAGAATCGCCGTGAACGTCAACGCATCGCTGCGTTGCTCTCCTTCACGAAATCGACAAAGGCACGCAGCGGCGCAGGCAGATGACGATGCCCGGGGTAATAGAGAAACGGTCCGGCAAAGTTCTGCCACCACGGCTGCAGAATGGGTTCCAGCACGCCGCTTTCCAGATGCGGGCGCACCCATTCCTCATACAGGTGCACGATGCCGAGCCCGCCAATCGCCGCATTGACCGCCAGGTCGAACGCAGGCCCCGGCCTGACCAGGAGCGGTCCGGTAGGATCCACGCGAATGACTTCGCCTTCGCGCTCGAATTCCCACACCGGCAACGCGCCGCTGGCGAATTGCCCGCGCAGGCAGGCATGAGCAAGCAGGTCGCGCGGATGTTGCGGGCGGCCATGCCGGTCCAGATAACTTGGCGCGGCCGCCGTGGCGAAACGCTGCACGCGTGGACCAATCGGAATCGCCACCATGTCCTGCTCAAGTCGTTCGTCGTAGCGGATGCCAGCATCGCAGCCGGCGGACAGCACGTCGACGAAACTGTCTTCCACCACCGTTTCGATGCGGATGTCCGGATAGGCTTTCAGAAATGCCGTGACGATCGGCGGCAAGACCACGCGTGCCACGCCGGCGGGCACGTTGAGCTTCAGCGTCCCGGCAGGGCGATCGCGGAAGCGGTTCAGCACATCCAGCGCGGCTTCCATTTCGGCCAAGGCGGGGCCCAGCCGCTCGATCAGGCGCAAGCCCGCCTCGGTGGGCGCAACGCTGCGCGTGGTGCGATTGAGCAGCCGCACGCCCAGCTTGGTTTCCAGCCGGCGCACGGCCGCGCTTAGGCCGGAGGCAGAAACGCCGCTGGCCCGCGCCGCATCGCGAAAACCGCCGGCGCGCGTCACGGAAAGAAAGGCAGCGAGATCGTTGAACTCTACGGCCATTGTCCAGTTCTTTGCACAGCCCGTGCACATTGGCATGGATTATCTAACAAACCGGTCGCCTGCATAGTAGGTGCCTACCTAACAAGGAGATTCCCGATGTCCAAGCTCGCTTCTGCTGCAGGTACCTTCCCCTTCGCCGGCCGCACCGTGAACCGGATGGGCTACGGCGCCATGCAACTCGCCGGTCCTGGCGTGTTCGGCCCGCCCAAGGATCGCAACACCGCCATCGCCGTGCTGCGCGAAGCACGGGATGCCGGCGTCAATCACATCGACACCAGCGACTTCTACGGCCCGCACATCACCAACCAGATCATTCGCGAGGCGCTGCATCCTTATCCTGATGACCTGACCATCGTCACCAAACTGGGCGCCGTTCGCGGCGACGACGGTTCATGGCTTTCCGCGCGCGAGCCGGAAGACCTGCGGCGCGGCGTACACGACAATCTTCGCAACCTCGGCCTCGACGCGCTCGATATCGTCAACATTCGCGTCATGGGAAACATCCACAGCCCGGCGGAAGGATCGAGCGAGGAGCAGGTCGTTGCACTCGCGCAATTGCAGCGCGAAGGGCTCGTGAAGCACATCGGCCT
>NZ_DATEJY010000212.1:0-2549 GCF_035277725.1 Dyella sp. | reverse complement strand
TCCACCACCGCGATCGGCAATTGATTCTTCCGCGTACGCCAAGCCGCGCGCGCCCGCGCGTCAGCGAGGTTTTTCGCTGATCGAGCTGCTGGTGGGCATGCTGGTCAGCATGATCTGCATGCTGGCCATCATGGCCGCGTTTGCCGTGTACGAGGGCAAGAAGCGCACCACCACTACCGGCAACGATGCGCAGCAGAACGGCAGCTATGCGCTGTATACGCTGGAGCGGCAACTGCGCACGGCAGGTTCCGGCATTACGCAAGGCAATAACTGGGGCCTGTGGGGATGCCCCATCACGGCCTATACCGATAGCACGCAAGTATTGCCGGCCGCTTCCCTGCCCTCGCCGTTTACCTCATCGGGATGGCCGCTTACCACACGCCTGGTGCCGGTGCTGATCGCCGCGGGAGGCGGCAACGTTCCGGACGTCATCGGCATCGTCGCCGGCAACCCGGCGCAGCAGGTGTTCAAGGTCACGGTGAGCAGCACGCCATCGGCCGCCAGCGTGGTAGTGGGCAATAGCTTCGGCATCCTCAGTGGCGACTACCTGGCCGGCACGCTGTCCGATAGCACCTGTGCCTTGGCGCAGATACCTACGGCATCGCCGACCGCGCAAGTCAGCGGCACCACCATCGCGCTGAGCACCGCCAACAGTCCGACCAAAGGCCTGCAGACCGCCACCAACCTGTTCGATTTTGGCCCCGCGCCGACTTTCACCTTGTTCGGCATCGACACCTCGACCAATTCGCTGGTCTCCTACGATCTGCTACAGCGCAAGGTCAACGGCAACGCCGCCACCGTCACGCCGATCGCCGACGGCATCGTGCAGATCAAGGCGCTATACGGCATCCAGACCAGCGGCTCCAACAGCCTTACCTGGGTGCAACCGACCGGCAACTACTCGATCAGCACGCTCACCGCCAGCACTTCGGCTGCCAACGCCGCCATGACGAAGATCAAGGCGATTCGCATAGCGATCGTGGCGCAAGGCCGCCTGGCGGAACGCTCAAGCGACTACAGCGCCGCCAGCAACAAGCTCGTGCTGTTCCCCGACTTGGATACAACGTTGCAATACACGATCACCACGAACACGCAGTATCACTACAAGGTCTACGACACCACCATCCCCGTGCGCAACGCGCTGATTGCCACGTATTACTAAGGCCACGCGACATGATCGACTTCATCACTTCGCAGCGCCCCGGTAGCCGGCATCGGCAAAAAGGCATGATTTCCACCTTGATCGCGCTGATCGTGCTGGTGGTAACGCTGTTGGCCGCGCTGGCCTTGATGCGCTCGGTGGACACCAGCAACACCATCGCCAGCAGCATGACGTTCCGCCAGAGCGCGCTGCAGTCAGCCGAGCGCGCGTACGTCGATGCACTGCAGAACATCACCTTTGCGCAGCCCACCAGCGACAACGATCAATCCTCACTGGGCTATTACGCCGAACCGCAGCCGGCGACGTCACGTTCCACGGGCGACATTCCCAACGTGCTGATCAACTTGACCAGCGGCAGCATTGCGCAGGTGACGAAAGCCAACACCAACGATGACGACATCTACTACGTGGTGGAGCGGCTTTGCCAGGCGGCCGGGCCGGCGACCATCACCGGTTGCGTCACGCCAGGCGCACAGATCCTGGGCGCTTCAGTTTCCAACCAGACGTCCGACCAGAACGAACCGTTCAACAACGGCGCCACTGCCGCCTTTCGCCTCACGGTGCGCGTGAACGGCAAGAAGGGATCCGTGGCGTACGTACAGAGCTTCCTGCGTTGATGCGTGCAGGCTCGCGCGCTTCATCCACCGACCAACTTCCGGAAATGGCCATGTTCATGTCCCTGCGCCCACTGCGTTTCAACGTGAAGCTGCTCGCCTGCGTCTTGGCGCTGACGGCAAGCGGAGCCGCCCTCGCCGGCTCCACCACGCTGTCGGACACACCGGTGTACAGCACTTCTAACGTGCCGGCGAACTTGATGCTGGCGTTGTCGGTGGAATATCCGACCGGCACGGTGGCGGCCTATAAGGGCAGCAGCGATTACTCATCGGGCACTACCTATCTGGGCTACTTCGACCCGGCCAAATGCTACGACTACAACAGCAACACTGGCGCGGGTTATTTCACGCCGGTGAGCGGCGCGACCGGCCCGGTGTGCACCGGGCACTGGAGCGGCAACATGCTCAACTGGGCGTTGATGACCTCGCTGGATGAGTTCCGCCAGGCGCTCACTGGCGGAAACCGTTCGGTCGATACCACCTCGACCACGGTGCTGAAGCGCTCCAACCTCAATTCACAGACCAACATCCAGAATTTTCCGATCAAGATACTCAATTCGAGCTCGAAATTTTCGCCATCCAGCGTGATCGGCGACAGCAACTATTCCTCGCTGAGCACGGTGTATCTGTTCTCGTACCAGCAAGGTTCCAGCTTCATCATTTCCAACAACTACACGGCGCCGAATAAAAACAACAACAACACGCCCACGGTCGTCAACGACGGCAACAAAAATTTCTACACGGTCTACAACGCACAGGTGCAGGTGTGTGTG
>NZ_DATEJY010000211.1:0-5044 GCF_035277725.1 Dyella sp. | reverse complement strand
GCATTCAACACATCCCGGTTTGTCATGCTGACGTTGCCGCGTTGTTGCGGCAAGCAATGTTCGATTCGTTGAAATTGGGCTTCGGAAATTTCCATCGACGAAGTATAAGGTCAAACACGTATAGTGTTAACACGCCCTAGCGAGGTAGGCTTTTACGCATTGGCGTTTGTAGCCGGCCTTAATGTGGATCGATTCGTCGCCAAGATTGAAAGTGTCGCGCATGCGGTATGGGGCATCGAAATGTCACGCTCCGCAAAAAAGGACGCCGAGAACTGATGTGCGACCATCGCTTGGATGGCGATGCGAATAACCTTCACGTTCTAGAGCTCTTTCAGGGATGCATTTTCTGAGGCGGTGACAGTAGTCTTCGACGGAAAGCCATCTATAAATTCATCGAGATGTTCACCGCTATTGACCAATGGAGCCTAACTCTGGACAAATATTCAAAGGTCAGGAACGGGGAATATCATGGCTCACGACAATCACGGCTCACAATCTGGAGACCACGGCGTGAATGTTGGCGTTGGTGACTTTCGGGGAGCCCATTTCCAGTTAGGTAACCAGGGGAGACCGACATTTACCGCCGAGCAAATGCAAATTGGGCGCAAGCTCCTATTAGCCGGCGCATCTGTGCAAGGCGATAATCTAAACACCTTTTCAATCATTACAGGCTTGGCGAGCCTTGCTGGACTGTATTTCACGCTGTTCTCTCCATTCAAGCAACCTCAATACTCCTCTTTGTCTTTTGCATTTTTATTCGGGCTGGGTATAGCGTCCACCTGTTGGCTCATATCATGGGTCATGAAAAAGCAGGGGTTTGCTCATTTTCTTATGGGCAGGATGTACGTTGAGCGGGCCCCTAATGGGAAGGTGTTTCTCACCACGCTGACCGCCATTTGCCCGTGGTGTAGCTCAAAAATGGCTCTCCGCCACTACGCTCCCAAAGGCGCCGTTCCTTGCGATTTCTTCATTTGTGAGAAGAATCCGGTCCAGCACCACATCACATTGGATCACACGTGCTTGCCTGAGATTGACACCACTGGTCGGTAGCCTTCAATCCGCAGGACTGTCGCAACGATCTGTCTGATGCGAGACGCAGCCATACGGTGCTAACTTCGGGTCTAACCTGTCCGTGGCTTTACGTTATTGCTCACCAACAACTGCGCCACGCACCGCGAGCCGACCTTGCTGTGTTCTCGCTACCAAATAGCGACATGCGGCAGTTTGCCGCCGTGCGTGATGAGCGCAGTGCCGTCATATCGGTTAGCGCCAATGGCGCAGGCTTGAGCCGGCAAGCTTGATGCTGGCCGTGTCCGTCTCCCTCCCCTGCAAGCAGGGAGGGACATGTTCTCGCGAACGTTGAGCTACATGCCTTGAGGGCACTTCTATAAATAGCTCTCAAGCGAAGCGGCATCTCGACCATTGCGACAAATGGTTCCCTCCCCTGCTTGCAGGGGAGGGTTAGGGTCAATGCTCCGAACTTAAGGTCTCCCAGTCGCCACAGAACCCAAACCCGTCATTCCAGCAAAAGCTGGACGTAGCGCGAAGCGCGGAGAACGTCCGAATGGACGGCCCCGAAGGGGTGAGCGAAGCGAATCATCCAGTGCCTTTCGGCTAAAAAGTCGCTGGATTCCAGCTTTCGCTGGAATGACGAACGAGAGTTTCCTGCGATTGAAAACCCTTAAATTCGGAGCATTGGGGTTAGGGAGGGAGCGCATCGCGGCAAGCATCAGCCGTATCGCTTCATGTCGCGTAGCGAGCCGTTTATCAGCGCCAATGCGAGGCGACCGTTAAATGCACGATGGTGGGATGCGCTTGCAGCGCGATCACGTATTGGCCGCGTTCGATCGGCACGCCTTGCAGCTGGTAGTGCGGTGCGCCAGCAGTAGTCGCTTCCACACTCAACCGTGCCACCGGCGTGTGCGCATCGGCAGGGCCAAGATGCAAAACGATATCGCCATGACCGGGTTGGTAGTCCACCGACTCGAACTTGCCCGCGCTCAGGGTGAGCCAGGCGCTGGCGGGGGCAATGAATACGCGCGTGCGTGCGCTGTCGCGCGGCGTGAGCCGCCAACCGTCGGCGCTTTGCGTGAGATTGCCGCCGAAGCTCAGCCAGCCGAAGGTGGGGTCATCCACCAGATAGGTGGCGCTGGCGTAGGCATGGCCGAAAAAGCCCATGCCGTAATCGCCGCTGTAGGCATCGAAGCGCATGGCATCCGGATCGGAGTGAAACGCGGCGGCGGCGAATCCGTCGCGGTCGATGTTGGCGATGCCGCCCAGCAGCCCGCCATAGGCGACACGCAACAGGTAGAGGTCGGATGGATTGGCGCGATAGGCATCGAACAAGGGCACGGCGTTGAGGGCGGAACCGTAGTGATGGATCTGCCGCTCGATGCGCGCGAGCTTGCCCGCGTAGAGAAAATCCCAGTAGCGGCGTGCATTGCCGTTGTAGCCCCAGCTGGGCAAGGCAGGGTCGTAGCCCAGGATGACTTCGCGGGTTTGTGCGGCCTGTGTTTGGTAGCCGAAATAGCGCATCCAGGCGTAGACCTCCGGCTGGCCGGTGGAGTCCCACGGCATTTCGCTGCCGAACGGATAGGCCAGCGTGCGCCAGTGGTCGGCGCGCGCTTTCATCAGTTGCGTGAGGTTGGCCGCTTCGGCATCGAGATGTTCACGTTGAAGATCTTTCAGGATCTCCACGAACACTTCGCCTTCCATCTGGCCAAACTGCGCGTAATGGGGCGCATCACGCATCATGGCTACCGCAGTTTGATAAGCATGGTCGAGATACCAGCGCCAATCATGCCGGGTGACCAGGCCCACATGGTTGCGCGCCAGGCGATACATCACCCAATGACCGATGGCGACGTGCGGGTAGTTGTAGGAACGGCCAAGGTCGTCGGCGTCTTGCTTGGACCAGGACGTCCACGTGCTCCAGTCGCGTTGCGGGTCGTAGTAGCCGGGATGGGCGGCGGGGTCGTAATAGAACAGGCTTTTGCGCACCGCACCGGCATGCGCGCCCGTGGCCACCTGCAATGTGCCGACCACGGTTTCGTCCATCAACCGCTCCAGCTTGGCCACTTCCAGCGGATCGGGGTTGTCGAGCTGTTTCATCATCGCCGCCACCCAGCTGCCGGCACCGCCTTCGTCGCTCATGCCGGCGATCCACACACGCGGTTCCTGCGTGACGATGGCGTTGGCTTCGCGGTCGAAGGTGAGGATGGCGGGCGCACGGTGGAACGGGTCGTTGGGATCGTCGAACCATTCTCGCGTGGTAGCGAAATGGCCCAGGTCCGCCACCGCCTGTTGCAGTGGCTTGGTCATGAAGTAACTCACCGTTTGCACGCTGCCGTCCTGATAATGCAGCGTTACGCGCGCTCTGCCCCAGCCCTTGGCGCGTACGGTATAGCGTGTCCAGCCGTGCTGTGGCGGAGCGGGCATGAGTTCCAGAGCGTCCTTGGGCTGCACGTCGATATGCGCCACCGGCTGCGGACTGTGCAGGAACAACGATGCGGTGAGGTCGGTGGGGATCACGTAACCCGGTATGCCGACGGCCACCGGGCGCTGGTAGCGTATCAACGTGGATTCAATGGCGCGGATCGACGGTGACAGCACGAAACGCAAGGCCAGCGTGCGCGTCTGGCCGGGCTTGAGCACGATGCTGGTGGGCACGTTCCACGGTTCGCCTGCATGCGCCCATTCCTGCTCGGCGAAGCCGCGGCTGGCCACGGTCCAATCGTAAAAGCCCTCGGCGGTTTGTCCGCGCGGCCCGCGGTCGGTGAACAGGTCGTCCGGTTTCGCGTGACGCGTATCGGCGATGGGGTTCCACGCTTCCAATGGCGTGCCCGCCTCCGGCAGCACCAGCAGTGCGGGGCCGTTACCATTGAGACGCGTCACCTGCACGTAGCCGGCATCCTCGCCGATATACGGGTCCGCGAAACTCGCCTGTGTGTGCGCTTGTTCCAGCGAACAACCGGTAAGGATGTTGTCGAATACCATCGGCAGGCCAAGCGCGCCGACGTCGATGCTTTCGTTGCCTGGATTGCTCAGCACGAAACGCATGACCACACCATCGCCGTCCTTCACCCAGGAGCGCGTGAGCTTAAGCGGGAAATCCTGCCCCAGCGTCGCGGTCATGTCCGCCGCGGCGAAGGTGTTTCCATCCGTGGTCAACGGCGTAATCGGGCGCCGCGCGTGGTCGGAAGCAAAATCACGCCATGGTCCACTGCCCGTGCGCAGGCGGATATGGATATCGCCGATCTGCACGTAACCGTCGCCCTGCCGTTCGGCCAAACGCTGGCCGAGCGTAAAGTCGAAGCTGGGCTCGGTCTGTGGCGACAGGCGCGCCAAAGTTTGCGTATCAGCACGCAGAGCCAGGTTGAACGCACCGATGTGGAACGTTTCCATCTTGACGGGAGCGATGCTGGTTGCGGCAGCACTCGCCATCGCCAGCGGAATGATGCTCATCGCCAGCATGCCCGCCAGCCGCCTTGAAACATGCCTCCAATCCTTCATCGGCTAGAACTCCACGCGCACCCGACCCCAGTAATACCGGCCCAGTGTGTCGTAGGTACTGGCGTCGGTATTGGCAGCATTGGAGTAGTAGCCGTAGTAGATGGGTGGTTTCTTGTCGGCCACATTGTCGATGCCTAACGAGAACGTGGTGTGCCAATCGGGAAATTTCCGACTTACCGACACGTTGTGATAGATCATCGACGGCACGCGGAAATACACGCAGGAGCCATCCGCGGCCGTGTTGAAACAAAAGCCTTCGTGGGCGCTGCCCACCGTGCTCGGGCCGATATAACGCATGGACCAGCTCGCGTGCCAATCATGGTGATCCCAGTCCACGTTCAACAGGCCACGCCAGCGCGGCAGGTTGCCATTGCTGGACGTTTCGCCGACGTAATTGTGGTCATCGCCATCGATGCGGTATTGCTGCATGGTGGTGGCGTTCAAGCTCAGTTTGAAGCTGCCGTATTGCTGCCATGGCAAGGCGTATTGCACGCCAACATCGTAACCGCGCGTCGTGAGACCACTGAGATTG
>NZ_DATEJY010000210.1:0-12918 GCF_035277725.1 Dyella sp. | reverse complement strand
GGCTCGCCATCTCCCGCACTCCCCAGGAGACTGCAGGAGGGTGTGTACAGCTTATCGTCGCGCGTCAGGCGATGCCGAGGCCTGCAATGCCCACGATGGCCTGTTCATCGAATCCCGCCAACACGGCAAAGCGTCGACCACGTTCGGCGTAGTCGTGAAACTGGTCGAAGCTGGGCGCTCCCGGCGACAGCAGCACCGTGCCGCCTTCCGGCGTGATGGTACGGGCCATCTCGATGGCATCCGTTAGGTGATCGACATCGCCTAGCGGCACGTCCGACTTGGCGGCGCGCAGCGCCCCGGCGATGCGCGGGCCATTGGCGCCTTGCGCGACGATGCGTAACGACACGCGCGCTTTGACTGCTTCGACGAAAGGCGTCCAGTCGAGGCCACGGTCGTGCCCGCCGACGATGACGGTCACTTCCCTCCCCTGCAGGCTTTCCAGCGCTGCGAGCGTCGCCTGCGGCGTGGTGCTGATGGAGTCGTTGATCCACTGCAGGCCATGGCGCTCGCCTAACGGTTGCAGGCGGTGTGGCAGCGGACGGAATGAAGCCAGTCCCTGCGCGGCAGCTACTGCATCGATACCGATCGCTTCCAATGCAGCCAGCGCGGCGCATGCGTTCAACGCATTGTGCAAACCTGGGACCGACATGCGTTGCAGCGGAAACACGTCCTGCGTAGCGCGGCGAATGGCGCCCTCAGCCACATGCCAGCCGTCCATTGTCCCGAACAACAGGCGATGCGGATGCTGCGCGGTCTTTTCCCGCAGCAATGGCTGTTGCGCATTCACCAGCAACTGGTTGGCCTGGTCGGTCAGCTTGAGCTTGTCGGCGATATAGCGCTCGTGCGAACCGTGCCAGTCGAGATGTTCCTCGTACAGGCTGGTGATCACGCCCAGCTCCAGCGGCCCTGCCTCCCCGGTCTGGAAGCTGGATAGTTCGATCGCCCACAGGTCGGCTTGCTGATCGAGCAGTTCCAGCAAAGGCAAACCGATATTGCCGGCCAACGCCGTGCGCACGCCTTGTTCGCGGGCAAGGTGTGCGATCAGCGCGGTGGTAGTGCTCTTGCCCTTGGTGCCGGTCACCCCTATGACGCGCGCGTGCGGATGCTCGGCAAACCAGAGCGCGGTACCGGACGTAAAACGCGTACCTTGCGCTTGCGCGGTGACGATGGCGGATTTGTAGGCGGAAATGCCCGGTGACTTGATGACGATGTCGTAGGCACTGAGCGCCACGGCATCCGGCTCGTTGGGATAGACGCGCAGAGCCGCATCGAACGCTTGCGCTTCCGCGGCTTCCGACTCGCTGCAATAGAGCGCGAGCGTCAATTCAGGGAGTCGCTTGCGTAGCGCGTGAATCGCAGCCCGTCCTTCGCGGCCGAAACCCCAGATGGCTACGCGCTGTGCGGCAAGATCGGCGATGCGCATGTCAGGCAATGGTCGCCAGCGCCGCCTGCAAACGCGCCGGCACGCGATGCTCGCCGGCAGGCTGCAGCCAAGGCTCCAGCGCCAGCTCTGCTACGTCGAGTTGCGGCAGGATTTCGCTGCGGAAGCGCGCGACAAGGGCATCTTCCTGCCATTCCGGACGCTGGCTCAGGGCGTACATCGCGGCGCGCGCTTCAGCGCCCTCGCCCACGCATTCGAACGGTTTGTGGTCGTGATACTCAAGCAGCGCATCGAAGCCCGCGGCCTGCGCATCGTCGTCAAGCAGATTGCGGCCGAAAATCGCGAGCAGGCGTGGCTTGGGCAGGAATGGCGCCAGCGCCAGAAACACGAAGTGGCACTTCGGGCATTGGCCGCACCAGCGATCGGCAGGCTTGGGACCAAGAATCTTGAAGTTGCGGTTGCAGCTGGAGAAGACGTCGAAATAGGCGGCGTGCCTGGCAAACACACGCGTGATGGCAAGCTCGGAATACGGGCGCAGCAGTGAGCAGTAATCGAGATCGGCGGCAACGTGCGTATGCAGCCAATCGCTGAGCAGCTTCTCGAACGCGTAGCCCTTGCTCCATTGGTGATTGACCTGTTGGCCGTCGTACTCCAGCGTGGCTGCGGAGGCGGAGCGTTCGTTGGCGAAGGCAATGCTGTCAAAGCCGTAGAGCACGGCAGCAACGGCGAGAATGGCCGAATTCACCGCCGTCACCGGGATATGGCCGTTCCAGGCACCCAGGCGATTGAGTTCGAACAAACCGGGGGCGAGTTCGCGCTGGATGTTGAGCGTCGGCAAACCCGTGCGTTCGGCACATGCTGCGATCAGCGGCGAATTGCCTACCCATACCGCGGTGGCTTCACCCCCGATCTGCTTGATCGCTTCCACAGCGACGAGCGAATCCTTGCCGCCACCGATAGGAACAAGCGTGCGCTTGGGCAGATGCAGCGCAGCGGCTTCCACTTTCCCCGGCGGCTCGCCAGAACGCGGGAAAGCAATGCGTCCGCGCAAGTCGAGTCCGTTGCGATAGGCAAATTCGGCCAGGCCGTGCAGGTACAAATCGTCGAGAAGATTGGCGGTGGCGTCGTCGAGATGATCATCGGCCACTTCGATTTTCGGCGGCACACCCGCTTTGTAATAGCTGATGCCTGCGATCAGGTGCAGCAACTTCAGCGCGGCGTTGAACGCGTGCTTGCGTTCTGGCATCAACGCGGGTGGCGCGGGAAAGCGTACGCGTTCGATCAGTTCCTCGCCGTGGTCGAAGGCATAGACCAGTTCGGCCACGCCGTCGGCATAGCTGGCGCGGACGAAGTGGAAGACCTGGGTCAGGCGGGGTTGGATCGGTTGGGTCACTCAGAAAGCTCCGGTTCTTTGTTCTCGCTTGTTACTCCCTCTCCCCCTTGGGGAGAGGGTTGGGGTGGGGGACCGCTCTTGCCACAGCCTCCAAGATCACCTCAAGCACTGCGTCTGTATTCTTCAAAACGTCATCGTTCCAGAATCCCAGCACGCGATAACCTATGGCTGCAAGTCGGCGCGTCCGTTCTTCATCCCGCTCCACCTGTTGGAGATGCTGACCGCCATCCAGCTCCACAATCACCCGCGCATCTGGGCAAACGAAATCGACAATGTAGCGATCGATTTCATGCTGCCTGCGAAACTTCCATCCTGAAAGTCGTCGATCACGCAGATGACGCCAAAGCAATCGTTCTGCATCGGTCGTGTTCCGACGCAATGTTCGTGCGCGATCCACGTTCAAGCGTTCCATCAGTGAAGCAAACTCCTTCTCGCCTCAAACCGCTCCCTCTCCCCTCCGGGGAGAAGGCTGGGATGAGGGGGCATCTCGCGGGGTGTTTAAATAAAACCACGCTTTGATTTCCATTTATCGCTAGATTCGCCCCTCACCCCACCCTCTCCCCGGAGGGGAGAGGGAGTAAAGCGCGGCGTCACTCAAGGATGATCTCTTCCGCCTCATCCCGCAGATTGTAAGGCGAGGACATGACTTTGCCGTAGGCACCCGCCTGGGCAATCAGCACCACGTCGCCTTCCTGCGCTTCCGGCAGGTGGCGGTCGGAGCCAATCACGTCGCCGCTTTCGCAGATCGGGCCCACCACCTGGTAGAGCGCGGTGGCTGGCTCATCCAGACGCGTGAGGTTGACGATTTCGTGCCAGGCGTCGTACAGCGCGGGGCGGATCAGGCTGTTCATGCCGGTATCCACGCCCAGGTAACGCCAGGAGCCCTTGCCCTTCTGCTGGGTCACGCGGGTGATCAGCACGCCCGCATCGGCAACCAGGTAGCGGCCGGGTTCCATCCACAACTGGTAATGCGGATAGGCTGCCTTGACCTTGCGCAGCGTTTCTTCCAGCGCGGCGATATCCAGCCGCGCCTCACCCGGGTGCGAAGGCACGCCGAGGCCGCCGCCGATATCGAGGAAGCCCACGCTGCCGATGCGCTCGGCGATGCTGGCCAGCTGGCTGTACACCTCGCTCCAATGCTTGACGTCGAGGATGCCGGAGCCCAGATGCGCATGCAGGCCACGCACCGTGACACGGTGGGTATCGGCCAGGCGCAGGAAGGCGTCGAGCTGATCCACTGGCAGGCCGAACTTGCTGCCGCTGCCGCCGGTGCGCACCTTCTCGTGATGACCCAGGCCGCGGCCAAGATCGATGCGCAGCACGATTTCGCGACCGCGGAAAACCTCCCCCCAATGTTCCAGCGGATACAGCGAATCCAGCGAAACAGTAGCTCGTGTGCTGAAAGCCCACGCGTAATCCTCGCGCGGCGCGAAGTTGGGGGTGAACAGCAGCGGCGCGGATTCCGGCACGGCGGCCATCACGGCCTTCAATTCACCGGGCGAGACGCATTCAAAGCCGAACCCTTCTTCGGCCAGCGCGCGCAGGATGGCCGGATGGGTATTGGCCTTTACCGCGTAATGCAGGCGATCCACCGCCGTGAGCGTTTTCAACTCGCGCGCCTGCTTGCGCACGGTGGGCAAGTGGTACACGTAGCGCGGCGTGGCTTCGGCGCCGAGCGCCAGCAAGCGATCGCGACACTCGCTGCGCCACCAGGCATCCGCCGCGGTGACGGTTTCACCGCTGCCGTACAAGGCCTGCCAGCTAGGGCCGAACAAGGCGCTGTCGTCGGTGCGCAGGGCGCCGGCGGCAATCAGCATCTCGTGCAGGCGCGGCACCAGTTCGTCGACCACGCTCTCGTCCACCACGAAGGTGAGGTTGAGGTTGTTGGATGATTGCGAAATCAGATGCACGCGCAGCTGGCCGAATTCCGCCAGCACGCCGGACAAGGTGTGCAGCATCGAACGCATGCCGCGGCCGACCATGGTGATGGCGGCACACGGTGCGATCACTTTTACGCGACAGACTTTCGCCAAATCGCTGGCGAGTGCCGCCACCGCATCGGAATCGAGCAGGTTTTCGGTGGGGTCCAACGACACGGTGACGTTGGTTTCCGCCGAGCTGATCAAGTCCACCGACAAACCATGCTGTTTGAACTGCGCAAATACGTCAGCCAGGAAACCGACCTGTTGCCACATGCCCACCGACTCCATCGACACCAGGGTCAGCCCCTTGCGTGCACTGATGGCTTTCACGCTCGGCGCGTGCTCGCGCACTTCCGGGCCGATCACGGTGCCTTCCAGCTCGGGACGGTTGGTGTCCTTGATCAGCATCGGCACGCGCGGTTCGCGCAGCGGCGACAGGCAGCGCGGGTGCAGCACCTTGGCGCCCGTGGAGGCAATTTCCTGGGCTTCTTCGTAATCCAGTTTCTGCAGCAGGCGCGCACCAGGCACCTGGCGCGGATTGGCGGTGAACATGCCGGCCACGTCGGTCCAGATTTCCACGCGCTGTGCTTTCAGCAGCGCGCCGAAATACGACGCCGAGGTATCCGAACCACCACGACCAAGCAGCACGGTGCGGCCTTGGGATTCGCGCGCGATAAAACCCTGCGTGATGAACACTTCGCCCAGCTTGGCCAGGCGTGTATTCAAGGCGGGATCGGGCTTGGCTTCGACCATCGCCGAAAGCAGCTTGGTGCGCTCGTTCTGGTTAGGGAGCGCAATCGCGGCCAGGCAGTCGCGCGCATCCACCCATTGCGTGGACAGGCCGGCGTGCGAAAGAAACGCCGCACCTAAGGCGCTGGACATCAGCTCGCCGTGCGCCTGCACCAGCGCAGACCAGGCGAGTTCGCCCATCACCGCCGGACCCTCTTCGGCCAGTTTGCCCAACTCGCGCAAACGTTCGGCGAGGGTATCCGGCACGGCAAGCTGCATGTGATCGAGCAGGTCGTAATGGCGCTGCGCGATCGCTTTGTACGCCTCGATACGTTTGCCTTTGTCTTCCTGGACGCACAGTTGTTTGAGTGCGTCGGTGATGCCGGTCAGCGCGGACACGACCACCAGCACGCGTGCGCCTTCGGCGCGGCGGCTGGCAACGAGTTCGCGGATGTTCTGCCAGCGCGGCAGGGTGGCGACACTGGTGCCGCCAAACTTCATCACGATCCAGGGTGCGCCGGCGGAAAGCGGCGCGGGGGCATTCGAGGTCACGGTTTCTCTGTCTAGGGTTGCGGGAAAAGTCAATCCCGCCAGTGTTGCGCCGCGTCAGGTGGAATGCAACCGACAATTCGGCAATAGGGATAGCGTTTGGATGGCCAAACGCCTGTGCTCGCGAACGTAGGCTGGGGTGCGAACCCCAACATGGCGATTCTGGCCAACATGGCGATGTTGGGGTTCGCACCCCAACCTACGTGTCTATGGAGGTTTCCGGCAAGCCTTCGCCCCTCACCTCACTCCTCTCCCCAGAGGGGAGAGGAGGCGAACGTGGCGCGCGAAGCGCGCTACGTTACTCGATAGAGACGGGGATTTTCCCAATCTTCGCCTGCCACTCACGCGGCCCGGTCTTGTGCACCGACGTACCGGCCGAATCCACCGCCACGGTTACCGGCATGTCCTTGACCTCGAACTCGTAGATCGCCTCCATGCCCAGGTCTTCGAACGCCAGCACGCGGCTGGCCCTGATGGCCTTGGACACCAGGTAGGCCGCGCCGCCAACGGCCATCAGGTACACCGACTGGTGCTTCTTGATCGCCTCGATGGCTGCCGGACCGCGCTCGGCCTTGCCGACCATGCCCAGCAAACCGGTCTGGGCCAGCACCTGCTCGGTGAACTTGTCCATGCGGGTGGCGGTGGTGGGGCCGGCGGGGCCGACCACTTCGTCACGCACCGGGTCGACCGGGCCGACGTAGTAGATAAAGCGGCCCGTGAAATCCACCGGCAGCTTCTCGCCCTTGTTCAGCATATCGACCATGCGCTTGTGAGCGGCATCGCGGCCGGTAAGCAGTTTGCCGTTGAGCAGCAGCACTTCCCCGGGTTTCCAGCTGGCGACTTCTTCGCGCGTCACGGCGTCGAGGTTGACGCGGCGGCCCTTGGAGGCGTCATAGGTGAGCGTCGGCCAGTCTGCCAGCGAGGGCGGGTCGAGCATCACGGGGCCAGAGCCATCCAGGGTGAAGTGTGCGTGGCGGGTAGCGGCGCAGTTGGGGATCATCGCCACCGGGAGGTTCGCGGCGTGGGTGGGGTAATCCTTGACCTTGATATCGAGCACGGTGGTGAGGCCACCCAGCCCCTGCGCGCCGATGCCCAGCGCGTTGACCTTTTCATACAGTTCCAAGCGCAGTTCCTCGGCGCGGCTCGATGGGCCGCGCGCAATCAGATCCTGGATATCGATCGGCTCCATCAGCGCTTCTTTGGCCAGCAGCATGGCCTTCTCCGCCGTACCGCCGATACCGATGCCCAGCATGCCGGGCGGGCACCAGCCTGCGCCCATGGTCGGCACGGTCTTGAGCACCCAGTCGACGATGGAGTCGGAGGGGTTGAGCATGACGAACTTGGATTTGGCTTCCGAACCGCCACCCTTCGCCGCCACGATCACGTCGACCGTATCGCCCGGCACGATGGAAACATTGATCACTGCCGGCGTGTTGTCCTTCGTATTGGCGCGCTTACCGGCCGGATCGGCCAGCACGCTGGCGCGCAGCTTGTTGTCCGGATGGTTGTAGGCGCGGCGTACACCCTCGTTGACCATGTCTTCCAGGCTCAGCGTGGCGTCCCAACGCACGTTCATGCCGACTTTCAGAAAGACGGTGACGATGCCGGTGTCCTGGCACAGCGGACGATGCCCTTCCGCCGCCATGCGCGAGTTGATCAGGATCTGCGCCATCGCGTCTTTCGCAGCCGGCGATTCCTCGCGCTCATAGGCTTTGGCCAGATTGGTGATGTAGTCGACCGGGTGGTAGTAGCTGATGTACTGCAGGGCGTCGGCGACGGACTGGATCAGATCGTCTTGCTTGATGGTGGTCATGGGCGGCGGCTTCGACTTGGGGATAAAGCCCCGCAAGCCTTGCGCTCACGGGACACAACCGTCGTATTGTGCGCCCAAACCGGGCCGCGCACAAAAAGACGGCCGCGCGAGGCGGCCGTAAAAGAGTGGAGAACGCCTTGAATCAGAAGCGGTATTCGGCCTGGAAGGAGTACATGCCGATGCGGGTGTTCTTGTTGTACTCGTTCTCCGGCACGCGATACGTGTCGTAAGCCAGACCAAGGCTGAAGTTCTTGTTGAAGTCGTAGCCACCGCCAATACCAAAGTACTCGCCGGTGCGAGTCACCGCCGCACGGCCGGATGCACTGAGCGGATCCGGCAAGAAGCGCGCTTCGTACAAGCTGCGCGCGCGGAACCAGCCGGCGCGGCCGTCCACGTACCAATGCTCGTTGATGTTGTAGTTGAGGTTGCCGCCCAGCAACCAGCCACGCGTCTGATCCTGCAAGCGAGCGGATGCCCTCTCGCCAGCAAGACGTGCGGTCGTGTTGCCCAGGAAGCCATAACCCACTTCAACACCGTAATCGACCACGCTGTTCCAGCGATAACCAGCGCGCAGCGCACCCGCCTTGCCAGTCTTGCTGAAGCTATTTCCCTCCATGCCAGAGAACGGATTGCTGGTGTTGTAACTCGACGCACCCGCATTGGCATTCACAAAGAAATTACCGTCATCGGCCATCGCCACGGACGACACCGTACCCAACGCCAACGCCGTGGCGATCGCTGCAAACTTGCGCATGAAAAGAACTCCTTGATGTTTTGAACAAGATCCCGCCAGCGAACCGCGCAACGGGGGAAGCGGTTCCAAGCGTAAAAATTTTGCAAACGCTAACTGATCGCTTCGCCGCTGCCTAAAGAAATGCCCTGCACGCGGGTAGGGATTCACTCACGCAAACCGTTTGTTCAACTTAGTGCACACGATTTTTGTAGCTCGCTACCAAGGGAGGACTACACGCGCGGCCTCGATGTTTTCCATTGAATCGAGACAACTCATAAGCATTCACTCTCACATGACATCTTGTTTTGCCCACATGCATCTCAGGCACTTCCAGGTTTCATGACAGCGCTATAGGCTCATCTCAGCGGCGCGATGCTGGTCGTCAGGGGAGACGGACTTTCGTCGCTAGGAAGTCGACCATCAATCATCTTCGCAACGACATCGTTCGGGTGCGGCAAGGGGCATGTGTTTTTCAACCTTTGCTTGCATGCGCACATGCCGGCGCGCTCATTAGGGAGAAGCACATGTTTGCAACGCTGCATCGCAAGTCGCTTTCGTTGTCCCTTGGCCTGCTGCTCACCGGCGCCAGCGCCGGCGCATGGGCCGCAAGCGCCCTACCCGCGGTAGATGCCGGTACCGCGCCGGCCGATCAGACCGTGCACGTCACGCTGGTTTTGAAGCTGCATAACCAGGCCGCGCTGGAGAATTACATCCGCGAGACCGTCACACCCGGCAGCGCGCACTATCAGCAATTCCTCACCACGCAGCAGTTTGCGCAACAGTACGGCGCCACTGACGCAGAGATCGCGCGCGTGCAGTCCTACCTCAAAAGCCAGGGCCTGAGCAGCGAGGTATTGCCGAGCCATTTGGCCGTCCGCACCAGTGGCACGCTGAGCCAGTTCGGCAAACTGTTCCAGACCTCGGTTCACAACTACGTCTCGCGCGAAAACGGTCACAGTTTCCATAAACCGGCAACGTCACCGCAGATACCATCAGCCATTGCCGACGTGGTCGATGTAGCAGCCGGCCTGAGCAGCGAGAAGATCTATCGCCCGCATCACGTATCCTCATCGGCCTTCACAGCGCTCGCCGCGCCGAACGCAAAGCTCAGCGCGCCGAGCAACAAGAGCGCCGGTGGCACCAACAGCAATCCGACCGCGTCGGGTGTGCCCGGTGAATACACGGTTGGCGACGTGGCCAACTTCTACAACATCAATCCGCTTTATCACCGCGGCGTGGTCGGCAAAGGCTCGACCGTGGGCATCGTGACGCTGTCCGATTTCTATCCCAGCGACGCGACCACCTATTGGTCCGACATCGGTCTCGCGACCAAGCCAAACCGCATCACGCAGGTGCATGTGGATGGCGGTGCTGCCATCGATGGCGGCAGCGGCGAAACCTCGATCGACGTGGAGCAATCCGGCGGCGTCGCGCCGTACGCCAACATCATCGTGTACGACGCGCCCAATACCACCGACGGCTACGTCGATGCGTTCGCGCAAGCGGTGTCGGACAACATTGCCGACAGTATCTCCACCAGCTGGGGCTTGCCGGAAATCTTCAATTTCGCGGCATTGAACGTAACGGGCGCCAGCAACACCGACACCACCGACGTCGGCGATCTGCGTGCGTTCCACAAGATCTTTTTGGAAGCGGCCGTACAAGGGCAATCGCTGTTCGCGGCATCGGGCGATTCGGGCGCGTATGACACCGTGCGCGATCTCGGCGCGGGCACCGGCGTGGGCCAATACACCGCACCGCTGACGGTGGATTCCCCGGCTTCCGATCCGTACATCACCGCCGCGGGCGGCACCACCACGCCGTACAGCTATCAGTTTGGCACCGGCCCCACGCAATCGGTCACGCAGGAAAGCGTGTGGGGCTGGGATTATCTGCAGAACTACTTCAACCAGTACGTGCGCCCGATCAATCTGTTTGCCACCGGCGGTGGCGGCGGCGTGAGCGTGTACTGGCACGAACCGTTCTATCAGGCATTCACCTGGGGTATTCGCCGCAGCGAGCCGAACCAGTCGCTGGTCTACAACGATCCCAGCGCCGGTCCCACCACGCTGCTGCAACTGCCCAGCCATTTCGCGGGACGCAACGTGCCGGATATTTCGTTGAATGCCGATCCGGAAACCGGCTACATCTTCGTATCGACCGTTGATGGCGGCCTGGCTTCCGGTGAAGGCGGCACCAGCTTCGTGGCGCCGCAGCTCAACGGCATCACGGCGTTGCTGCGGCAGAGCACCGGCCATCGCATCGGCTTGTGGAATCCGCAGGTGTATGCCTTGCAGAACATCTTCGGCTACGGCTTTTTCTCGCCGTTCAACAGCGTTCGCGCTGGTGACAACTGGTTCTACTACGGTGCGCCGCGCTACAACCAGGGCGCCGGCATCGGCACCTTGAACGTGGCGAATCTGGATGTGTTCCTGCGTAGCGGATTCTAAGTTGCAAGAAGGTTCCCTCCCCCACGACAGGGGGAGGGAACCGTAGGCTGGGATGAAATCCCAGCACATGGCGGCAAGCATCCGGCTATCGATATGTGCCTGGCTGGCGCGCGAATATCGAATGCTAGGATGGCGATCCACTCGCCATGTCCCGTGCCCATGTCCATCACTCGCCGCTTCATCCAGCTCGATGTTTTTTCGCGCCAGCCGATGAAGGGCAACCCGCTTGCCGTCGTCATCGATGGCGAGGGCCTGGACGATGCCACGATGCGCGCGTTTGCGCGCTGGACGAATCTTTCCGAAACCGCCTTTCTGCTGCCGCCAACGACACCGGAAGCGAATTATCGCGTGCGCATCTTCACGCCGAAGCAGGAATTGCCGTTTGCCGGACATCCCAGTGTCGGCAGTGCTTACGCAGCAATGGAAGCCGGGCTCGTCGATGCAGGTAAAACCACACTGACCCAGCAATGCGCTGCGGGTTTGCTGCCGGTGGAAATCGAACAAACAGGTGTGGAGCGCGTCATTCATGTCCAGGCACCGCCGCCGCGCCTGCAAAGTGTCGACACCGACACGTGCCGTGCGATTTCCGAAGCGATCGGCCTCACATTGAGCGATGCGCAGGTAAGCCTGATCCATGCCGGTCCGCTCTGGTGGGTGTGCGATCTTCGCGCGGCGGCGCACGTGCGCGCGCTGAAGCCGGACATGCACGCGCTCGTGCAGTTGAGCGAGCAGCACGGCGCCATGGGTGTGAGCGTTTTCGGTCGCGAATCATCCGGCCCCGCGCAGATGGTCGTGCGCACTTTCTGTCCTGGCGATGGCATTCCGGAAGATCCCGTCACTGGCAGCGCCAATGCGGCGATCATGGCGTTTCTCGCCGAGCGCGGCGATACGAGCTATGGCCTCAGCTATCTGGTCAGTCAGGGCCGCGAAGTGGGACGTGATGGATACATTCGCGTCAAACGCGATGCCGCCCATGGAACCATCACCATCGGTGGCCAATGCGTCGTATTGATCCAGGGCGAACTCGATCTCTAAAAACAACAACGGCCGCACAAAGCGGCCGTTGCTTGCTGCACAACAAAAATCAGAAACGATATTCCAGCGTGCCGCCGTACATGCCAGTGTTGAAATGGCCGGAATAAATGCCATTCGCGCGGCTGTTGTAATAGTCGTAGTTCAGGCTGATGCCGAGGTGCTTGGTGAAGTCATAACCAAAGCCAAAACCGGCATAGATGCCGTCACCGTTGCGCGTTTCGGAAACCGACGACAGACCGAGCTGGTCGCTCGCCCTGCCTGTGGTGTGCGAATGGAACCAGCCGCCGCGCGCCGAGAAGAACCAGCCGTAATCGCCGTAGTGCAGCTTGAACACGCCACCCAGCAGTTCGCCCTGCGTCTTGACGGAAATGTGGATGGGATCGTAGACGCCCACGGCGTCGTACACGGCGTAGTTGTCGCTGCCGGTGACCTTGCCCAGATCGACATAACCGGCTTCGGCACCCCACGAAACGGAGCCGGCGTTCCACAGATAGCCGGCGCGCAACGCCCCGGACATGCTGGTGTTGTCCTTGTTCTCCAAGTTCCTGATGTTTGCATTAGACCCGGCAGCTTCTCCGTTGATGAAGAAATTGCCATCCATAGCCACGGCCGTGCTGGACGCAACAGCCAGTGCGGCCGCCATGGCCGCGTTGGAAATCCATTTGTTCATTGAAACCCCTGATGTGGATGATTGTTGGCGGATAAAAACGCAACGTCCGACCACTTCCCTCTTGCGCCTGTAGATGCACGCAAGTTCCTGCGCCCGCTCGAATTTCGACGGGCGGTGCATTGTAAGTAACGTGATGCGTTGCGCAAATATGCGCCGTCAGCCATCGCCCCTTTGGCGTCACATAGGCTGGGATGAAATCCCAGCATCGGAAAGCCGAAAAGCGCTGGGATTTTCACCCCAGCC
>NZ_DATEJY010000209.1:0-3299 GCF_035277725.1 Dyella sp. | reverse complement strand
TGGTCGAGGTTCAATACTTCCTCAATGAAGGCCCCGACAGTATTGGCCTGGAACTCGGGGGCGGAGACGGGTGGCAAGTCCGCTTTCTCGACCTTTGGGCTTACGGCATCGCCGGGCACAAGACCAGCGCCCGTCAATACGTCGAAAAGGTCCTCATCCTTGATCGCCCAGTGCGTTCGGCTAAGCTCCCAGTTACGAATGTCCAAGGCGGCTTGAAGGGGCTTGATCTGCTCAAAGGCAATCGGAGGCACACGGCCATCAAAGGTGGGCTCGATGTAAAGCACGCGGTCGTTGCGGAGCTTGACCTTCTTCAAACGCCCAACACGCATTGGTTCATTCGTGCCCTCATAGGCGAACAAGCAGGGCAGCTCCGTTAGAGCTTGGATCTGCGGGGACTTCAATTCCCGAAAGCTAACGGCAATATCGTCGCTCGTGTATTCGAGAAACCGGCTTAGCAGGTTGCGGAAATACACCCCGACGGAAGCAGCTTTTCTCCATTTACGCGGCCGCCGTCATTCAATCTTTCGCATTGTGCAATTTCAGTGCGAACCAACCTTTTTTAAAGCGGTGCGAGGTCGATTCTGGCCTCATTTCCGCCGTGTCCCGCCGCTATGGGCGGACTTCTGCCAGCGATCGCATGCGCACGAGGTTGAAGGCCGCCATGTTCAACACAAACATCTGGTCCACCTTCTTCAAACCGCGCACCATCACCTGACGCATGCGTCCCACGGTCTTGGCCCAGCCGAAACCTTGTTCGATCAACTTGCGCTTTTGCTGCGAAATGGCATAGCCCACGCTCGAGGCAATCGTATCGGGCACCGCCGAACGTCGCCCCGCGGTGTTTTGCGCAACGTGCGGTGTGACCTTCATCTGCTGGCACGCCTCGATGAATTCCTGGGCGTCGTAACCCTTGTCTGCACCCAACGTCACTTCTGCGTTCGGATCCTTTGCCGCTTGCCGCGCGTCGTGAACCATGATCTTCGCCGCTTCACGCTCGGCATGCCCGTCGGCGCGTGTCACGCGCGCATTGACCACTAGGCCGTGCCGGTTATCGGTCAGCGTATGGCCCATGTACCGCAATTCGCTGGCCGTTTTGCCTTTGCGATAGAGCCGCGCATCAGGGTCGGTTCTCGACTGATGTGTTTCGTTGCTGCGCTTCTCGCCCTTGAAGTCGCCCGCGCCATCACCATCGTTGTCCTGATCGTCACCGTTCTTGCGTACGAAGCTCTTGTGTCCGGCCCACGCCTGGATCAGCGTGCCGTCCACGCTGAAATGCTCGCCCGAAAGCAGACACTTTTTCTCGGCAATGGCCACCACTTCGTTGAAGAATTCGATGATCGCATCGTGCTTGATCAATCGCTCGCGGTTCTTCGTGAAGACCGTGGGCACCCACACCTCGTCATCCATTGCCAGGCCGATGAACCAGCGAAAAAGCAGGTTGTATTGCACCTGCTCCATCAGTTGGCGCTCGGAACGGATGCTGTAAAGCACCTGAATCAGCATGGCTCGCAGCAACTTCTCTGGCGCGATGCTCGGCCGCCCGCCCTTTATGTCGGATTCGTACATCTGGGCGAACAGTCGATCCATCTTCGCCAGCGCTTCGTTCGCCATCACGCGGATCGAACGCAACGGATGCGACTTCGGAACGAACTCATCCAGCTTGCGTACAGAAAACAGACTCTCGGTGAACGTGTCGGCGCCGCGCATGATCTCGATGTGGCAAGTGGAAGTCCATCTATCAACGTTTGACGAACTCTCCGCGATGACGTGTTTCAGCGGTACTTCAGCAACCTGTTAGTACTACTGTGTCATAAAACCAGTTGCGCACTCTATTGTTGTACAGGACGAATGCCATCGTTGCATGAGCCTTTGTCCAAGCAGGATGCGCAACGTAGCAATGGAATCAGGTACGTGGCGTTGAGCGCGCTGGACTGCCCCGGGGGATGTAATCCGGGGGAAGGGCAGGCAGCGCGCGTTCAAGGAAGTTTTTTTTACCACGCCCATCTGATTGTATTTTGAGTCGCTGAGCCATCAGAAACCCATACGCAGCGATACTCAGTGTGGCGTGATGGTGAAAGCCACGCCAGCCTCGCCCTTCATAATGACCGAGCCCGAACTCCTGCTTCAGGTCCTGATAGTCGCGCTCGATGCGCCAGCGCATTTTGGTCACGAAGACAAGCTGCTCGAGGCTCGCCTCCTCGGGTGCAGTAGTGAGAAAGTATTTGAGCGGCTCCGTATCGCCATCAGGCCATTCAATAAGCAACCATTCTTCGTCGCGAACGGTACTTCGCCAATAGTCGTGATGCGCGGGACGAACCCGTACGGCGGCAAAGCGTGAGGAAAGTGCGGCGTTGCTGCCTTCCCGCCAGGTTACGGTTTGCCAGGCGTTCGTGGGTAATTGCATGGCCAGTTCCTTCACCACGAGCGGTTTATGGCCGGGCGCACGGCGCAACAATTTCGGTGGCTGACCGCGGCCACTCCAGGGCTTGGGTGGAAGTGGCGCCGTACCGGGCGCCCACACGGAGGTGCCCGGCCGGATCCCTACCGCATACAACAAACCCAGTTCAGTTACGCTTTCCCGGAAAGCGGTTTCGTCGCCGTACCCGGCATCGGCAAGCACAATGCCCGGTGCAATGCCGGATGCTATAGCCTCGCGAAGCTGGGCCAGCGCAATCTGTGGCTTGGTCTGAAAAACCAGTTCGTCGGGAATGCCAGCGCGACGAGCACGTTCCCGGTCGTCAATCCATTCCTTGGGGACATACAGCTGCCAGGCAATTGGCAGGCTGCCGCGTTGCGTCGCGATCGACAGGCTCACGGCGATTTGGCAGTTATCCTGTTTGCCCAGTTGCCCACAGTATTGCCGCGCTACGCCGACCGAATGCTTGCCCTTCTTCGGGAAGCCCGTGTCGTCAATAATCCAGTAATAGCCAGCCTCTTCAGCAGCGTGCAGGCCTAACGCGGGCATCACCCATTCGCGTACCCGCTGCAGGACCGCTCGGTCAGACCATTCCGCCTTGGCCACAAAATGATGGAGTGATTGGTGTTTCGCGCTCGCGTGAAGTGGGTCAATATGCGCGGCCATCGGCTCGACGCTCTTGCGTGACAACGGCATTACCAAGCCCGAACAGTAACCCTTGAGGCCGGCATGACGATCGGCGTGCCCTAACGCCTGCGCCAGATGGTTCAGATACGCGTCAAATTCATCGACATCTTCTCTCATCGCGATCACCCGAAGTCTGTATTATTCAATAGTACCAGGTATCGCTTTTCTGCAAATGGATTTTTGTGACACAGTAAGA
>NZ_DATEJY010000208.1:0-6829 GCF_035277725.1 Dyella sp. | reverse complement strand
AAAAAAGCGGGACGAGTCCAGGATTCCCAAAGCCGCATCCGCCGGTTACCATCGCCCGGCATTGCGGGTGTAGCTCAATGGTAGAGCTGTAGCTTCCCAAGCTACTGACGAGGGTTCGATTCCCTTCACCCGCTCCATTTTGCTTGCACCGGATCTGCTTCGTGAAATCTGCCAGTAAGGCAGCATGGATTTCGCCTGTGAAGGCGCGGACTAGGGAAGAGGCGATGGCGACCACAAGTACTGACTTATATCGGTCGGTGATGGGCAATGACTTCAAGAGCATCAAAGTCGGGATTTATCCAGGCGACGGCGTGCTCGATCCGCGCTGGGAGTCGACCCAATATTTCAGCAAAAAGCTGAATAAGTGGATGACCAGTGAGGCTGACGTCGATGTGGCGGGCGGAAAAGATGGTCCGGAGGTACTGCCAGGGGGCGGTACATCACTGCATGACGTTTCGGGTTGGTTTCCCAGCAAGGAATTCTGGATTCCAGAGGGGACCGAGTACTCGGCGGAGCTTATCGAGATCCGCAGAGATCCTAAGTTGAAAACCAGCCAGTACAATCCGAAGCTCAAGGGGTATCACTATCAACTTGAGCCACGCACACGAATGACCGTTCTGGCGTTCAAGGGGGCTTTGGACAATATGGCGCGGGCTGCGGTTGCCAGGCAGTGTGAGTTGGCCAAGGCCAAGGGCTGAGGTTGGCAGTAGCCAAGGTTTCATAGGAGCGTTTTGTGCCCGAAATCAGCAACCAGACACTAGTCATCGCGATTCAAGCGGTTGCCGCGGAAATCCGTGCCCTGCGTGAAGCCTTGTCCGAGGGTGAAGCGGAGCCCGAGGAATATCAGTTGCTTGAGGATCGCCTGCACGCCGCCGAGGACTTGGAGCGCGCCTATGAAATTGCCGCGCGAACGGTGATCAACCTGCCGCCCTATGACGAATTGGTTGGCACCTGATTTCACGGCTGGCGTGCACGGCATTCAAGCACTATGGCCCTGATACAGGCGGCATAAAACATTCGGCTTTTGTTGAGTTTGGCGGCCCGCGCCAGCTACGCTAGCGAGGTTCCCCGTGTAGTAAGAGTTGAATGTTGTCAGCTCCTGCCGCATCAGTCCCTTTTTGGCCCCCTCCGAAATAACTCAAGACAGCGTGCGCTGACATGGCGGATGTGATCACCCTCGGTTGGCGGGAACGCTTGGCATTGCCGCAGTTCGGCATCGCCTCTCTCAAGGTCAAGCTGGATACCGGCGCGCGCAGCAGTTCACTGCACGTGGATGAGTTGGAAACCTTTAGCCGCGATGGACAGACCTGGCTGCGCTTCATGGTGGGCCTTGGCCGCCGTTCGGTGCGCCAGGTGCAGTGCGAAGCACCGGCGTGCGACCGACGAGTGGTGGTCGATACCGGCGGCGGGCGCAGCGAGCGCTGGTTTATCCGTACGGAAGTGAAGCTGGCCGGCGAACGTTTTGAAGTTGACATAAATCTGACGGATCGCCGGCACATGCTGTTTCCTATGCTCTTGGGGCGCACCGCCTTGATCGGGCGCTTCAAGGTCGATCCCGCCCTTTCCTATACCCTGCCCAAACTCGCGCATACCCATAACCAGCCATGAAAATCGCCATCCTCTCGCGTAATGCGCGGCTGTATTCGACCCAGCGCCTGGTCGAAGTGGCGCGCGAGCGTGGCCATGTCGTGCGCGTACTCGACCCGCTGCGCTGCTACGTGCGCATTGCGCCGGGCGAAGTGGAGATTCGCTACAAGGGCAAAGCCCTGCACGATATTGATGCGGCGATTCCGCGTATCGGCACGTCGAGCACGTTCTACGGCACAGCGGTATTGCGCCAGCTCGAAATGATGGGCGTGTACACCCCTAATTCGTCGGACGCCGTGCTGCGCGCGCGCGACAAATTGCGCTGCCTGCAGATTCTTGCCGCGAAAGGCCTGGACATGCCGGTGACGGTCTTTGGTGACAACCCGGATGACACCACCGACGTGCTCGACATGCTGGGCGATCCCCCGCATGTGATCAAACTCAACGAAGGCAGCCAGGGCACCGGCGTGGTGCTGGCGGAAAAACGCAGCGCTTCGCAAAGTGTGGTGGAAGCCTTCCGCGGCCTGTATGCCAACTTCCTGGTGCAGGAATTCATTGCCGAAGCCAAGGGCAGCGACCTGCGCTGTTTCGTGGTCGGCGGCCAAGTGGTGGCGGCCATGCAGCGCGACGCAGTGGCCGGTGAATTCCGCGCCAATCTGCACCGTGGCGGTACCGCCGTGGCCGCCAAGTTGACCCCGGCGGAGAAGCGCATTGCGGTGGATGCCGCCGAAGCGTTGGGGCTTGGTATTGCCGGTGTCGACCTCTTGCGCTCCAAGCGCGGTCCGCTGGTGCTGGAGGTGAATGCATCGCCGGGCCTGGAGGGCATCGAGGCGGCATCGGGGGTCAACGTGGCCGAGCACATCATCCGCCACCTGGAACGGCACGTCGCCAAGGCTTCGAAACGCGCTTGAGCGCCTTCACGTTCCGCACACAAGTTTCAACGCATGCAGACGCATTAACCAAGCAGTGAGTACGGGTTAACTACCACGTAACCGCCTCGCCCCTATAAAGGCACCACTGTTTGTTTGCTCGCTACTTCAATCGCAAGTGCGACAGCAGACGACGGTATCGGGGCAGTAGCTTCAGCCCGGGTGCGGCGGCGTAAGGTCGCGGTATCCGGGCTTTTTCTTTGCCTGGATTCTCCGTTCGGATATCGGTATTCAGGATGGCGCTTAACATTTGCGCCGCACTCTCGTTAAGCTTGGCGACGTCCCGACCGGTACGCCGGTTGCGTAGCGGAGAAACGCATGCGCGTTCTAGTGATTGAAGATAACAGCGATATCGCCACCAACATTGGCGATTATCTGGAAGATCGCGGTCATGTGGTGGATTTCGCCGGAGATGGCGTGACCGGTCTGCATCTGGCCGTGGTCCATGACTTCGACGTCATCGTGCTCGACCTGACCTTGCCCGGCATGGACGGCCTGGATGTCGCCCGCAAGCTGCGCCATGAAGCCCACAAGCAAACGCCGGTGCTGATGCTGACCGCCCGCGACGCGCTGGAGCAGAAGCTCACCGGCTTCGAGTCGGGCGCAGACGACTACATGACCAAGCCCTTCGCCCTGCAGGAACTGGCCGCACGTCTGGAAGTGCTGGCGCGCCGCGGCAAGGGCCCGCAGAGCCGGGTGCTGAAGGTGGCCGACCTGACCTACAACCTGGACACCCTCACGGTGACCCGCGATGGCAAGTCCATCCAGCTCAACCCGATCGGCTTGAAGCTGTTGCAGGCGCTGATGGAGGCCAGCCCGTCCGTGGTCACGCGCCAGGACCTGGAGCAGAAAGTGTGGGGCGAGGAGCTGCCCGACAGCGACAGTCTGCGTGTGCACATCCACGGCCTGCGCGCCGCGATCGACAAGCCGTTCGAAAAGGCGTTGATCCATACACGACACGGCATCGGTTACCGCATGGTCGATCCGGATGCAGTCCAGGCGTAAGCTTCGTTTCCGCCTATTGATCTCGTTCGCGCTGTTTGGTTTTGGCCTCAGCGCGTTGTTTGCTGTGGCTTCGTTGTATGTGCGCGCAAAGGTTGAGGACCAATTAGTGGCGGCTGCTCTACAGGCCGACGTCGACCAAGCGGTTGATAAAACTATTGAAAATCCTAACCAACCCGTCGTATCCGAACTGGTCAAGGCCTGGATCAAGAGTGATCGCACACTCTATAAAATGCCGCTTGCTTGGCAGAGCCTAAGTACAGGCGTCCATGACATGTATGAGGCCGATGAGAGTGGACGTATTCGGCATTACAAGCTTGCAGTGCGACGAAAGGATGGAATCATCGGATTTATCCGTTATGACATTAGTCGCGAGGATATTGGCAAGCGTCAACTTATTACCTCGTTGGTAATTTCTGTCATTTTGTTCAGCCTGCTGTCGTTGGCTATCGGCATGTGGCTGTCGCGTAAAGTGCTCAAACCGGTTACCGAACTTGCGCGGCGTCTACGCGATTTCCGCAAGGCAGGGCGCGCCGAACCACTGGCGCCTCACTTTGCCGATGACGAAGTGGGCGAACTCGCCCAAGCACTCGACGAATACTCCACGCGCCTGACTGCGATGGTCGAACGCGATCGCGAATTCAATTCCGATGTCAGTCACGAATTGCGTACGCCGCTGGCGGTAATTTCCAGCACTACCGAATTGCTGCAAGGCTCGCCCGACCTTACCGACAAATTGCGCGAACGCCTGAAGCGCATCGAACGCGCCTCGCGCCAGGCGACCGAGCTGATCGAAGCACTATTGTTGCTATCCCGCGCCGAACGCCGCGGACCGACGCGCGGCGAAATCACCGAAGTCGCGAAAGTGGCTGCCGATGTGATCGAAAGCCAACGCCCGCAGATTCGCGATAAGCCGCTTGAAGTCGAATTGCTGCAAAACGATGCGGTAACCGTGAACGCACCTGCTTCCGTCTTGTCCGTGGCGCTTACCAACCTCATCGGCAACGCCATCAAATACACGCTGGAAGGCTGCGTTACGGTGCAGGTAGAAAAAGGCCGCATCGATATCATCGACACCGGCCCCGGCATCAAGCCCGAAGATGCGGAACGTCTATTCCAGCGCGGCGTGCGTGGTGAAGGCGCTGGCGGGAGCGGCGCCGGCCTGGGCTTGGCGATCGTTCGACGCCTGTGCGAACTCTACGGCTGGGATGTGTCGATGAGACCGCGCACGGATGCCAATGGAGCGATTGCGAGCATCGTATTCGAGCGGTGAATGTAGGTTGGGGTGCAAACCCCAACGTTGCCATGCACACCGTTGCGTTAGGGTCTGCACGCCAACATGCCTCAGCACTCGATCACGTTGACCGCCAACCCGCCGCGTGACGTTTCCTTGTACTTGTCCTTCATATCCAGGCCCGTATCGCGCATGGTCTTGATCACCTTGTCGAGCGATACGCGATGCTTACCATCGCTCTTCAGCGCCATGCGGCTGGCGTTGATGGCTTTGACGGCACCCATCGCATTGCGTTCGATGCATGGAATCTGCACCAGGCCGCCGATGGGGTCGCAGGTGAGGCCGAGGTTGTGTTCCATGCCGATTTCGGCCGCGTTTTCGATCTGATGGATGCTGCCGCCTAATGCTGCGGTAAGGCCGCCGGCAGCCATGGAGCAGGCCACGCCCACTTCACCCTGGCAACCGACTTCGGCGCCGGAGATGGATGCATTTTCTTTGTAGAGAATGCCGACCGCCGCGGCGGTAAGCAGAAAATCGATCACGCCGTGTTCGTCGGATTTCGGGCAGAAGCGGTGGTAGTAGTGCAGCACGGCGGGCACGATGCCGGCGGCGCCATTGGTCGGTGCCGTCACCACGCGTCCGCCGGCGGCGTTTTCCTCGTTCACGGCCAGCGCGTAGAGGTTCACCCAGTCGAGAATGGTGAGTGGATCCTTGAGTGACGCCTCGGGCTGGTTGCGCAGTTCCGTCGCCATTGCCGGTGCGCGGCGTGTCACTTTGAGACCGCCTGGCAGCGTACCTGGTGAGCGCAGGCCACGCTCGACGCAGCCCTGCATGGCTTTCCAGATGGTGAGTAACCCGACGCGGATGTCGGCTTCGCTCCGCCAGACCTTTTCGTTTTCCATCATCAACTGCGGGATGGTCAGGCCATGCTGCTCGCACAACGCCAGCAGTTGTTCGCCGGTGTGGAACGGGTAGGGCTGCTCGGTGGTGTCGGCGACGATGCGGTCCTCTGCCGCTTCATCGTGATTGACGACGAAACCGCCGCCCACCGAGTAATAATCGCGCGTGGCCAGTTCGTTGCCATCGGCGTCATACGCGGTGAAGCGCATGCCGTTGGTGTGGAACGGCAGCTTCTGGCGCTTGTTGAACACCAGGTCACGCTTTTCGTCGAAATCGATCTCGTGCTTGCCCAGCACGCGAATGCGGTGGGCGGTGCGCACGCGCTTCAATATTTCCGGAATCATGTCGGGATCGACCGTATCCGGATGCTCGCCTTCAAAGCCGAGAATCACGGCCTTGTCGGTGCCGTGCCCGCGGCCGGTCATCGCCAGCGATCCGTAGAGTTCCGCGCGCACGCGGGTGACGCGATCGAGCACGCCTTTTTCCTCCAGCCAGCGTTCCGAAAAACGGGCCGCCGCACGCATGGGGCCAACCGTGTGAGAGGAAGACGGGCCAATGCCGACCTTGAAGATATCGAAAGCGCTGACAGCCATGGGGGACGCTGCGGGGACGGGGATGAACCGGCTATTCTACGCGGACGTTTCTGCCGGGGCATTCTGCAAGCGCACGTATGGTCGATTTCGTGCTCTATCAACGCGATTACTGTCACTTGTGCGACCTTGCGCTGGCCGTGCTGGCCGAGGCGCGCGCGCCAGATTTCGATAGCGTGTGGGTGGACGACAGCCAGGAACTGGAGGGGCGCTACGGCACGCGTGTGCCGGTGTTGCGCAATCTGCGCGATGGGCGCGAGTTGGATTGGCCGTTCGACGCCGCCGCCGTGATGCAATGGCTACGGTAGGTTGGGGTTCGCACCCCAACCTACGTGGCTTACCTGGAGGCGAGCACCAGATGCGCGGTGACCTTCACATCCGGCCCGATCACCGATGTGTCGGCATATTGCCCACCACCCACGCCAAAATCCAGCCGCTTCACCGTGCCGGTAACATCCAGCGTGGCGCCGTTGCCTTGCGGCTTGAACACCACGTTCAAGCTCACCGGCTTGGTTACGCCGCGCAGCGTCAACATGCCATCGGCAACCACGTGGCTGCCTTGCTGATGAAACGCCGTGGTAACGAAA
>NZ_DATEJY010000207.1:0-8822 GCF_035277725.1 Dyella sp. | reverse complement strand
ACCGAGGTGCTGACCGGCCGCGTGGACGTGGGTGGCGATCACGCGCACGTGCTGGTGCCGAAGGAACACGGCGTGGCCGTGAGCGATGGCAGCAAACCCGCCCAGGCGCAGTTGCTGTTGCCCGCGCCCACCTTGCACTGCCCCACGCAATCGGTGAACAAGCTGCCGTTCGTGCTGGCTTGGGCACCGCTCGATGGCGCCACGCACTACCGCGTGCAGCTGGCGCCGAACGACAAGTTCGAAACGCTGCTGCTCGACCACGTCACCCGTTCCGCACAACTTAGCCTGCCGGACGTGCCGGATGGCGATTACGCCATACGCGTGCGTGGCATCGATGCGCAAAAACTCGAAGGCGACGATGGCGTGTGCACGCTGCACATGAACGCCCATCCGCAGCCGCCGCTGGTGATCGACCCGCTGCCCGGCAGCAAGATGCGCGATACTCGTCCGCGCTTCCATTGGACGGAAAGCCTGGAAGCCGCTTCGTATGTGTGGCAGTTGGCTGGCGACGAATCCTTCGCCCAACCGCTGGCCAGCGAGGCGCAACTCACTGGCGACAACGCGCGCGCACCCAATGCGTTGCCGTACGGCCACTACTACTGGCGCATTGCCACCCGCAACAAAACCGGCAAGCTTGGTCCGTTCACCGATCCGATGCCGTTCGACCTGGTGCCGCAACCGCCCGCGCCGGAAGTGGGCAAGCCCACATCGTCGAAGAACGCGGTAAGCCTCGGCTGGCCCGCCGGGACGCCGGGGCAGAAGTACCACATCCAGCTCGACCGCCATCCCGACTTTGCGCATCCGCAGATCGACCAGACGCTGGACCAGCCGCTGCTGCAGACCAGGAAGCCGGGCTCCGGCACCTGGTACGTACGCGTGCAGACGATCGATACCGATGGTTATGCTGGGCCGTGGGGTGCGGTGCAGAAGATTCGCTTGAGTGGTTGCCTGGCGTGCCGGATCGGTGCCGTTGCCGCGGGCGGCGGGGTGGTGCTGTGGTTGTTGTTATGAGGGTGACATAAGCCCTCAAGCTTAAATCGAAGCGCTCGTCATTCCGGCGAAAGCCGGAATCCAGTACAAGCACGCTGTGCGAAGCACTCAACCTTCTTAATGGGCTGTGTCCTCCGAACGCATATTTGAACTGGATTCCGGCTTTCGCCGGAATGACGGCGAGGCAAAATGACGTAATCCGCCAGGTTCAGACTGACGCATGCCATTCCCGGTCGCCGCAGCAAGAGCAATCCTTAACCCCAAAGGGAAGAGGGAAAACCGCTGATGCCCACCGCCTTCACCTGGCTCGTCCGCGGCATGCTCTGGATGGCCGGCGTCGGCCTGCTGATGCTGTTGATCGTCAGCGGTGTCACCGTCCCGCTCGACAACGCGCTCTACGACCTCAACGCACGCCACTGGCATTACACGCCGGACGACCGCGTGGTGATCGTCGCCATCGATCCCAAGAGCCTGGATGAAATCGGCCGCTTTCCCTGGCCGCGTTCCGTCTACGCGCAACTGATCGATCGCCTTAGCGCAGACAGCGTGCGCGGCATTGGCATGGACGTCACCATGTCCACGCCGTCCAACGATCCGAGCAACGACGAACAGATTGCCGCCGCCATCCGCCGCAACGGCAAGGTGGTGCTGCCGGTGTTCGCCGAAGCCGTCTCGCTGGGCGGCCAGCTGCAGGAAGCGTTGCCGGTCAGCAGCATCGCGCAGAGCGTGGCCGCACTGGGACACGTGGATGCCGCCAAAGACAGCGATGAAAGGGTGCGCGGCGCGTATCTGAAAGCCGGGCTCGGCAGCCCCTACTGGCCTTCGCTGGCGTTGGCGGTGCTGCAAGTCGGCCACGCCGCCCCGAGCGGCAACCTGCCCGGCTTGCATGATCCGGTGCACAACGATGCGTCGCCTTACCTGTGGATGCGCGACGACTACGTCTTGCTGCGCTACGCCGGCGCGCGCGGCGCCTTCGGTTACTTGTCGTACGTCGATGTGCTCAACAACCGCGTGCCTGTGAGCCTGCTGAAAGATCGCTGGGTGTTGATCGGCGCCACCGCCGAGGGCCTCGGCGACATTCTGCAGACGCCCGAGTCGCCCATGCCGGGCGTGGAATACCAGGCGAACGTGCTGGAGTCGCTGGAGCGCGGCATGCTGGTGACGCCGCTCAGCTTTCTGCAGCAGTTTGCATTCGCCGCCGCGATGCTGGCGGTACCGTTGCTGCTGTACGGCTTGCCCGGCATCGGCCGGAACTGGCCTTTGTTGCTGATCAGCATGGCGCTCGTGCTGGTGGCAAGCATCACCGTATTGCGTACTTGCTACGCGTGGTGGCCGCCGGTGAGTTGCCTGGTGGTGATTGCCGCCGAGTTCATTGCCTGGCAGTTGTTAATGCGCCATCGCCGTCCGGTGCACGCGTAAAGCAGCTTGCTGAAGAAAACGACGCTCGTTAGTGCGGCCCACTATTTGTCTGACGAATTCTAAACACCTTTTGAACTTCCCACAGTTCACATTGGCAACCGTAGGGGCAAAACTCGGTCACACAGGCGATTTGTTATGCGCGTTGCACGTTTCTCCAGGCTCGTTCCCATGTCGCTGGTGTTGGTATGGATGACGCTGGCAGCCGGACTCGCGCAAGCCGCCGACCCCGTCCAACCATTGAACGCCGACGAGCAGGCCTTCCTTACCCGCGCCAAGGATGACAACGCCAACCAGATCGCCATGGCGAAACTGGCGCTGACCAAATCCACCAATCCGCGCGTGATCGATCTGGCCAACACGATCATCCAGGAACGCACCGCCCTCACCGCGCAACTGGCGCAACTGTTACCGGGCGCCAACGATCACGCCCGCCAGGCGACCGCCGACAGCCCGATGATGGATCGCATGCAGACGCTTAACGGCGATGCGTTCGACAAAACCTTCGCCAGCGCAGCAGTACGCAACCATTGCCGCATGATCTCCGCCTACGAGGCGATGAAGGTCACCTCCATCAACCCTGCCTTGAAAGATTTCGCCCATCAGGCCATTCCCGCCCTGCGCGGTAACTTGACCGTTGCCATGGCCGTGCTGCGCTCGTCCGGTTGGACGGTACCGCATCGCCAGGAAGCGGTGGCTTCGGCCGATACGCACGGTGGATCGAAGGCGGTGTTCTGGGAGCCGATCTCGCTGGTCGCCGCACCCTGGTAATACGCTGACTGCCTCCATCAAACCGCCGCCGCGATGGAAACATCGCGGCAGTTTTGTTTTATACCGTGGCCCGCGTTTGTAGGCTCGGTTGAAATCCCGGCATCGCCATGCGGATAAATGCTGGAATTTCATCCCAGCCTACGAGGGCCCGGCGGCGCGAACGTTGTCTTCCAGCGCGTCAGAAATGGATGGTGAAAAGCGTCCCCGGCTGCGTGCGCTCCGCAACCAGCCGCCAGCCATGCGCAAGCACGATCTCCTTGCAAATGGCCAAACCCAGCCCGGACCCTTCCGCCTTGTTGTTCGGCGCGCGCCAGAAGCGGCTGAAGATAAAAGGCAGATGCGCGTCATCGATGCCCGGCCCTTCGTCGCTGACCGAGATCGACGATGCATTGACCATGATCACCACGCTGGAACCTTTGGGCGCAAAACCCAGCGCATTCTCCAGCAGGTTCTTGAGCAGGATGAACAAGCCGCCCTCATCCGCCGTGACCTGTTTGCCGGGCGCGAGCAGGCTGGTTTCTATCGTTACGCCACGCGCTGCAGCGCGGCGCGCGAGTTGAGCGGTGACATCCTGCACCACGTGCTCCAGATCGACCTGCGAAAACTCGTAGTTCTGCAGCACGCTGGCTTCCATCAGATGCAACAACTGGCGAACCTGCCGCGACATCGCATCGACATCGTGCAGGATCTGATGCCTGTCGCCCGAAGCGGGCTGCATTTCGATCTGACCGCGGATCAGGGTCAACGGCGTCTGCAATTCATGCGCGGCGGCAGCAAGAAAGGTTTGCTGCGCGAGATAGCCTTCTTCGAGCCTGGCCAGCGCATCGTTGAACGAGGCCACCAGCGGGCGCATTTCGCTGGGAATGCGTTGCAGCGAGAGTCGCGTCGTCAGGTTCTGCGGCGTTATGCCGGCGGCGGCTTGCGACGCTTCGCGAATCGGCTTCACCAGGCGCCGCAGCGTGATAAGCATGGTGACGCCGAAGATCAGTGCAGCCACCAGAAAACTGATCCCGATGACTTTGGGCACCGTTCCCAACCGGAGTCGAATAAGCGTCGTATCGAATACCTCGCTGGTAACCACTTGCAGAAAGTAGGGTTTGCGCGTGCCAGGAATGGGCACGGTTTCCACATAAAAGATCTGGCCGGCGCTTTCGAAGCGCGAGCGCTGCGTCGTCATCCAGCCGCCCTCGTGTGGCACGGAGACGATCATCGGCATCGATGACAACACTGCGTCACCGTATTCGTCTACGACTTGATATCCCGTTTGCTGCGCAAACGCCGCACGAAACTCTTCGAGTTTTGGCGAGGTAGGCACCGAGACCGGCCGCCCTTCGGTATCCAATTGCACCGACTTGGCCATTCGGTGCACTGCCTCCCCGATGAGCTCGCTTGCAAAGACCTCGGCCGGATAGTGAGCAAACACGTACTCGATTCCCGACAACACCACGGCGAGACTCAGCGCCAAGGCCAACAGGCACGTCACCAGCAGCCGCGAGGAAAGGCTCTCGAACAAAAAACCCCGGCGGCTCGCAGGTGGTACCGGTTCGCGTTCGTATCCCGGTAAGGCATCGACTGACGTGTTCATGCGTTATGGCCAGCTGGTGGATCAAGAATCCGCAGAAGTCTTCTGCAATTGGTAACCAATGCCGCGCACATTCACGATCTTGATGCCGGCATCAATGGCGAACAATTTCTTGCGCAGGCGATGAAGCGCAACATCCAGGGCATTCGGCGTGACCTCGTCATGCAGGCCCCACGCCGCATGTTCCAACTGCGCATGCCGAACGACATTTCCGCCCGCCGACACCATGCGCAAGATGATCTGCAACTCCGACGGCGACAGCGACACCCATTCATCCCGACAACCCATGCAGGCGTTCTTCGGATCGATCGTGAGCCCTGCAAATTCCGGCATGAGCGGCGCCATGACCGTGGGACGGCGCATCAGCGAACGCACGCGCGCCACCAGTTCTTCCATGGAAAATGGCTTGGTCAGATAGTCGTCGGCGCCGCTCTCCAGCCCTTCGACGCGATCGTGAATCGCATCTCTCGCGGTCAACATCAAGCAGGGAAGGGTCGCACCACTCGCGCGCAACCGGCGCAACAACTTGATGCCGTCACCATCCGGTAAACCGCGATCCAATATCAACAGCGCGAATTCGAATCGCGCCAGCGCATACAGCGCGGCGGCGGCATCGGGAAAGACATCCGTTTCAATACCGCTACGCGCGAGCGTCGCCTTGATCATCTCGGCAAGACGTTGGTGATCCTCCACTAGCGCTACGCGGTGCATGCCATCCCGTCACTTGAATCGATAGACATAACCCACCATGACACCGGGCGCGGTCTTTTTACCCACCAGCGGACTATCGGTAATGCCGGTACCGAACCGCGTGACACCGATATCGCCGCGAATGGACTGGCGCGCATCCAGGCGCCACGTGGCGCTGACGCCGGCCGTCGCGTTGACCGTCGACTTGCCATCGTAAACAGGACGCGTGGAGGTGGCTTCGCCGGGCCGCACGCCGTAATAGTAATCGACGTATTTGCGATTCATATATTCGAACCCGACATGCGGTGCGATGCGCCAGCGCCCAAAGTCAAAGCCCCGCTCGAATGACACGCTACCTTGCTGGCCGCGGCTGCTGAAGAGGTAATCGGTCGAAATACTGAATTGCCCATGGTGCCATCCCACATGCGGGCCATACCAAAGCGCACCGTTGCGGTCGGCCATGCCATGGAAGATGGTGGCGTCGGAGTGGCTATAGCCATCGAACAGCGAAAACTTGGTGCGCAAGGAAAAGGTAAAGCCGTCGCCTTGCCATGCCTTGAGATCAAGCGCCGTACCGATAAAGCTGACCCAGCGGCTGTCGTAGAACGCATACGGCACCGGCGAAACCCGCGTGCCGAAACCTTTGTATGGCAAACCGTGCGCGGCGATGCCGATACCCAATCCCCAGTAGGAAGCACCGTCCTGTCCGTCAAAACCGGTTGCGGTGCTCGGGAGCGCCTGGGTGTTGCTGGGCGGAGCTCCTTCGGCCGTGTTCTGGGCATGCACGCCCGAGAGACAAGGCAGTGCACCGAGCAAGGCAAGGTATGGCATGCGCTTACGCAGGAATCGCATATCGTGGTGATCCGGATCGAGGGTGGGGATGGCACTCTCGAGTCCCGTCACTTACCACGTACTTACCGGTTCTATTCCGGCGTAGGTTGGGGTGCGAACCCCAACATCGCCATCCACGTCGGCGCCATCATGTTGGGGTTCGCACCCCAACCTACGGGGACATGCGCGTATGCAAGGCGTGAAATCGCAAAAACTATTCGCCATGAATACGTATGCATAGTCTGGTTGTTGCACCGCGATGCTTCCTACCATCCAGCGCAACAGCTTTTCGCATAGCCAAGCAACGCGTTAATCACCTGCGCAATCGATGGGGAGATCGATTCGGCGTACGGCAAGCTGCGGCCACGCAGATCGATACCTGCGTGCACTTGAAGGGAATACGCAACGAAACCTGTTAACCAGGAGGCACCCGTATGAAGTGTCCGAAGATGCTTGCCGTCTTGCTGGCCTGCGCCAGTCTTGCGGCGATTCCCGCCATGCCCGCGCATGCAGCCATCAACAGCATGAGCCTTGGCGCAAGTTACAATGCGCAACAAACGCAGATCACCTTCCGCGTCTATTCCTCGCAAGCCACGCGCATCGTGCTGTATCTCTACAGCGCCGGCTACGGCGTGCAGGAATCGGCCACGTATGCGCTCACCAACGAAGGCGGCGGCGTGTGGCAAGTGGTGGTGCCGGTATCGTCGATACAAGGCGCCGGCATTACCGGTGCCGTGTACTACGGCTATCGCGCCTGGGGCCCCAACTGGCCCTACAACTCGAGCTGGACGAAAGGCTCGTCGGCCGGTTTCATCTCCGACGTCGACAGCAGCGGCAATCGCTTCAATCCCAACAAGCTGCTGCTCGATCCGTATGCGAAGGAGATCAGCCAGGATCCGCTCAACCCGAACAATCAGAACGCCGACATCTTCGCCACCGGCGGCACGGTCGACGCCGCCTTCGGCGAAGCGTATCGCCTGATCGATAGTGGCACGTACGCACCCAAGGGCATCGTGCTGGTGCCGAGTACGCAAAGCACCGGCACCAAACCGACGCGCGCTCAGAAAGACGACGTGATCTACGAAGTGAACGTGCGCGGCTTCACCAAGCAGGATCCCAGCATTGCCACGCAATACCAGGGCACCTATTACGGCGCGGGATTGAAGGCCAGTTACCTCGCCAGCCTGGGCGTTACCGCTGTGGAATTCCTGCCGCTGCAGGAAACGCAGAACGATGCCAACGACGTGGTGCCCAATTCGGATGCCAACCAGAATTACTGGGGCTACATGACCGAAGATTTCTTCGCGCCCGATCGCCGTTACGCATACAACAAATCGGCAGGCGGCCCCACCGCGGAATTCCAGGCGATGGTGCAGGCCTTCCACAACGCCGGCATCAAGGTGTACATGGACGTGGTCTACAACCACACCGCCGAAGGCGGCAGCTGGAGCAGCACCGATCCCACCACGGCAACCGAGTATTCCTGGCGCGGACTGGACAACACCACCTATTACGAACTGACTTCCGGCAACCAATACTTCTATGACAACACCGGTATCGGCGCCAACTACAACACCTATAACACCGTTGCGCAGAACCTGATCATCGATTCACTCGCCTATTGGAGCAACACGATGGGCGTGGATGGTTTCCGCTTCGATGAAGGCCCCATCCTTGGCAACGCCTGCCTCAATGGCGCGGCGCAGTCCGGCGCGCCGAACTGCCCTAACGGCGGCTTCTACTTCGATGCGGCAGATCCCAACGTTGCCATCAACCGCATCCTGAAAGAATTCACCGTACGCCCTGCAGCAGGCGGCAGCGGATTGGATCTTTACGCCGAACCGTGGGCGGCCAGCGGCAGCAATGAATACCAGCTCGGTGGATTTCCGAAAGGCTGGTCCGAGTGGAACGGCCTGTTCCGCGACAGCGTACGACAGGCTCAGAACGAACTCGGCAACATGACCATCTACATCACGCAGGATGCGAATGATTTTTCGGGTTCGTCCAACCTGTTCCAGGCCAGCGGCCGCGCACCGTGGAACTCCACCAACTTCATCGACATCCACGATGGCATGACGCTGAAGGACGTCTATTCCTGCAACGGCGCCAACAATAGCCAGGCTTGGCCCTACGGCCCGTCCGACGGCGGCATCGCCAACAACTACAGCTGGGACCAAGGCATGTCCGCCGGCACCGGCACCGCCGTCGACCAGCGCCGTGCCGCACGCACCGGACTCGCCTTCGTGATGCTCTCGGCCGGCACGCCGATGATGCAAGGCGGCGACGAGCACCTGCGCAGCCTGCAATGCAACAACAACGCCTACAACCTCGACTCCACCGCCAACTGGCTCAGCTACAGCTGGACGACGGATCAATCGAACTTCTACAACTTCGCGCAACGTCTTATCGCGTTCCGCAAAGCGCATCCAGCGTTGCGTCCGGTGACCTGGTACACCTCCAGCCAGGTCGTCTGGTACGAACCCAGCGGCGCTGTCGCCGACAGCAGCTATTGGAACAACACGAGCAACTACGCGATTGCGTA
>NZ_DATEJY010000206.1:0-2280 GCF_035277725.1 Dyella sp. | reverse complement strand
CTGATTACGCCCGGCAAGGACATCACCATCCCGGTGCAGTTGAACGGCGCGAACAGCCCGCTCACGATGTTCACGTTCCCGAACAGCTACATCGGCTACCAGTCACTCAAGCGCAGGATCTACCAGCTGAGCCTGACGATGGACCATGCCTACACTGACGACGAGCCCTACTACTTGAGCGCGTCTTACACATGGCGTCATGAGTTCGGCAACACCGATGGCACGACCAGCTATGCGTCCAGCCAAACGGGCGGTGTCGCCAACACCGGCGCAACCGCTTATGACGGTGGGCTGTCGGCACCCGGCTTCCTGCAAGGCGCCGCCGGCAACTTGGCTGACGACATTCCCACCACGCTGAAGGTGTTTGGGTACTACAAGTTCGTCCACCAGGAAAACTTCCTGCGCGGCTTGCGTGTGGGCGGTGCCTTCACCTACTACGCGGGAGGTCCCGTCAATTGCCTTTCTTCCTATCCGCAAAACGGAACCCTGGCGGTAGGCAGCAATCAGCTCACCAATGCCAACGCCTACTATTGCAACACGGTGCAGAACGCATTGGCCGGCAATCCCGTGTCCTCGAGCATCGTCTATACGCGCGGCAGCTACACCCGCCTGCCGTCGACCAAGCAAGTGGACTTGGATATCGGCTACGACTGGGCGCTGGGCAAGAACGCCTTCTCGGTGGATCTGAAGGTGCTCAACCTCTTCAACAACCAGACCGTAACGTCGTACGTGGACCAGATCACCAACGGCAACGGGCAGTTCAATGCCAACTTCATGCAGCCGAACACGTTCCAGGCGGGACGCGTTGGACAGCTGGTATTCCGCTGGCAGTACGACTGATGATTTGATGTTGTAGAACCGCTGACATCGATGCCTCCATGTTCGCCAGGACATGGGGGCATCTTTGTTTGGCTTGGTAGACTGCCGGCAAAGTGCAGCGCTTCGGAGACGATATTGAATCCGCTATTGCAAGGCCTGGACCCTGTCGCGATGAATCGCGTGATCGCCACGGGGCAGGCGCTGGAGATGCAGCGTCCCGATCAGGCTGCGGCACAATTGGCGCCGGTTTTGACCGGTTATCCGGATCATCCCGAAGTATTGCGCCTGCATGCGAGTTTGCTGAGCCTGCGCGGCGAACATAAAGCAGCCTTGCGCGAGATGCGCCGCGCGTTGCAACAACGTCCGCAGGAAGCGCTTTATCACAACGCCTTTGCGCTGTTCCTGGCGGAAGCGGGCGAACTCGATCTGGCCATCGACGGATTGCGCCACGCCTGCACGCTTCAACCCGGCTTTGTATTGGCCTGGTACAACCTCGGCCTGTTTCTTACCCGTAGCGCACGCTTCGATGAAGCACGCGATGCGCTGCGGCGTGCAGTTGCCTTGGCGCCCGACTACACCGCCGCACGTGCACAGCTTGCGGACTTGTTGCGAATGGACAACCTGCGCGACGACGCCATCGCGGAATATCGAAAGCTGCTTGCCGACCAGCCCTGGGCGGGCATGGCGTGGTGGGGCTTGGCGGAAATCAAGACCTTGCGTATGGACGTTGCAGATAGCGAGGCGGTCCAGCGCGCCCTTATGCACCCGCACGCGACTGACGGCGATCGGATCGCAATGGGATTCGCCTTGGCCAAATCCCTGGATGATCAAGGCCGCTACGCCGAATCGATGCAGGCTTTGGCGGCGGCGAATGATATTGCACGCCGCCACAGAGGTTGGAACGCGACCGCGTTTGAAGCCACCATCGCCTCGATCAACGCGGCGGCCTGCACGGCCAGCGCCGATAAGGCGTTGGGATCGGAAGTGATTTTCATCGTTGGCATGCCGCGCTCGGGCTCGACGTTGATCGAACAAATCCTTGCCTCGCATTCCCAAGTTGAGGGTACGGCCGAGCTGACCGATCTGCCGCTGGTGATTGGCGAAGCCTCCAACCAACGCCAGAAGCCGTATCCGAAGTGGCTGCCGGACATGCGTGCGGATGATTGGCAGCAACTGGGCCAGCGTTACCTGGAGCGAACCGCGCACTGGCGCAAACGGCGCCCCATATTTACCGACAAGCTGCCCAACAACTGGATGCATATCGGCATGATCCGCGCGATGCTGCCGGGCGCGCGCATTATCGTCAGCCGGCGTGATGCGCTGGAAACCTGTTTCTCGTGCTATCGGCAGTATTTTCCTGGCAACGACTACACGCGCTCGTTTTCCGACCTGGCGTCGTATTGGCGTAGCTTCGATGCGGCGACGACGTATTGGGCCGGCAAAGAGCCTGCGCACGTGTAT
>NZ_DATEJY010000205.1:0-4834 GCF_035277725.1 Dyella sp. | reverse complement strand
GCGCCTTGCACGGGGCCCACTTGCGTCAGGCCAGTCGGCACGGAATTGCCACCCGTACCGGAATACAGATAGGTGGTCTTGGTGCTGATGTAACCCTGGCCCGGCGTACCACCGTAGGCATTGAAATAAAGCGGTATGCCTTCCGTGTACTCACCCGCCGTCGCGCCGATCTTCAGGCTCGAATCGCCATGAACGTCCCATGCCACGCCGATGCGCGGCGTGAAGTTGCCCTTGCTGTACATCTTGACGTTGATGTTGTCGGTCATGGCGTAATTGTCGTAACGCCCGCCGATATAGGCCGTCCAGTTCTCGGCAAAGTGCCAGCTATCGGCCAGATAGAAGCCGTAGGTAGGCGAACTGTTGTAGTAGATGCGTGGTGCGTAGGCCAAGGTGACGTACGACGTTCCCGGCGCAAAGGGCTGGCCGGTCGCCGGATTGATCGTCTGGCCATTGATGGTGCAAGCCTCGTTGGGACCCAATGCGGTGCTGCAATGGTTGTAGGTCCACGAGTTCGGATTCGGGATATTGGATTGCGACATGGTGGGGCTGTATTGCTCCCCGCCAAAGGTGATTTCGTGGTTGTCGGTGACATCCCAGGTGAAGTCGACGCGCGAACCCATCATGCGGTAGCGCAAGGAATAGAGGCTGCTCGCGCCGTTGGAGAGCGTTTGCGTGTTGTTGGTGTTATCCGGGTCTGCCAACTGCACGTAGGGCACGTTAATGCTGTACTGCGGATACGAATAGAAGTCTTGCTGCGACGTGCCCCACATCGCCGATACCGAGAAGTTATCGGTGATCTGGCCGTGGTAGTTGGCGACCAGCATGCGATTGCGCCACGCATTGGCGCCTGAATATTGCAGCGCGGGTGCCGCACTGGAAGGATCGTACGGCGTCGACAACGGATACTGGGACTGCGAGAAGTTGTTGAGCTGGCGATCGAAGAAAATGTTGAGTGTGTGGCCGGTGGCGATGTTCCAGGTGAAATTGCCGAGCAGTTGCTTGTTCCGGCTTTCGTTGAGGTCCTTGTACTGACCATTGTAGGTCGTCGTCGGCGTAGCCCCTTGCACGCCCTGGCCGTAGTTGTTCGGCTGAATTTCGGCGAGCAGGTAGAAGAACGCCTTGTCTTTGACGATCGGGCCTGACACCCAGTAATCCTGCAACACACTCGGCGACCAGTGATTCAACTGATTGGCGGTCACCAGGCTGCCGTTGTAGTTGTAGATGTTCTTGCCGTTTTCATTGAAGAAACCGGTCGGTGGGTTGAACTGCAGATCCACGCCACCCTTGAAGGTGTTCGAGCCTTGCTTGATCGTGCCCGACACGACACCGCCCAAGGCGCTGCCGTACTTGGCATCCATGCCGCCGTCGACGGTGGAAATGCTGGCAAAGGCTTCGTTGGGAATCTTGTCCGGCGCAGCGCCCTGCTGCATGTCGGTCATGTTGAATTCGTTGATGAAGTACCGGTTCTCGGTACCCGACGCGCCGTTGAACTGCGGCGACGCGCCATGCGCACTGGTAATGCTGGTGACGTTGGCCTGCATCGAGGCGACATTGAGCAGATCGGCGTTGACCAGCGGCAGCCGATTGACGTCGGTGGCATTCCAGGTCTGGATCTGCTGGCTGGTGGTGACGTCGATTGCGTTGACCGCCGGTTGCGCCGCGGTGACGGTGATCGCGTTCAACTCCTTCGCATTGCCGCTCGCCACGGCGCCCGCGGCACCAAAGATGGCAGGGCTGTTCGAGCCGGCGGTCACCACCACGTTGCGCTGATCGACAACGTTGCCGTCACGCAGCAGCTTGACGACGTAATTGCCCGGCATCAGGCCGGTGACCGAGTAGTGACCATTGGCATCGGCACGCACGGTGTTGTCGTAACCCGTGGCCGGGTTGATCACTTCGGCGGTGATGTCCTTGCCTGCCGGCAGATTGCCGTAGACGCCACCGGTGATGCCTTGCGCAAACACCGAACCACTGGCCATGGCGGCAGCCCACAAGCCGATGCGTATGCTGGCACGCAGGCTGCTGCCCAAACGAAACGGGTACTTGCTCATTGCTTCCTCCCCAATCTTTATGTTTGCTTTGCCGCCTTCGCGGCTTTTTAAGGGCGCACATCCACGCATGAGCCATGGCGATGCCATGGCCCTCCGTTACTGCTTTTCAGATATGCAATCGCCCTGATCACTGACGCGTGCGGCAGGTGAGATCGCCACCACGCATCCCCGGCTTTTCCCCAGACTCCCTAGGCATGTCTCATCGGTTCTCGTGACAACGTTGGACTGCGGATGTCCCGAGCGGGCCAATCATTGGGTCAGCCAAGACACCTGTCAACAGAAATTTGCATCGATTCAAATTTAGAAATTTAAACTTATGTCGTTGATGTGTAAGTATTTCCTCATACTATTGATATTGCACGACAGCACGAAGCTTGGATCGATCCAAGTTTTTCATCGAGTTACGCCGTGCTGCAGCTGCAAACACGCGCCACAGAATTGGCGCTGAACAGGGCTGCATGTTCTTGATGTGCTTTCGGATCATCAGCAGGCGATCGATTCGCAGTTCCGCGCTCCCTGCAATGCGCGCAGCCGCTGCTCGATCAGGATCTGCATGCCAGGCCGTGATCAGATCATGCAGATACGCGCTTGCCGCAAGGCGCACATGCTTAGCGTGGTAACTACTGTGTCAGGCAGACGCAAGAAAGACCGGTCAGATTAGGCATCTGAGTGATGGCACTCCCTGCGGGAGCGCCTATTCGGCAAGAATGCCTTGGGAGCAGCCATGCACGCATGGCCGACAGATCACATACCTGTTGGGGGAAGCAAAGCAATGAAGACGCGTACGGTGGGAACGACCTTGCCCGTGCTGGAAGTGGGCCTGGAGCAAGGCGACCGCATTATTTCCGAGCCCGGCCGGTTTTCCTGGATGACCCGCAACATCGTGCTGCAGACCTCGGCACGCACGGCCGGCGCCAGCAGTTTTCTCGGGGTCATCGGGCGCGCGCTTTCGGGCGGCGGCATTTTCATGAATGAATACGAGACGTCCGGCTCGCCCGGCATGGTCGCCTTCGCGGCGAAAGTGCCCGGGTCGATCGTGGAAGTGCAGGTGAATCCCGGCCACACCTATTTCATCCATCGCCATGGTTTTCTGTGCGGCACGGAAGGCGTGGAATTGGCGATCGGTTTCCAGCGTTCGCTCGGCGCGGGCATCTTTGGCGGCGATGGTTTCGTGCTGCAAAAGCTGACCGGCAATGCGCGCGCCTGGGTCGAACTGGGTGGCGAGATCGTTACCTACACGCTGGCTGCCGGCGAAACCTTGCAGGTGCATCCGGGACACGTCGGCATGTTCGAAGGCACGGTGAATTTCGATATCACCCTGATCCCCGGCCTTAAGAACAAGCTCTTTGGCGGTGACGGCTTGTTTATTGCCAACCTCACCGGCCCGGGCCAGGTATGGCTGCAAACACTCACCATGCCGAACCTGGCGCATGCACTGGAACCTTACCTTGCTCGCGACGCTGGAAGCAGCTCGCCTGTGTTGAGCGGCGATTCGGGCAGTTCGCTCGGTGGCGCCATTGCCGGTGGCGTGATTGGTTCGGTGTTGGGTGGGTTGTTTGGTAAGGACGACTGAATTAGGCCGTTTTTTGCTCGGATATTGCAAAAAACCTTGAACCGTCGTCCCGGCGAAACCCGGACGGAGCGCGCAGCGCGGAGAACGTCCGAAGGGACGGCCCCGAAGGGGTGAGCGCAGTGAATCATCCAGCGACTTTTGAGGTACCTCAAAAGCGAAGACACTGGGCCCCGGCGTTCGCCGGGGCGACGATACTTAGGCGGTTGCCATGGCCAGCTACTTCTTGGCTTTCGACTTGTTCAACGCCACGGCCGCGCGAATAAGCGCCTTCAACGCCTTCTCGTTTATCTTCTCGCCTTCATGGAAATCGATGGCGCGCCGCGTATTGCCATCCAGGCTCGCGTTGAAAAGCTTTGAGGGATCGGGCAGCGAGGCACCTTTGGCAAAGGTCATCTTCACCGCGTTCTTGTAGGTCTCACCGGTGCAGAGCATGCCTTCGTGGTACCACACCGGCACCCCGCGCCACTTCCACTCCTCGACAACGTTGGGTTCGGCCTGCTTAATCAAGTCACGGAGCCGGCCGAGTGTTTCACCACGCCAATCGCCCAGCTCTTCGATTCGTGCATCGATCAGTTGCGAAGGCGACTTGCTGCTCTGCACTGCGCTCTTTGCCATGCCTGTGGGTCCTTGTGCCGACAAGCCTGAAATGGTGGCCGATGGCGGGCATCAAGTCGAGCATCGCCGTCTTCGCTCTCGTAGCCCATGTAGGCTGGGATGAAATCCCAGCTTCGTTGTAACCCTGCGTGCTGGGATTTCATCCCAGCCTACGATGCCGCGAATACCTTCCAGGCGAACTGACAAATACGGTTCATCGGTGACGTGTTCCATCAGGTTTGTCTCCGGCACCTGTTGCTGATTAGATGGCAATGAGCGATTGCGCTTATGCAGGTGATCAGTATTTCGGCGGGCAAATCATCGTTGCGAAGCAGGCACACAAGTTGCTTTGTTCTTGGTTTGTATCAGTAAGTCCTTACTAGGCAGCACCATGAGCACCCTGATTCTCCCGGTATCCAACGACACCCGCCGCGGCAGCCTCGCCTGCGTCGGCATGGGCATGACCCTTGGCTCCCACCTCACCCCGCTGGCGCGCAGCCATATCGAGCGCGCCGATGTGGTGTTCGCGGCGCTTTCCGATGGCGTGGTCGAAAAGTGGCTGCAACGCATGCATCCGGACGTACGCAGCCTTCAGCCCTATTACAAGGAAGGCAAG
>NZ_DATEJY010000204.1:0-13768 GCF_035277725.1 Dyella sp. | reverse complement strand
GTGGGCGTGGTGTCGCGGATGACTTCGCTCACGCGGCTGAGCAGTACGGCGTAGTGCTGGCCGTCCAATTGAAAGGAGAGCCACGGTTCGCGAGCGATGGTTTCGAGATTGGCGACGGGGCTCATGCATTATCCCTTGTTGTCGGGCGCAGTCGCATGGGACGTCGACGCCTCGGGCGTAGTGATCAGCGACGCGATCGGAGTGATGACTTGCGGCGCCGGCAGCGCAGGCGGTGGCGTGACCACGAGCGGCGCCGTCTGCACAGGCGTTGCGGGTTGCGCAGCCACGGAGGGTGACGGCGCAGGCGATGCATGCTGATCGTCCGTCGCATCGAAGGTGGCGTCGGCGGTCTGATTGATCTGGTCGCTATTGGTGTAGAAGCGGCGCGGCGCCGCCTTGTCGCTCAGTACCACCACCAGCACGCGGCGGTTCTTGTTGCGGCCATCGACGCTGGTGTTGTCGGCGGCAGGGCGATACTGCCCCCAGCCGACGATGCCGAGCCGGTCCGGATCGACACCGTGTTCGGCAAACAGGCGTGCCACGCTCGCGGCACGCGCGGCGGACAATTCCCAATTGGAAGGATAGACGGCCGTATTGATCGGCATGTCGTCGGTATAGCCTTCCACGCGCAACGGATTGCCGAACGGCGCCAGGATGTCGCCGAGGCTGGTCAGCACCTGCGTGGCCGACGGCGACAAGGTGGCAACGCCGCTCGGAAACAGAATGTCGGTGCGAATCTCGATTTCCAGCCAGTTCGGCGTACGCCGCACCACCACGAGGTTTTTGTCGATCAGCGGCTGCAGCGCGCGCTCCACTTCGTTGCGGATGCGTTCCAGATTCTGCTGCTCTTCGCTCAGCTTGGTCTTGTTCTGGTCGGATGGCGTGCCTTGCGCGGTATTGGGCGTGGCGATGTGTTGCGACAACACCGGCAGCAGGATCTGCGAAAGCGGCGTGCGTGGAATCGGCGCCGGCTTGGTGGTCGGCACCGGCGTGCTCGATTGCGGCGCGTTCGGCGTCACCGGCTGGATCACCGCGCGCGAACCGTTGAACGCCGACGAGATCGCCTGCGCCAGCGCGCGATATTTGGTGGTGTTGACGCTGGACATCGCATACAGCACCACGAACAGCGCCAGCAGCAGCGTAAGCAGGTCCGCGTACGGAATCACCCAGGCTTCGTGGTTGGGATGTTCTTCGTGCTTGTGCCGGCGTCTCATACGAGATAGCCCTGCAGCTTGCTTTCGATCTGCCGCGGATTGTCGCCTTCGGCAATCGAGATCAAGCCTTCGATCAGGATTTCACGCACCTGCGTCTGCTTGTTGATCAACGCTTTCAGCCGTGCGCCGATCGGCAGCAGCAAGAGGTTGGCCAGGCTGATGCCGTAGATGGTGGCGACAAAGGCCGCGGCGATGCCGTGACCGAGCTTGGCCGGATCGGTGAGATCGCGCATTACCGCCATCAGGCCCAGCACCGCGCCGATGATGCCCATGGTCGGCGAATACACGCCCCCTTGTTCGTACACCTTCGCGGCCTGTAGGTCGACGTGCTCGCGCGTGGCCACTTCCAATTCCAGCACGGTGCGAATCGCTTCGGGTTCGCTGCCGTCGACCAGCAATTGCAGCCCTTTTTTTACGAGCGGATCGTCTTCCGCATCGATGTGCGGCTCCAGCCCGAGCAGGCCCTGGCGACGCGAGATTTCGCTCCAGCCGATCACGCGGCTGATCAAGTCGGAGGGATGCAGTTGCGGCGGCTTGTACACCATTTTCAGCATGCCCGCCGCGCGTTTGAGCACCTTGCCTTGCGTGTGCAGCAGCAACGCGGAGATGGTGCCGATGAACACGATCACGAAGGCTGCCGGATTCCACAATGCGGAAACGTCGGTGCCCTTGAGGATCGCGCCGACGATCAGCACGACGAAGGCGAGGATGGTGCCGGCGATGCTTACGACGTCCATATCAACGCTTCCGATCACGATGTGTAGGTTGGGGTGCGAACCCCAACATTGCGTGTTTCGTGGAGCAGGAGATGTTGGGGTTCGCACCCCAACCTACGGTGAAGGTCATCATGCGGACACCTTCAGCGAGGGAAGCAAGCTGCCACCCTCTTGCGACAACGCCGCAAGATCCAACACCAGCGCAAGCCGTCCGTCACCCGTCACTGTCGCACCCGCCACACCCGGCACGCCTTCAAACAACGGCCCCAGCGGCTTCACCATCACGTCTTCGCGGCCGATCACTTCGTGCACCAGGCACCCCAGATGCATGTGCCCCACGTGCAACACCACGACGTGGCGCCCACCGGGACCTGCAACACCAGCCCAATCACCCAGATCGCCCAGCACCAACGCACGCCCACGATGCGCAGCGACACGGCGGCCATCGAGCATGTGGTCGTGCTGGGACTTAAGTTCGAACACTTCGCTGACGTTGCCCAGCGGCAATGCAAACAGACGATCGCCCACGCGCACCATCAGCACGCGCAGGATCGCCAGCGTGAGTGGCACGGTGAGTTCCAGCGTGCTGCCGGATCCAAGACGCGAATGCACTTGCAGCGTGCCGCCGAGTTCGGCCACGCGCGTTTTCACCACATCCATGCCGACGCCGCGGCCGGAAATATCGGAAATCTGCGCCGCCGTGCTGAAGCCGGGACGGAAAATCAATTCATAGCATTCGACTTCCGACAGGCGCGCAGCCTGCGTCGCGTCGATGACGCCTTTTTCCACCGCTTTGCGACGGAGTACTTCCGGATCCATGCCGCGACCGTCGTCGCTGACGGAAATCACGATGCGTTCGCCGCGCTGGCTGGCCGATAGCGTGACCTTGCCTTTGCGCGGCTTGCCGGCGCGCTCGCGTCCGGCCGGATCTTCCAGGCCGTGGTCGACCGCATTGCGCAGCAGGTGGATCAAGGGATCGGCCAAGGCTTCGACCAGACTGCGATCGAGATCGGTTTCTTCGCCCTCGGTGATCAGTTCGATCTCTTTGCCGAGCTGGCGCGCGAGGTCGCGCACGATGCGCGGAAAGCGCTGGAACAGACGGCCGACCGGCTGCATGCGCATGCCGAGCACGGCATTCTGCAGATCGTCGGACACGCGGTCGAGATCGCCGGCCATCGCCGCCAGCGATTCATTGTCGCTGCGCGAAGCCAGGCTCAACAGGCGGTTGCGCAGCAGCACCAGTTCACCGGCGCGGCTGACCAAGGTATCCAGTCGCGTGGTATCGACGCGAACGGTGTTTTCGGTGGCGGGGGGTTTGCTGGGAGTCCGCGGCGGTGCTGGAGCCGGGACCGGGGCGGCAGCGCCTGGGGCACCGCCCTTGCCGTGCAGGTTGTCCAGCAAAGCCTCGAACTCGTCGTCGCTGATTTCCTTGGACTCGTCGCCCCGGCGAAGGCCGGGGCCCAGTGACTTGTCGGCCTCGACGTCGCTGGGCCCCGGCTTTCGCCGGGGCGACGGGGCATGGGAGTCGTCCGCCATGGTTGCAGCACCAGGCGCGCCACCCTTGCCATGCAGCGTGTCGAGCAGGCTTTCGAATTCGTCGTCGTTGATGTCGTTGGAGACGTGCTTGGTTGCACCCGGCGCACCGCCCTGGCCGTACAGCGTGTCGAGCAGCGCTTCGAATTCCGCTTCGATGGGATCGGCGGAACGCGCGGGCTTGGCCGGTTCGGCAACCGATGCCGCGTTTTCCACCGTAGGCTGCAATTTTTCCAGCAACGCCGCGGGTGGCGGTGACATCGCGTCGCCGTTCGCCAGCGCAGCCATCATTACATTGAGCAGATCCAGTGCTTCGAGCAAGGCATCCATGTGCGTGGAGTTCAGCACCAGGCGGCCGTTGCGCGCGTCGTTGAGCAATTCCTCGGCGCAATGGCACAGCTGCACCATCGGCTCGATGCCGAGAAAACCCGCACCACCCTTCACCGTGTGAAAGACGCGGAACACGGCATTGAGCAATTCGCGATCGTGCGGCGAGGCTTCCAGCTCGATCAGCTGTTCGCCGAGGCGTTGCACCAATTCCCCGGCCTCGACCAGGAAATCGTCACGCAGTTCGCTGTCAAGGTTCGAATCCATCAATGGGTTTCCTCAATGCTGGCCTCTTTCCTGCCGTCATTCCCGCGAAAGCGGGAATCCATTTTCGCTTTTTGCATAAGAGCAATATGGATTCCCGCTTTCGCGGGAATGACGGCCAAGGGCGATGAGGCAAGCATCAAACGCATGCTCAGAACCCGAACTCACTCAGCAGACGATCCACTTCATCCTGGCTATGCACCTTCGCCACTTCCACCGGCGCTTCGCGCCCGGCGAGCGCACCGGTGAGGCGCACCAGTTCCAGCAGCGACGATTCCACGCTTTCGATAAAGCCGACCACTTTCTTCACGCGCTGGCCGGCCAGGTCCTGCCAGGACTGCACCAGCACCATGTCGTTGAGCCCTTCGCTGCAGGCGCCGGCAAACACGTGTGCCTGGCGTGCCAGCACCGCGGCCGGATCGGTTTCGCCGCTGTTGAAATCCAGCACGGCCTTGGCGTTATTGGACAGCGCTTCCGCTTCGGGGCGAATGCGGTCGACGAAATCCAGGCTGCGGTGCGCAGCCTGCGCGCTCATCTCCAGCACTTCGGCCAGGTAGTTGCGCGCATCGACCATGCTGTCGGGCACGCCTTCGTTGGCGAGGTCACTGCCTAGGCGGCTCACCGCGCCATGCAGGTCACGCGCCAGCACGCCGAGCGCGCGGAACAGATGCTGTTCGCGCTGGCGCACCATGGCGTCGAGCGCTTGCTCGAACGCGGCGCCGTCCTTGCTGTTGAGCAGATCGAGCACTTCGGGCGGAAGCGCCTCGTTGACGGGAACGGTCACGGCATTCATGCGGAAGCTCCACTGGCGGCCAGGCGCTCGAAGATCTTGTCCAGCTTTTCCTTGAGCGTGTTCGCCGTAAAAGGTTTGACGATGTAGCCGTTCACGCCGGCCTGGGCGGCGGCGATGATCTGCTCGCGATTGTTTTCGGCGGTGACCATCAGCACCGGCAAGCCTTTCAGCTTGGGCTCGGCGCGGATCGCCTGCAGCAGCTCGATGCCGGTCATGTTCGGCATGTTCCAGTCGGTCACGACCATGTCGAAGCTGTTGGCCTTGAGCATCGCCAAGGCGTTGTTGCCGTCGTCGGCTTCCTGGATGAGCGGGTTGTTGAAACCCAGTTCGACCAGCAGGTTGCGAACGATTCGCCGCATGGTGGAGAAATCGTCCACCACCAGAATTTTCATGTTCTTGTCCAAACACGTTCTCCAGAGGCTTTGAAAACGAGGGGGAGATGAGAAACGAGTGAGGTGCGAACCGTCGGTGTTTCTTCTGTCCTTCGGAAGAAGGTTCCTCGGGTGTTTCCAGGTCGGCGATGCCAGGACGCGCTGCCAACCTTGACTGCCCGGAAGCCCTCTTCCGAAGAAAGAGGCGCACACCATCGGTGCACGGGTTGTATGTGTTGCGGTTGTAAAACTCGTTGCCTGCTCCTTCTCGTTCGTTGTTGCTAGCCGCGCCAGTCGCCCATGCGAGCACGCAGCCGGACCAGTGCCTGGCCGTGGATCTGGCACACGCGCGATTCCGTCACGCCGAGCACCATGCCGATTTCTTTCAGGTTCATCTCCTGCTCGTAGTACAGGGACATCACCAGTTGTTCGCGCTCCGGCAGCGTCGTGATCGCTTCGGCCAACGCTTCGCTCAGGTTTTCCTGTTCGAAGCTGGCCTGCGGGCCCAGGTTGTCGTGATCGATCACGTCCAGCGCGCCGGCTTCGCCGCCTTCGCCGTCATCGGGCGCCGTCAGGCTCAGCAACCGCGCACTGGTCGCGTCGGACAGCACCTGGTGATACTCCTCGGCGGTCATGCCGAGTCGCTTCATCACCTCGGCGCTGTCCGCATCGGCACCGGTTTCGTTTTCAATCTGCCGCGTCACCTCCGCGACTTCGCGCACCTTGCGGTGTACCGAGCGCGGGGTCCAATCGGTGCGCCGGAGTTCGTCCAGCATCGCGCCACGGATGCGGATGCCCGCATACGTTTCGAAGCTGGCCGCGCGATCGGTCGTAAAGTTTCGCGCCGCCTCCAACAAGCCGATCATGCCCGCCTGCATCAAATCTCCCACGTCAACGCTCGGCGGCAAGCGGCCCATCAGGTGATAAGCGATCCGCCGCACGAGCGGCGCATGCTTGCGCACCAGTTGGTCCGCGTCCTCGCGTTGCAGCTGCAGATATCCCGAAGCCACATTCATGTCACCACCCCGCAGCCGGCAGGCTCTGCCCGCTGAAAAAAGCAATTCGGCCGAGGTCCGGGTACGCGGGTTTTCCCCATGTATCGACCGCACCTGCCAATTGCTTGAATCCCACCGCCGCACGGCTGGATGGCCACAGGTCGACCACCGCGCCCTGGCGCCGGATCGCCTGCCGCAGCCACTCGTCGTGCGGCACCATGCCCATGTAGTCGAGCGCGATATCGAGGAAGCGCCCGCACACGCGCGCGAGTTTTTCAAATAATTTCTTGGCGTCGCTCGCCTGGCGAACCATGTTGGCGACGATATGGAAGCGCCGCACGCCGAACTCGTGGGCGAGAATCTTGATCAAGGCATACGCATCGGTGAGCGAGGCGAGTTCATCGCACACCACGATCACCACGTCGTCAGACGCTGCGGCAAACATGGCGACGTTGTCGGCCACGCCCGCAGCGGTATCCACCACCAGGAATTCCGGCGGCTGACGCAATTCGTCGAACGCGCGGATCACCGCGGCGTGTTCGCCGTTGCCCATCTTGGCCAGCCGGCGTACGCCCGAACCGCCCGGCACCACTTTCAAACCGTGCTGCGCGGGAATGATCAGATCCTGCAGCGTGCACAAGCCTTCCAGCATGTGCCCGACGTGGCGCGGCGGATTAAGGCCGAGCTGCACGTCCACGTTGGCGACGCCCATGTCGGCGTCCAGCAACATCACTTCGCGGCCGGCCATCGCCATGGCCATCGCGAGATTCACCGCGACGGTGGTCTTGCCCACGCCGCCCTTGCCGCCCGCCACCGCAATCGTGCGGGTGATGCGCGCGCGCGGTACCACTGGACGCAAACTGGCTGCCTGGGAGAAGACGTCGAGTTCGTCCCGCTGGTTGCGGGTGGCGGAAAACAGATTTTGCAAACCGGTTGCCTGGTTCACGTGCAAAGCCTCGTTCGTAGTCATAGGCCCGCCACCGCCATGCCGAAACGCTCAGCCATGTCCAGGTCTTCGCCGGCGAAGCCAAGCCGGCGCTGCTGCTGCGCGGCGCGGCATACCAGCACGCGCGCATCGGCGGCGCTGATGTCTTCGGGAACACGCTGACCATCGGTGGTGCAGTCCAACGGAATGCGGTGACGGATCAACACGGAAAGCAGGCCGCCCAGGCTCGGTGCCTCGTCGAGCTTGGTGGCGATGCATACGCTGGGCTTCAGCGGCAGATACGCGCGCACCGAATCGTCCAGCGCGGGCGCCTGCGCGTTCGCGCCCAGTACCAGACAAGCGCGCAACGTCGTCGCGCCGTGGGCGGCAGCTTCGCGCAACACATCCATCTGCTGCTGCAGACGCGGATCGTTGCCGGCCACGCCTGCGGTATCGACCAGCACGGTGTGGTGATCGCGCAGCAGGTGCAGCGTCTGCGCCAGGCCCACCGCATCGTAGGCGGGATACACGCGCACGCCGAGCAGGCGGCCGTAGTGTTCGAGCTGCGCGGCCGCGCCGATGCGGTAATGATCGGTGCTGACCAGCGCGACTTTGTTCGGACCGTGATGCATCACCGCGCAGGCGGCGAGCTTGGCGATGGTGGTGGTCTTGCCCACACCGGTCGGACCGACCAGTGCGATCACGCCGCATACATCGGCCAGCGCGCGGCCACTCACCTTCAAGCTGCGGCTGAGCAAACCCAGCGGCAGATAGCGCGCCTGATCGGCATTGATTTCTTCGGGAAGATCATCGATCAACTGGCGCGCCACGTCGGTGTCGATACCCAGGCGCGACATGTCGCGCAGCACGCGGGCGCGCATCGGGCTGCGGCGCTCCATGTCGTTCCACGCAAGACTGGAAAGCTGTTGCTCGAGCAGCTGGCGCAGGCCGCCGAGTTCGGTACGCATGCGCGCGGTTTCCAGCGCCTGCTGTTCGAACACCGGCTGCAGCGCGGCCAGTTCAGTGGCCGGTAGCGGCAATGGCGGCGGAGGTGGCGGCGGCGGTATGGCTGCGCGCGGTTCCTTGGCCGGTTCCTTGGTCGCTTCCCTGGCGATTTCCTTGAGGCGTTCTTTTGGCGTTTCCTTCACCGTTTCCTTTGCTGCTTCCTTCACCGGCGCTTTGGTGGGTGCGGGTGCAGGTGCGGCGACGGATGCCGGCGCGTTGACGCGTGCCGCTTCGCGCATCAGCGTTTCGTCGTAGTCGACGGCGGCGATGATCTCGATGCCTTCTTCCAGGCGGCGCGTAGAAAGGATCACCGCGTCGGCGCCTTGCTCGGCGCGTACGTCGCGCATGGCCTGGCGCATGTCAGGGGCGATGAAGCGTTTGATTTTCATGTGGGGCTCCCCACTGCCAAATCGAAGCGCTCGTCATTCCGGCGAAAGCCGGCACGCGGGGAGAGCACATGGATGTGCTCGGCTTTGAGGAGCGAGGAATCCAGTGCAAATACGTTGTGCGCAGCACTCAACATAAAAAATGCCGTGTCCTTCGGACGCATGTTCAACTGGATTCCGGCTTTCGCCGGAATGACGGTGAGGCAAGAACGTGCGTGCTCGTTTCTTTGCTGGCGCCCAGCAAAGAAAGAAAGCAAAGCTTGCAGCTTCAATGTCATCGCCTGCCTCACCATCTCACCCCTCTTCCTCTCTCACCGACCAATCGCTTGCACGAGCCGCACGCGACGGTTATCCGGAACTTCGTTGTAGGCCAGCACATGCAGGTTCTGAGCCACGTGGCGCGTGAAGCGCGAAAGCCACGGACGCAGTTGCGGTTGCACCAGCATCACCGCCGGTTCGCCGTTTGCCTCCTGCCGCCGCGCCGCTTCGGCGACGCTTTGCTGCAGGCGATCGGCGAGCCCTGGTTCCACGGCTGCGCCGGCGGCACCGCTGCTCGAGAGTGATCCGAGCAAGATCTGTTCCAACTCCGGGGCGAGGGTCAATACCGGTATTTCCGTACCCAAACCTGCGATCTCCTGCACAATTTGACGGCCAAGTGCGACACGCACATAGGCCGTCAAAGCGCCGGGATCCTGGCTTTGGCTCGCGTGCTCCGCCAAAGATTCGACAATGGTGCGCATATTGCGCACCGGCACCCGCTCCGCGAGCAGGTTCTGCAGCACTTTCACCACCACGCCCAGCGAAAGACGCTTGGGCACCAGGTCTTCCACCAGCTTGGGCGCGGTCTGCGCCAGGCGGTCCAGCAACTGCTGCGCGTCCTGGTGGCTGAGCAGCTCGTGCGCGTGGTTCTGCAGGATGTGCGACAGATGCGTGGCGATCACCGTGGCCGGATCGACCACCGTATAACCCAGCGCCTGCGCATGGTCGCGCTGGTTGTTGTCGATCCACACCGCTTCCAGCCCGAACGCGGGATCTCGCGTGGGCACGCCTTGCAGCGTGCCGTGCACGCGGCCGGGATTGATGGCGAGATGGCGCTCGGTATAGACCTCCGCCTCGCCCATCGGCACGCCCATCAGCGAAATGCGATAGGTGTTGGGGCCCAGATCGAGGTTGTCGCGGATATGCACCGCTGCCACGAGAAAGCCCAATTCTTGCGAAAGCTTGCGGCGCACCGACTTGATGCGGGACATCAACTCGCCGCCCTGGTTCTTGTCCACCAGCGGAATCAGCCGGTAGCCCACTTCCAGGCCCACCGGATCGACGCTGGCGACGTCTTCCCAGCCAAGTTCCAGGCGCTCGGTGGAGGCCGGCGCCGGCAACGCGTCGGCGGATGCTTTGGCCACGCGCTCCTTGGCTTCCTTTTCGCGCTTGATCATCAACCACGAGGCGCCGCCGCAGACCGCGCCGAGCATCAGGAAGGCGATGTTCGGCATACCGGGAATCAAGCCCATCGTGCCCAGCACCACGCCGGCAACCGCCAACGCACGCGGCTGCGCAAACACCTGGCCGACCACCTGTTTGCCCATGTCGTGCGACTTGGATACACGCGTCACGATCACGGCGGTGGCGATCGACAGCATCAGGCCCGGCACCTGCGCGACCAGACCATCGCCGATGGTAAGCAGCGTGTACGTGCGCGCCGCCTCGCCCGCGGAAAGACCGTGTTGCAGCATGCCGACGAAGAAACCGCCGACGATGTTGATGAACAGGATCAGGATGCCGGCCGTGGCATCGCCGCGCACGAACTTCGAAGCACCGTCCATCGAGCCGTAGAAATCCGCTTCCTCGCGCACTTCCTGGCGGCGTTCGCGCGCTTGTTCCTGCGTCAGCAAACCGGCATTGAGGTCGGCGTCGATCGCCATCTGCTTGCCGGGCATCGAATCCAGGGTAAAGCGTGCCGTCACTTCCGACACGCGCGTGGCGCCCTTGGTCACCACCACGAAATTGATAATGGTAAGGATGGCGAACACCACCAGACCAACCGCGAAATTGCCGCCGATCACGAACTCGCCGAACGCTTCGATCACCTTGCCCGCCGCGCCAGCGCCATCGTGGCCGTGCAGCAGGATCACGCGGCTGGAGGCAATGTTGAGTGCCAGGCGCAACAGCGTGGCAAGCAGTACCACAGTCGGGAATGCCGCGAATTCCAGCGGCCGCATCACATACACCACCGCCAGCAGGATCACCAGCGACAGCGCGATGTTGAAGCTGAAAAGCATGTCCAGCACAAACGGCGGCAACGGCAGCATCAGCATCGCCAGCATGGCGAGCATCACGATCGGCGCGCCTGCGCCGCGGCGGCTCACCTGCTTGAAAGTATCCAGAACGCTTGCGGTTGCCATGGCTGTGCCTTATCGGTTTACGGTTGGCGGCAACACGTAGGCTGGGATGACAATCCCAGCTTTCCAGTAACGTAGTGATGCTGGGATTGTCATCCCAGCCTACTCATTGCGCGCTGGAAAACCGACGCGGCGCCACACTCTTGGTGTCCACTGCAGGTTTCGTGCCTTCGCCCGTTGCTTATGCGGCGCCGTCTGTTCCTGGCCTGTAACGCCCTTGCAGTTCCGGATCGATATCCGGCCGCGGCACATCGGGAATCGGGCCGCCGCGCTCGGTAGCCTGTTTCAGCTGGTAGACGTAAGCAAGAATCTGCGCGACCGCGACATACAACACAGACGGAATCTCGTGGCCGATCTCGGTGGTGGCGTACAGTGCGCGCGCCAACGGCGGCGCCTCCACCAGCGGGATGCGATGCGCATCGGCGACCAGGCGAATCTGCATGGCCAGCACGTCCAGGCCCTTGGCTACCACGCGCGGCGCGCGCATGCGCGCATCGTCATAGCGCAGCGCCACCGCGAAGTGGGTGGGATTGACCACCACCACGTCGGCCTTCGGCACCTCCTGGATCATGCGCCGGCGCGCGACCTGCTGCTGCATCTGGCGAATACGGCCCTTGATATGCGGATCGCCTTCGCTTTCCTTGTGCTCGTCCTTCAATTCCTGCTTGGACATGCGGTGCTTGCGATCGTAGTCGAACCGCTGCCATAGCGCATCGATGCCGCCGATCACGCCCAGCAGCACGGCAAACAAAAGTGCAGCGTGCGCCACCAACGTCAGTGCACGCCCGACGCCCGCGCCGATCGATTCACGCCCGGTGGCCATCACGGCGTTTTCGTCATGACGCAGCAGAACGACCAAGGCAACCCCGATAAAGGCGACTTTCAGCAGCGACTTGGCCAGCTCGATCAACCCGTTGAGCGCAAACAGCCGTCCAAGGCCGGAGATCGGATCAAGCCGTTGGAAATTCGGCACCAAGGCTTGCGAACTGAAACTCAAGCCACCAATCAACACGGACGAACCCACCGCGGCGATCAGCGTCGCGGCGAACACCGGCAGCAACACGCCAAGCATCTCGCCGAGTGCCGCATGCAAGGCGCGCGACATCAGCGCATCGCTGAACAAAGCATCGCGCGAATAATCCAGGCCCAGGCCGTAGATATGCCGCATGTGCGCGAACATGCTGGAGCCGTACGAAAGCAGAATGCTCGCACCGGCCAGCACCACCATCGCGCCGGAAAGGTCGCGCGAGCGTGGAATATCGCCTTTTTCGCGGGCTTCCTGCAGGCGTTTTTCCGACGCTCGTTCGGTGCGGTCTTCGTTCTCCGTCTCGGCCATGGCCTACCCCGTAGGTTGGGGTGCGAACCCCAACATGGCGCGTTGCACGGACATGGCGATGTTGGGGTTCGCACCCCAACCTACGCGGGCAATCCCCATCCCCATTTTCATAAGCCCGCCAGATGTCGCATGACATCCCAACCCACGGATTGCAGCGCCGAGTACGCGCTGGTCAATCCACGCATCGCCAGCCACAGTGCGATGAAACCCATGCAGATGCTGATCGGAAAACCCACCGCAAACAGATTCATCGCCGGTGAGGCCCGGCTGGTCGCGGCAAAACCGACGTTCACCAGCAGCAGCGCCGTCATCGCCGGCAACGCCACGCGCAATGCGCCGGCAAACAGATCGCCGCCGGCCATCACCAGCAGCCATAAAGACTTGCTATCCATGCCGGCCACGCCGGGTGGCAGGCCGCGGAAACTGTCCGCGAGCAGTTCGATCACCTGCAAATGGCCGTCCATCGCCAGGAACAGCAGGCTCACCATCACCATGTAGAACTGGCCCAGCACCGGCACGCTGGTGTTGCTGGTCGGGCTGATCAGTTCGGCAAAGCCAAGGCCCATGCTTTGCCCAATCAAGATGCCGCCATACGACACCGCCTGAAACACCAGCTGCAGCACGAAGCCGATACTGGCGCCGATCAGGAGTTGCATGGCCATGGTCGCCACGCCGGACGCGCTGAGCAGATCCATCTGCGTCGGTGCCAGCGGCGCCAGCACCATCGTGAGCACGAGGGTGATCGCGACGCGAATGCGCGCGGGCATCACCGTCGCATTGAAGATCGGAGCCGCCATGCAGAACCCGCCCACGCGACCCAGCGCCCAGAACATGCCGGACAGCCAATGGATCAACGCGGCCAGCTCGATCGTCACTTGATCGCCCCCGGCAGCCCCACAATGATGTCGTGCGTGAACTGCACCAGCGTGCGCAGCATCCACGGGCCGGCGATCAAACCCACGGCCGCCATTGCCAGCAGCTTTGGGATGAAGCTCAAGGTCATTTCGTGAATCTGCGTGGCCGCCTGGATCACGCCGACGAGCAGGCCGACCAGCAGCGCGGTAAGCAGCAAAGGCGCGGCGACGAGCATGCCGATGTAGAGCGCATGCTGGCCGAAGTGGATCACCCATTCAGGCGTCATGACTCGCCCCCGTAGGTTGGGGTACGAACCCCAACATCGCCATGCTTATCGGGATCAGGATGTTGGGGTTCGCACCCCAACCTACGGGCTGCGGAATCATGTGTAGAAACTCCCGGCCAACGTGCCCATCAGCAACGACCAGCCATCCACCATCACGAACAACATGATCTTGAACGGCAGCGAGATGATCGACGGCGATACCATCGCCATGCCCATCGACATCAGCACGCTCGCCACCACGATGTCGATCACCAGGAACGGGATGAACAACAGAAAGCCCATCTGGAAGGCGGTCTTCAATTCGCTGGTGACGAATGCCGGCATCGCCACGCGGAACGGCACGTCATCCTTGCTGGCATAGGG
>NZ_DATEJY010000203.1:0-22874 GCF_035277725.1 Dyella sp. | reverse complement strand
CCGTCTTCGGTGAGAACGCCTGCTCTACCCGCGACGCCGAACGCATCGCCTACGCCTACGACAACTCCCGCCGCAACGCACTGCCCGATGCGGTGGTGTTCGCGCAAGAGCATGCGCAAATCGAAGGGCTGATCCGCGCCTGTCGCGAACATCACGTGCCGGTAGTCGCACGCGGCCGCGGCACCAACACCACGGGCGCCACCGTGCCGGTCGATGGCGGCGTCGTGGTGAGTTTCGAGCGGATGAATCGCATCCTGCGCATCGATCCGGACAATCGCCTTGCCATCGTCGAACCGGGTGTATTGAACGGCGACCTGCAGCGCGCGCTCGCTCAACATGGATTTTTCTGGCCGCCTGATCCCACCTCGTCACCGTGGTGCAGCATCGGCGGCAATCTCGCCTGTAATTCGGCGGGGCCACGCACGGTGAAATACGGCAGTCCACGCGAAAACACGCTTGGCCTACGTGCGGTCGCAGGCACTGGCGAAAGCTTCCGCTGCGGCACCTACACCAGCAAAGGTGCAACGGGTTATGACCTCACGCGCTTATTGATCGGCTCGGAAGGGACGCTCGCATTGATCACCGAAGCCACGCTCAAGCTCACGCCGAAGCCCTCCGGTTTGCGCACGCTGCGCGCCACCTATCGCGACGTAAGCAGCGCCGCACATGCCGTGGCGCGCATCATGGCGCAGCCGGTGACGCCGTGCGCGCTGGAAATTATCGATGACGTCGCGTTGAAACTCGCGCACGATCATGGCAGCGGCGATGTGCCGCTCGCCGGTGCGATGCTGATGATCGAAGTGGATGGCGAGCCGGAAACGTTGCCTTCAGCGGTGGATGCGGTATCGCGCGCAGCGCATGGTGAAGGCCTGGAAACACTCCACATCGCGCAAACCGCGGAAGAAACCCAGGCGTTATGGTCCGCACGCAAGGCCCTCTCGCCCGCGCAGCGGACTATTTCACCGAACAAGATCAACGAAGACGTGGTGGTGCCGGTCAGCCGCCTGCCCGAGCTGGTGAATGGCATCCGCGAACTCTCGCGCAAGCACGACGTGCTGATCGTTACCTTCGGCCATGCCGGCAATGGCAATCTGCATGTGAATCTGCTGCCGCGCGACGAAACGGAACGCGAACGCGCGCACACCTGTTTGGCCGATGTATTCGCGCTGGTGATCTCGCTGCAAGGCACGCTTTCCGGCGAGCACGGCATCGGTTTGGTGAAACGCGAATTCATGCCGCTCGCGCTGGAATCTGCCACGCTCCAGCTTATGCGCAACGTGAAAGCTGCCTTCGATCCGGCTGGCATTTTGAATCCAGGCAAATTGCTGCCGTGAAAAAGCCAACCGATCCACTCGCCTCGTTGCTTGCGGAAATCCGCGCATGCCAGCTGTGCGCGGCGCACTTGCAGGATGGTCCGCGTCCCGTATTGCAGGCCAGCACCTCGTCGCGTCTGTTGATCGTGAGCCAGGCGCCGGGACGCAGAGTTCACGCCACCGGCATTCCCTTCAATGACGTCAGCGGCGATCGCCTGCGCAACTGGCTGGGTGTGGATCGCGATACGTTCTATGACGCCAAGCGCATTGCCATCGTGCCGATGGGTTTCTGTTTTCCCGGCAGCGGCCGCAGTGGCGATTTGCCGCCACGGCCCGAGTGCGCGCCAGCTTGGCATCTGCGATTGCTTCCGCTGCTGAAGCGAGTGCAATTGACGTTGGCCATCGGCCAGTACGCGCAAGCCGGCGTGCTCGGCGCACAACGCGGCGCGTCGCTTACCGAGACGATGCAGGCATGGCGCATCCATCTTGCACATGGCGTCCTGCCGTTGCCGCATCCCAGTCCACGCAACCAGCTTTGGCTGAAGCGCAATCCATGGTTTGAAGCGGAGTTGCTGCCCGTGCTCCGCGAGAAGATCAAGCAGGTCCTGTAGGCTGGGCTGAAATCCCAGCATGGATGCACGACAAAAGCTGGGATTTCATCCCAGCTTACGCAACTCACACAGCGCGGCGCGAAAAGATCAGGTGCAAGCCAAACAGCATGAACACCGCGCCCGCACAACCATCAATCCAGCGACTGATGCGCAAATAGCCACGACGCATCACCGGCAGCGCAAAGCAGCCGGCCACGAACGAAAACCATAGAAACGTCTCGGCCACCACCAACGCCCACAAGCCCCAGCGCGCCGCCGACGACACGCCTTCACCCACGAAGGCCGAAAAAATGCTGCCGAAATAGATCACCACCTTGGGATTGGCAAGGTTGGTGAACAAACCATTGCGCATCGAGCGCCACGCACCGGCGAAGACTTGTACCGCATCCGAAGGCTGCGTCTGGGCGGGCTTGGCCAGCGCACCGCGCAACATCTTGATGCCCATCCAGCACAGATACAGCCCGCCGCAGATGGAAATCAGCCGCTCCAGCCAGATCAGCTTGTGCAACAGCAATTGCAGCCCCAGCAACGCCAGTGCCGCCCACATCGCCACGCCGAGCGTGATGCCCGCCACGCCAGCCATCGCCTCATGCCGCGAGCGGCTGACCGCCGTCTGCGAGACGAAAAAGAAATCCGGCCCCGGACTCATCAGGGCAATGATCTGGACGATCGCGATGGTGATGAACAGGCTCATGGGGTCGCTCCGGATGACGTCGGTGCAGTGTAAGCGCCACTGGGTGCGGCGGCGATCCTTGCTGGTCGGGTCAGGCTTCCCTTACGCTGCTGGGAAATTCAGCCTCGTCATTCCGGCGCAGGCCCTCACTGCATCATCGAAAACCGAGCAAATCGGTGCACCACCAGGGGAAAGCAAAACCATGCAGGAAACCAGCCCATGAGCCTGAAGCTGCGACTCATCGCGATGAATTTCCTGCAGTACTTCATCTGGGGGGCCTGGCTGATCACCATCGGCGCCTACTGGTTTCAAAACAGGCATTGGTCCGGCACGCAGTTCGGCGCGATTTTCTCCACCATGGGCCTGGCGTCGCTGTTCATGCCGTCGATCCTGGGCGTGGTCGCCGACAAGTGGATTCGTGCCGAGCGCCTGTATGGCTGCATGCATCTCGCGGGCGCGGCCGTGCTGTGCGTCGTGCCGCAGATCAACGAACCCGGCACGCTGTTCTGGGTGATGCTGCTGAACATGATGTGCTACATGCCCACCATTTCGCTGGCCATCACCGTGGCCTACAACGCGCTGAAACGCGACGGCGCGGACGTGGTGCGCGTGTATCCGCCGATCCGCGTATGGGGCACGGTGGGTTTCATTGCGGCGATGTGGATGGTGAGCCTGCTGCACCTGGAAACCACTACCGGGCAGTTCTACGTGGCGGCCGGCGCATCGCTGCTGCTCGGCATCTATGCGTTTACGCTGCCACCTTGCCCACCGCGCCTGCTCGGCCAGGACCATCGTTCCTGGCTGGATGCGCTGGGCCTTACCTCGTTCGCGCTGTTCAAGCAGGCAAAGATGGCGATCTTTTTCATCTTCGCCATGCTGCTCGGCGCCGCATTGCAGTTGACCAATGCCTACGGCGATACCTTCCTGCACGACTTCGCCCATGTCGATGCGTACAAGGATCTGATCGCGGTGCGTTATCCGGCAATCATCATGTCGATTTCGCAGGTGTCGGAAACGCTGTTCATCCTCGCCATTCCGTTCTTTCTGAAACGCTTCGGCATCAAGACCGTGATGCTGATCAGCATGCTGGCGTGGACGCTGCGCTTCGGCCTGTTCGCGTTTGGCGATCCCGGCAATGGTCTATGGATGATCGTGTTGTCGTGCATCGTCTACGGCATGGCGTTCGATTTCTTCAATATTTCCGGTTCGCTGTTTGTGGAAGGCCAGAGCGACCCGGCCATCCGCGCCAGCGCGCAAGGCTTGTTCATGCTGATGACCAACGGCATCGGCGCTGTGCTGGGCAGCTCGATCAGCGGCTGGGTGATCGATGCGTATTTCACCCGCCCCGACCATTCGCTGGAATGGCACGGCATCTGGCTCACTTTCGCCGGGTATTCGCTGGTGGTGGCGGTGCTGTTCGTGTTCCTGTTCAAGCACCAGCATGAGCCGGAGGCCATGCAGACCGCTACCGCACATTGACCCGCGTTGTGGGGGTTCGCACCCCAACCTACGGGGAACGTGGGCCGCGGGTACAATGCGCGGATGCAAATCGGCCCCTACCGCATCGACCCGCCCGTGGTGCTCGCCCCCATGGCGGGCGTCACCGACAAGCCTTTCCGCCTGCTGTGCAAACGGCTGGGCGCGGGGCTGGCCGTGTCGGAGATGACGACCGCCGACCCCCGTCTGTGGCAAACGCGCAAATCGCTCAAGCGCATGGACCATGATGGCGAGCCCGAACCCGTAAGCGTGCAGATTGCCGGCTACGACCCTGGCATGCTGGCCGAAGCGGCGCACTTCAACGTCGCCAACGGTGCGCAGATCATCGACATCAACATGGGCTGTCCGGCGAAGAAGGTCTGCAACGTGTGGTCCGGATCGGCGCTGTTGCAGGACGAGCCGCTGGTCGCGCGCATCGTGAAAGCGGTGGTGGATGCAGTGGAGGTTCCGGTCACGCTCAAAATCCGCACCGGCTGGGATCGGCATCGCAAGAATGCGCTCACCATCGCCCGCATTGCCGAAGACAACGGCATCGCCGCATTAGCAGTGCATGGCCGCACGCGTGCCGATAAATACGAAGGCGAAGCCGAATACGAAACCATTGCTGCGGTGAAGGCTGCGGTGCGTATTCCGGTGCTCGCCAACGGTGACATCACGACGCCACAGCAAGCCAAACACGTACTCGATGTAACACGCGCCGACGCGGTGATGGTTGGCCGTGGCGCGCAAGGCCGTCCATGGATTTTCCGCGAGATCGCGCATTACCTTGCTACCGGCGAGCTGCTCGCGGAACCCTCGCCACGGGACGTTGCAAACATCCTGCTCGGCCACCTCGATCATCTGCATGCGTTCTACGGCGAGCACGCTGGCGTGCGCATCGCGCGCAAGCACCTGGGCTGGTATGCGAAAGATCGGCCGCAAAATGCCGCATTCCGCGATGTAGTGAATCGTGCCGAGACGATGCACGAGCAACTGCGGCTGACGCGCGCCTATTTCGAGAGCTTGCAAGATAGCTGGCGCGCCGCCGCCTGAATAAACACGTCGCAGCGCAAGGCGCGCAGGCTGAATGCGAATTCGACGCTATTTAAAGCATTAATGCCTAATCCGCCTTCCAGACTCTATTTAGATTCTGAGTTTCGGCGCTCTTCCCGCGGAAAAATCCTCCCCAGACAACGATGACCGTCTTGGAGGGAACATGAAAACGCGTATTGACTTTCAACCCATCGGCGAGCGCCGCGGAAAGCTCGCACTGCTGGGCCTGCTGGCCGCTTCCGCGGCCGCATTGAGCCTGCTGCCCGCCAGCAACGCGCAAGCACATGGTTACGTGACCGGCGATGCAAAATCGCGCTCCTTTCTATGCTCCGAAAAAGGCGGCGCCCTGAACGCCAACTGCGGTGGCTGGGAATGGGATGCGCATAGCGTCGAATACACACCCACCCCACACCCGACCGTCTCGTTGCACCACTACCCGGACGAACAGCGCAAGTGCAGCAGCCCGTTCACGCAGTGCGGCCCGGCTGATGGCTGGATCGCATCAGGTGGCAGGTACGACGGCGGCTATGGCGCCATCAACGAGCAGAACGCCACGCGCTGGTACAAGAACCCCATCACGCCCGGCGAGCATACGTTTACGTGGCACTACCACGCGGGCCATCCGGTTACTTACAAAGAGTTCTACATCACCAGGAAAGATTGGAACCCGAATGCGCCCTTGACGCGGGATTCGTTCGAGCAAACCCCGATTGCCCGCTTTGGCCCTCGCGACAAGCCTGCGGACAACTCATCGACGAATTACAAGGTGAACATCCCCGGCGACCGTAACGGCTATCAAATCCTTCTGGCCACCTGGAAGGTGGGCGATACCCCGGCCACGTTCTATCAGGTGATCGATCTGGATATCCAAAACGGCGACGTCCCTCAGCCTGACTGGAAAGTCATCGGTAGCATGAATCCTGAGCCGCTGCTGCCTGGCGACAAGGTGGGCGTACGTGTATTCACCGCGCAGGGCGAAGTGCTACCGCAGCCCGACATGCTGGTGATCGATAGCGAACAGCTGAGCGATCCCAACGTTTGGTCGCACGCACTGGCCACGAAACTCAACGCGGGCAATCTTGGTTTCTCCACTGGCGTGCTGGATGACCAGGGCCATGTGACGCCTAACTACGGCCCCAACCAGTTCTACGTTCGCCCCGACAGCCGCGTGACGCAAGTAATGCTGGTCAAGCACATTGCCGATCTGCCGACCCAGCTGCGCCTGACCGGACTGCAAGACAGCTATACCATTGCGGATGGCCGCGTGAATCTGCACTACAACGCCATCGCCATAGGCAACGAAACCTATACCATCAACACGGCGGTGTTCCTCAACGGCAAGCCTGTCGCCTACAAAGTGGGCTCGGTGGGCAACCATGCGCACTTCAGCGTGACGCTGGATAACGCCACGCCGGGTACGTACGACGTTACCGCGACGGCCACCGCCAATAACCAGTACAAGGCGAGTGCATCCCAACGCTTCACCGTAGCGAATGAGGCGCCTGCACCCGGCCATGACTTTGTGTATCCCGCGGGCCATGGCCAGTACCTCACCGGCACCACCGTACTGCAGCCGAAGGACGGTAACGTGTATGAATGCAAAGTGGCGGGCTGGTGCAACGTGGCGCTTAACCCTGCCGATCCCGCCTATGAGCCCGGCGTAGGCCGCGCTTGGGAGCAAGCCTGGAGCCGCAAGTAAATCGAGCGGCGAAACCGTCGTTTCTTCTGTAAAGCAAAATCAGCAGAGCGGTAAGAAAAGGGAACAACGCCGGCACATCGTTGCCGGCTTTGTTTCGTCATGAAGCCCTCGCAAACCTTTGCGGCATCGAAACGGGCATCATCGGCAAATCGCTTTCCTGACAGTGCCACGATGCCTTCACCCTTCGCGCGTTCTTCTCTCGGCATGGTGTGCCGCACACTGTTGCTACTGAGCACAGCAATCGTGCTCAACGGCTGCGAAGGAACCTTGTTTGCCGGCTTGAATGCAACCAACCGCCGTGCCGGCATCGACGCGCAACGCAGCGTCGTCTTTGATGCGACACATGGTTTGAAGTTGGACATCTATCGCCCTGCCAGCAGCACGCATGCACCGCTCGTGGTGTTTTTCTACGGTGGCAGCTGGGTGCGCGGCGAGCGCTCGTGGTATCGCTTCGTAGGTACGGCGCTGGCTGCGCACGGTGTGGTGACGGTGATTCCGGATTACCGCAAATATCCGCACGTAAACATGGACGGCTTTATGCAAGACGCTGCGCGCGCGGTGGCATGGGCGCGCGGGCATGCGCAAGAACTGGGCGCCGCGCCAGGCGACATCTTCATCATGGGCCATTCCGCCGGTGGGCAGATCGGCGCGCTGCTGACGACCGATCCGTCATGGCTCGCCCCGTACGGCTTGCGCCCGGACGAATTGGCCGGCTTTATCGGCCTGGCCGGCTGCTACGACTTCATGCCGATTCCCGCCAACGAAAAAGACATGCTCGGCATGTTCGGCCGTGATGCGGCATCGCAAGCGCGCGCACAGCCGGTGCGCTTCGTGCGCGGCGCCGAACCGCCGATGCTGCTGTTGCAGGGACTGGCGGACCACGAAGTAGAGCCTTCGAATGCGCGGTCACTTGCGTATGCCCTGCAAGCCCAGCATGAGGACGTGACCTTGCGCTTGTATCCGGGCATCAGCCACAACGCACTGGTCTTCGCCCTGTCACGGCCATTCCGGGCGGAAGCGCCCACGCTGAATGACGTATTGCGCTTCATCCACGACCACCCGCTGGCCGCCGCCCCCTGATGCCGCGGCCGCGCCTCGTTTGGACGTCTATTTGCCGCATCCGGCCTGAACCCGTCACATGTCTATGCCAGACTGGGCAGTGAAACCCCGGGCTAGTGCGTGTATGATGCGCAATTCCCCTTTCCATCTCTTTATCCGTAAAGAAGGATATAAGCCACGATGAGCAACTACCTCTTCACCTCCGAATCGGTCTCCGAAGGCCATCCGGACAAGGTCGCCGACCAGATCTCCGACGCCGTGCTGGACGCGATCCTGACCCAGGACAAGCGCGCCCGCGTGGCCTGCGAAACCCTGGTGAAGACCGGCGTAGCCATCGTCGCCGGCGAAGTCACCACCAGCGCCTGGATCGACCTGGAAGCACTGACCCGCAAGGTGATCCTGGACATCGGCTACGACTCCAGCAACGTCGGCTTCGATGGCGAAACCTGCGGCGTGCTGAACCTGATCGGCAAGCAGTCGCCCGATATCAACCAGGGCGTGGACCGCAAGAAGCCCGAGGAACAGGGCGCCGGCGACCAGGGCCTGATGTTCGGCTACGCCACCAACGAGACCAAGGACTTCATGCCGGCGGCGATCTACTACTCGCACCGCCTGGTGGAGCAGCAGGCCAAGGTCCGCAAGAAGAAGAACTCCCCGCTGCCGTGGCTGCGCCCGGACGCGAAGAGCCAGGTCACCCTGCGCTATGAAGACGGCGTGGCCACCGCGATCGACGCCGTGGTGCTGTCCACCCAGCACGATCCGAGCGTGAAGCAGAAGGACCTGGTCGAAGCCGTGCGCGAGCACATCCTGAAGCCCGTGCTGCCGGCCAAGCTGCTGCACAAGAACACCAAGTTCCACATCAACCCGACCGGCAAGTTCGTGATCGGCGGTCCGGTGGGCGACTGTGGCCTGACCGGCCGCAAGATCATCGTCGATACCTACGGCGGCTGGGCTCGCCACGGCGGTGGTGCGTTCTCCGGCAAGGACCCGTCCAAGGTTGACCGTTCGGCCGCCTACGCCGCCCGCTACGTGGCCAAGAACATCGTGGCCGCCGGCATAGCCGACCGCTGCGAAGTGCAGGTGAGCTACGCCATCGGCGTGGCCGAACCCACCTCGATCTCGGTCACCACCTTCGGCACCGGCAAGATCGCCGACGACAAGATCGAAAAGCTGATCCGCAAGCACTTCGACCTGCGCCCGTACGGCATCATCAAGATGCTGGACCTGATCCACCCGATGTACCAGGCCACCGCCAGCTACGGCCACTTCGGCCGCACGCCGTACGAAGTGAAGGATGCCGACGGCAACACCTTCACCGCGTTCTCGTGGGAGAAGACGGACAAGGCTGACGAGCTGCGTGCGGATGCGAAGCTGAAGTAAGCACCGGCTTACGAATCGCAATAAGCAACGGGCCGCTATGCGGCCCGTTTTGTTTTCGCGGCAGATGGCCATATTCGCCGTAGGCTGGGATGTAATCCCAGCATTGCCATGCCAACCCATGCAGGGATTGCATCCCAGCCCGCACAGGCGAGTCCGGCAAGCAAAAACCCCGTGGCATGCCACGGGGTTTTTGTTGTGTACCGAATGCTTTTAAGACGACCGATCGTGCCTGAATTGAAGCGTCAGTCGTGATCGTCGCTCTTGGAAGCCAGTACCACCTTCTTGCTCTTGTGCCGATGCGCAAGCCGGGTGGTGGACTTGGGATGATGCGTCTTGGCCACCTGCGGGCAGCTTCTGCCGCGGTGTGGCGTGCAGCCACGCGAGGCGCGGCGATGTGCCGGGGCGGTCTCGTCCGCTTCCGCCGTTTCGATCGGCGACAGCGCCGACAGCACGCGACGGGTGCTGCTGGGCATGCCGGCCCGGGCGACCAGTTCTTCCGGCGTCGGCTCGTTGTCGAAGCCATCATCCAGCAGGCGGGCCATCAGATTGTCACGGGCGGAAGCGCTGCGACCACCGAGCACCACGGCGAACAGGCGGCGCCCGTCGTGCACGGCGGTGGAAGCCAGGTTGAAGCCGGAGGCGTCGGTGAAACCGGTCTTGAGACCGTCCATGCCGGGATAACGGTCCATCAAGTTGTTGTGACCGCGGATCAGCTGGCCGCGGAACACGAATTCCTTGGTGGAGAAGTAATGCGTGTACTGCGGAAAGTCGCGATACAGCGCCATGGCGAGCTTGGCCATGTCGCGCGCGGTGGAGATGTTGTTCGGGTCCGGCAAGCCGTTGGCGTTGGCGAAATGCGTGGAGGTCATGCCGAGCAGCGCGGCCTGCGCGGTCATCATCTCCGCGAAATGGCCTTCGTTGCCGCCCAGGCTCTCGGCCACCACGCTCGCCGCGTCGTTGGCGGACTTGGTCACCATGCCGAGGATGCAATCGTTCACGGAAATGGTCTGGCCAGTGCGCAGGCCGAGCTTGGTCGGTGCGCGCGAGGCGGCCCAGCTGGAAACCGGCAGATCCTGATCCACCTTCAGCTTGCCGCTCTGCAGCGCCTGGAAGGTGAGGTAGAGGGTCATCATCTTGGTCAGCGAGGCCGGGTAGTTCTGCTCATCCGCGTTCACCGCGCTAAGCACCTCACCCGTGGCCGGGTCAATCACGATGGCGGCATAGCCCGCATGAGCCACCCCGGCATAGCCGGCCACGCCCAGCAAAAGCACCGCCACGAACAGGCCCCACAGCCGGTTCAACCACTGCATTGGCTGGATGGATTGGATGTTCGCCACGGCCTTTCACTCCCAAACCGCGGTACTGCCCCCGCGTCGCGCAACCTTAATGCATGACCATCGCAAATTCCAGAGGAAACGCTTTAATCTGCCATGCTAAGTGCATGTTTTATTGAATTTTACCGGCCCCGAAGGCGTAAATTTTCGTTATGTCGCGGTGACGGTGGTTCGAAATTTGTATCGACAGTTGGCGTCAGTTTCTTTAAGCGAAGCTTTCGCCGGCTGCCAAGAGAGGGAAAGCAAAGAGCGAGCCAGTAGAATGGCGGCATGTCCCTTATTCAACTCCAGCGCCTCGACTTCAGCGTCGGCGGCCCTCTTCTGCTCGAACACGTCGATCTGTCGATCGATGCCAACGAGCGCGTGTGCATCGTCGGTCGTAACGGCGAAGGCAAATCCACCCTCATGAAACTGATCTCCGGCGAATTGCAGCCGGATGACGGTGAAGTGCGCGTGCAAAGCGGCGTGGTCGTCGCACGCATGGCGCAAGAAGTGCCGCAAGCCACGTCCGGCAGCGTCTTCGATGTGGTGGCCGAAGGCCTTGGCGATCTCGGCCGATTGCTTGCGCGCTACCACCATCTGCTTGCCGAAGGCGATCTCGATGCCTTAGGCGACGTGCAGAATCAGATCGAAGCGCAACACGGCTGGGATCTGGATCGACGCGTCAGTGACGTGCTGACGAAACTTGAGCTTCCTGCCGATACGGATTTTGCCGCGCTTTCCGGCGGCATGAAGCGCCGCGTATTGCTGGCGCAAGCACTGGTGCGCAAACCAAATGTGCTGTTGCTGGATGAGCCCACCAACCATCTGGACATCGAAGCCATCGGCTGGCTGGAAGGTTTTCTCAAGCAGTTCGAAGGCAGCATCATTTTCATCACGCACGATCGCAGTTTTTTGCGCGCGTTGGCTACACGCATCGTCGAAATCGATCGCGGCCAGCTCACCAGTTGGCCGGGGGATTACGACAACTATCTGCGTCGCCGCGAAGAACGCCTGCACGCCGAAGCACAAGCCAATGCCCTGTTCGACAAAAAGCTGGCGCAAGAAGAAGTGTGGATTCGCCAAGGCATCAAGGCGCGCCGCACTCGCAACGAAGGCCGCGTACGCGCATTGAAAGCGTTGCGCCGCGAACGCGCCGAGCGGCGCGAACTTAGCGGCAACGCCAAGATGGCGCTGGCCAATGCGCAGGCGTCCGGCAAGAAAGTCATCGAGCTGGACCACGTGCATCAGGCCTACGGGGGGCGTGTGCTGATCGATGACCTCAGCACCACCATCATGCGCGGCGACCGCGTCGGCATCATCGGCCCCAATGGCGCCGGCAAGAGTACCTTGCTGAAAATCATGCTCGGCGAACTGAAACCGCAACGCGGCGAAGTCAGCCTCGGCACGGGGCTTCAGATCGCTTATTTCGACCAGCATCGCTCGCAGCTCAACGACAACTTGAACGCGCTGGATAACGTTGCCGAAGGCCGCGAATACATTGAGCTCAACGGACAACGCAAGCACATCATCGGCTACCTGCAGGACTTCCTGTTCTCGCCCGAACGTGCCCGCGCGCCGATCACGCGCCTGTCCGGCGGCGAGCGCAATCGCCTGCTGCTGGCGAAGCTGTTTGCACAGCCATCCAACCTGCTGGTGATGGACGAACCCACCAACGATCTGGACGTCGAGACGCTGGAGCTGCTGGAGGAACTGCTCACCGAATACAAAGGCACGCTGCTGCTGGTATCGCACGATCGCGAGTTTCTCGACAACGTGGTGTCGAGCACGCTGGTGCTGGAAGGCAGCGGCAAGGTAGGTGACTACGTCGGCGGCTATAGCGACTGGTTGCGGCAGAAACCAGCAGGGCGCATCTCTGCCGCATCGCCGTCGCCAACGACGAAGCCCAGCCAGACCGATGCACCTACTGCTGCCAGCACCGGCGACAAGCCGAAACGCAAACTCAGCTACAAGGATGCACGCGAGCTTGAACAATTGCCGGCACGCATCGAGCAGCTGGAGGCTGAGATCGCCAAACATGCTGAGGCGATGAACGATCCCTCGTTCTATCAGCAGGACAACGCCGCGATCCAGAAGGCGAACGACGCCCTGGCGAAAGTGCAGGCAGAATTGGATTCTGCCTATGCGCGCTGGACGGAACTGGATGGCTGATTGCCTGCGCTCCAGTAGGTTGGGGTGAGCGGAACGCGAACCTCAACCTACGATCAATGATCTTCCGCCTTCGCCGCATGCACATGCATGATGCGATCCGTCCACGCAATGCCGATCGCGGAAACAATAAAGACCACATGGATGATGGTCTGCCACATCACCCCCACCGGGGTTAGCGTGGCGCACTTGAGCATGCTGCCGCCTTCATTCGCCTGCGCAATCGTGGCCAGCACTTCCGGCGAACAAAATGGCAGGCCGTTCAAGGTGCCGGCGGCGATGAAGGTTTTGAGCAGATGAATGGATGAAATGCCGATGATTGCCATCGCCAGCTTCACCTTCAGCACCGAGGCATTCACGTGCGACAGCCATTCGGGCTGATCCGGATGGCCATCCAGGCCAAGCCGCGAGACGAACGTTTCATAGCCGCCGACGATCACCATGATCAAGAGATTGGAGATCATCACCACGTCGATCAGACCGAGCACGATCAGCATGATTTCCTGCTCACCGAGGCCCGGCGCTTCATGGATCAGGTGCCACAGTTCCTTGCCGAACAGGTACACGTAGACGCACTGCGCCACGATCAGGCCCACGTACAGCGGCAGTTGCAGCCAGCGCGAGCTGAAGATCAACAGCGGCAGCGGGCCGAGGCGGGGAGAGTTGTTGAGGGGTCGGTCCATAAACGTTCTCGTTGCGTGAGATTCCTGATGACGCGTAGGTTGGGGTGCGAACCCCAACATTCCGCTCCGTGCAAGCATGGTAGTGTTGGGGTTCGCACCCCAACCTACGTCAGCCGGTGTTCTGCAAGCCCTGCGCGACGCCGTTCACGCATGCCACCAGCGCACGCAAGAGATGATCGTCGTTGCGGTCGGTGGCACGCCAGCGTTGCAGCAGGTCCACCTGCATCAAGCTCATCGGATCGACGTAGGGATTGCGCAGGCGGATCGACAGCGACAAACGCGGATCGTCACGCAACAGTTCGTTGCTGTTCTTGAGCTTCAGCAGCCAACGGCGAGTGCGTTCGAATTCCTCGCGGATCAAGCCGAAGAACGTGTCATGCAACGGGCCGGCAAGCTTGGAGAATGCTTCGGCGATATCCAGATCGCACTTGGCCAGTACCATTTCCACGTCGTCCAACGCGTTGGCAAAGAACGGCCAGTCGCGCGCCATTTCCACCAAGGCGGCCTCGCCGTGCTGGGCAACCGCGGTTTCCAGTGCAGTGCCCAAGCCATACCAGCCGGTGATGATGGAGCGGCATTGCGTCCACGCGAAAACCCATGGAATGGCGCGTAGATCTTCCACGCCACGCATGCTGCGCCGGCGCGAGGGACGCGAGCCGAGTGCCATCTGCTCGATCACGTCGATCGGTGTCGCGGCGCGGAAGTAATCGACGAAGCCATCGCGGTCGACAAAGGCGCGATAAGCGCGGCGGCTTTGCACGGCCATGGCGGTCATCACGTCACGCCACTGCGCTTCGCGTGTATCTTCGTCGCGCGGACGCACGCTGGCGCGCAACACAGCGCCGACGGTTTGTTCCAGATTACGCAGGGCCAGCGCGCGAATGCCGTACTTGCGATGAATGACTTCGCCCTGCTCGGTCACGCGCAGGATGCCGTTGATCGAACCGCGCGGCGACGACATCAACGCCGGTGTAATGCGCGCGCCACCGCGGCTGGCCGAACCGCCGCGACCGTGGAAGAACGCCAGGCGAATGCCGGCCCGATCCGCGAGTTCCATCAATTCCACTTGCGCGCGCTGCAAGCCCCAGCGCGAAGCCAACGTACCGCCATCCTTGCCGCTGTCGGAGTAACCCAGCATCACCCATTGGCAATCGTCGCGGGCGCGCAGATGATCGCGATAAACGGGATCGTCGAGCAAGGCGCGCAAGGTATTGGGTGCGTTCTTCAGATCATCGACGGTTTCGAACAGCGGCGCGATATCCAGCGGAACGTGGGTGCCATTGACGAGGCCGCCGTATCTCGCCAAGGCCAGCACGGCGAGCACGTCGGCAGCCGAGCGCGCCATGCTGATGATGTACAACCCTGTCGCATCGGTGCCGTAACGCTGCCGCGACTCGTGCAGGGTCGCGAATACCGCGCGCAAAGATTCCGCCTGAGCATCGTCGTTTTTTTCAAGCACACGTTCACCGCCCGCATAGGGCCGCAACACACCGACGCGTTCTGCCGGCGCACGCTGCGTCCACGTTTCGTCGCGCAACAAGGCCGCCAGCGAATCATCGTGCACGCGTGAATCCTGCCGCACGTCCAGGCGCGCCATGTGAAAGCCAAAGGTGCGCACACGCCAGATCAAGCGACGCACCGCATAAGCGCCCGCGTTGAGGCCGCGATGATCGATCAGTCCGTGCACGATCAACAGCAGGTCGTCGATCAGTTCGTCGGCAGACTGATAACCCTCTGCATGCCCATCTTCGAGTGTGGCTTCGAGCCGTGCGCGGATCAGGGTGAGCAGGCAGCGATAGGGCATGTCCGCATGGCGCGGGCGAATGGTGGCGGCGGCACGCGGAAACTGTTCGCGATAATCCGCCAGCCGCTTCAGCAACGAGGGTTCGAACGCGACGCGATCGTCCGTCTGGCTGAGCAGACGCGCCAACACGTCGACGTCCGCCATGTAATGTTCCAGCACGTGCGCACGCTGCGTGGCCAGGCTGTTGGCGATGGTGTCGGCGCCGACGTTCGGGTTGCCGTCCATATCGCCACCTACCCACGTAGCGAAGCTCAACAAGCGCGGCAGTGGCACGGCAACGCCGTATACCTCCTGCAATGCATCGGCAAGCAGTTCGTAGAACGCGGGCACGATGCGATAGATCGGGTTGGCGAGATAGAAGCCGACGTGATGATGTTCGTCCTGCACGCTGGGACGGATCGGCGAGGCCTCCGCCGTCTGCCAGCCAGCCGAAAGCGCCATGAAGATGCGGTCGTCGTCTTCCTTGCGCTCCTGCGGCGTGCGGGTGGGATCGAAGTTGTCGACCAGCGCGCGCACGATCGCCTGTTCCTTTTCGAGCAGGGAGCGGCGAATCGCTTCAGTGGGATGCGCGGTGAACACCGGCTCCACCTTCAGTTTGTACAGCCATTGCAGCAGCTCATCGGCGCCGACGTTCTGCTCCTTCAGGCGCTGCAGCACATCGAGCAACGATTCGGGCTGCGCGGTGCCGCTTTCACGCTGGTAATCGCGGCGTCGGCGGATGCGGTGCACGCGCTCGGCGGTATTGACGGCCTGGAAGTAAGTGGCAAATCCGCGGGCCAGCGCTTCGGCGGCTTCAGCATCCAGCCCGGCCAGCGACTCGGCCAGATCATCCACCGCGCGGCCTTCGCGGCGGCGGCGGATAGAGGCCGTGCGCACCTGCTCCACGCGCTGAAAGAAGCCTTCGCCACCCTGCTCGGCCAACATGCGTCCCACCATCGCACCGAGCCGGTGCACGTCTTCGCGCAGCGGGCCGTCGTGGGGCAGGAATTCAGGGTCGCGAGTGGCTTCCATTGAGGCCTCCGGTGAGTCAGTCCCTTAGCCTACCGAATTTATGCGGCAGTGCGGCAATCCATTCGTCATAAGCGACGTTCTATGGATAGAATGCATGTCTTCGCCGAGGGGCGCTGCGACCGTGGGAAAGGTAACCACGGCCAGGCTCGGTGGATGCCTCGAATGCAACGGCGCTCATGACGCGATGTTCGCGTCGGCCTGGCCTCCCGGGCCGGGTTTTCCCCATGAGACTCGGAGACATCCCTCCATGAATGCTGTCACCAACGAATCGACCCAAGACTATAAGGTCCGCGACATCTCGCTGGCCGATCTCGGCCGCCGCCGCATCCGCATGGCCGAAGAAGAAATGCCCGGCCTGATGGCCATCCGCGCCCGCCATTCGGTCGACAAGCCGCTGAAGGGCGTGCGCCTGTCCGGCTCGCTGCACATGACCAAGGAAACCGCGGTGCTGATCGAGACGCTCAGCGCGCTGGGTGCCTCGGTGCGCTGGGCCTCCTGCAACATCTTCTCCACCCAGGACGACTGCGCCGCGGCCGTGGCTGCCGCGGGCATTCCGGTGTTCGCCTGGAAGGGCGAGACGCTGGAGGAATACTGGGATTGCACGCTCGACATGCTCACCCACCCCGGCATGAAAGGCCCTGAGCTGATCGTCGATGACGGCGGCGACGCCACGCTGCTGATCCACAAGGGCGTGGACATGGAAAACGGCGACAACTGGGTCAATACGCCCAGCGGCAACCACGAAGAACAGGTCATCAAAGATCTGCTCAAGCGCACCGCCAAGGAGCGCCCCGGCTTCTGGAAGAAAGTCGCGGCCGACTGGAAGGGCGTTTCCGAAGAAACCACCACCGGCGTGCATCGCCTGTATCAGATGATGGAAGCCGGCAAGCTGCTGGTGCCCGCCATCAACGTCAACGACTCGGTCACCAAGAGCAAGTTCGACAACCTGTATGGCTGTCGCGAATCGCTGGCCGACGGCATCAAGCGCGCTACCGACCTGATGGTGGCCGGCAAGGTAGCGGTGGTGTGCGGCTACGGCGACGTGGGCAAGGGCTGCGCGCATTCGCTGAAGGGTTTCGGCGCCCGCGTGATCGTCACCGAGATCGACCCGATCAACGCGCTGCAGGCCGCGATGGAAGGCTTCCAGGTCACCACCGTGGAAGACACGCTCGGCATCGCCGACATCTACGTCACCACCACCGGCAACAAGGACATCATCACGCTGGAACACATGGCAGCGATGAAGAACAACGCTCTGGTGTGCAACATCGGCCACTTCGACAACGAGATCCAGATGGATCGTTTGAACGCGGCCAAGGACGTAACGCGCGAGAACATCAAGCCGCAGGTGGATCGCTACACCTTCGGCAAGACGAAGCACAGCATCTACATGCTGGCCGAAGGCCGCCTGGTAAACCTCGGTTGCGCGCACGGCCATCCGAGCTTCGTGATGTCCAACAGCTTCAGCAACCAGACGCTGGCGCAGATCGATCTGTGGGCGAACAAAGACAAGTATGAGAAGACGGTCTATCGCCTGCCCAAGAAGCTGGACGAGGAAGTGGCGCGCCTGCATCTGGAACAGATCGGTGTGAAGCTGACCAAGCTGACGGCGGAACAGGCTGCGTACATCGGCGTGCCGGTGGAAGGGCCGTATAAGCCGGATCATTATCGTTATTGATTGCTGCAAACCCTTCTCTTCTTCCGAGAAGGGGCGAGTGATGAAAGGCGGGTATTTCAGGCCGTGTCCAAACTCAACTCGATACAGGTAAAGCGGCGTGATTGAATGACAATGCCCTCGGAATCCCGAGGGCATTGTCGTTATGGGCCATATCATCGGTGAGGGGCGTGAACAGAGCGCGCGTTGTTTCCACGGTGCCTGAAGGACTTGATTCCCGCCGATCATGCATGTCGGGCCATCGATGCGCTGTCCGGCCGGACACACCTTGGCGCATAAACAGATCTACCGCCGGGATCGTTCGGTCATTTACGCTGCGGAGGCATCAGCTTGCGGTGCGTGCGCCTTAAAGCCGTCCTGTACCACCGCTCGCCGGCGGCTCGTCACGCGTCATGGGGACGAAGCTGTGTTGCAAGGATGCACGAGCACGCCACGCTCAAAGTCATGCGGTTACGCCGCAGTACGGTGGAGCGTCCCTTCGCCGAGCTCAAGGATCGACACATGGGGCGGCGCTTCTTGCTTCGAGGCCTGGACGGTACCCGATGCGAAATGGCGTAACGGTAATGGCCTTCAATCTGAAGCGGCTCATGGGCCTGCTGGGACCCGCAACGCTGATTGTGCGACTGAGGACCACCTGAGGAAACGACTTCAAAAAGAAGCACCCTTGCGGGCGCTTCATGGACGCTCTTCAACTGAGTTTTGACACAGCCTGATTTCGCCCCTTTTTTTCAGTTCGCTTCTATGTGCTCCTCGTAGGTCTTCAGCTTCTGCAAGACCTGCGGGTCGTTTGCATATTTTGCGTTCAGCGCATCCAGCCGCGCGTCCGTACCCTTGCATGCCTTGTTGGCTGCGGCCACCGCCTCGTTCACGCCCTCTTCGTTGCCAGGCTGCTGATCCGGTATTTCCCCACGCAAGTGGTCACAGAGATCACGATCTTGCACGAAAGACTGAACGTCGCGCGGGTAGGAGGGAACGTGTGGGCCATTGCCGGCGTAAACCGTGCCAACCGCACCAAACATGCAGACAAGCATGATGTTTCTAAAGAAAGGCATTTTGCATACTCGCTCAGTGTCCGTCATTCGACCAGTGCGGCCTATCCTTGGCGCCACCCACAAACTTTATCACCCCATAGCTTTTTCCAACTTCCGCCAGATCGTTGTTCATTCCATCCCTTGGCGTCGAAGCTATGGATACTGTCTTTCCTGATGCGTCTTCCAACAGCAGAGTTCCGGACCAACTGATCGTCATGTCAATTGCATTTCCTTCTGTATGCCGCGAAGAAATCGCTGGAGCCACATGCAAACCGCTCATGCCGTATGAACTGACCATGCTCTGAGCTGCAATGACAGCGGGTGCGCGATCAGCAATCCCATTGGCATCCAAATGTGCCCAATCAATATCCACACCAGACATTGCTGGAACGGACGCAGGGTCTTCCCCGTGAGCAATCTTCCACGCATAGTGCATGAGATATGCACGCTCCGGAGGCCGTCTTGTCGCACTGATGACTACCTTGGTACCCGCCCTCTCAAGAGCACCAATGAATCTTTCCACGTTCACACCAAATGATGATGACAGGCTACGAGTTGACGTGCTTCCCTGGCATAGAGAAGTCCACTGGGCTCCACTTTTCTGGACTGACATTACGATTTTTCATCAAACGCGAGTTGCGGTTTTTAGTTATTTACCTGCTCAGCGAGCTACGAGCCAGCCAGCCATAGATGATTTTTTGTGGGCTTCGCAGTGGTTTTTAGCTATGCCCCGCACCGCTCAATGACGCAAATCCCTATTCACCTTCCGCACCGCCTCCACAAAACTCTCAAACGGAATATCCGTCACGCCCACCATGCCCGTGTGGCTGTTCTCCCCATCAAGCAACCGCCCCGTCACCGGCTCATCGACGTACTCGAACCAATGCGTTCCCACGATCGCCGGATCGCTCGCCGCCGCCTGCACATAGCGCGCATAAGCTTCGCCACGCTGAGCTTCCGTCCACACTGACACCACGCCCTTGCCGAACGGCCCGCGATCGCCCGAGCCAAAGTGAAACTCGGTGATCAGCAGCGGCTTGTCGAGCTTATGTATCGCATCAAGATCGACGCCGTGTTGCGGCAGGTCCGTATACACGTTGAAGCTGAGCACATCGCAATACCTGGCGCACGACGCCACTGCTTCAGGCGTATTCACCGCAAAGCGGCCACCCAGGAAAAGATGATGCGGATCGTGGCGATGCATCGCCGCCGCGACGATGCTGAAGTATTGATCGGCATAGCGACGCAACCACGCGCTGTAATCCCCCGCGATCGCCGGATGCCCGGCATTCGGTTCCGGCGCAGGGAAATTCACCGCATCCAGCGCCGACCAATCCGCAAGCGCAATGCCCCACGCGGAAGCCAGCTTCGATGCCGTTCCATATTTCTGCTTGAGTATGGCGATAAACGCCTGTTTGGCGGCACTGTGCGCCTCACCATGCAAGGTACCGATCGCCAAACCCCAACGCCCCTGCGGCCCCTGCCCTGCCCATGCCAGTTCGTTGTCGGCGTAATAACCCAGCAACCAGGGATCATCGCGCGATGCGGCCGTGTCTTCGGCAACCGATCGATCGGCGGCTTGCGCAAAGCGCGGATCGAAGGGGTCGGGCATGCGTCCCCAATAATCGTAGCCACTGGAAACATTCCCGAACTGGCCACGAATGGCGATCGACAAGGTGTACGCCAAACGATGCTGCTCGGTCAGCACCTTGTCGCTCCAGTTGCCGATGGTGTTGAAGCCCCACGCTTGCAAACGATCGAGCGTGCGTTTGCGCCACGCAGCCAGCCAATCGGCGCCATCCACGCGGTAGAGATTGGCTTCGTAGAAATCGAACCAGCGTCCGTGATTCGGAAGACCGGCGCTCGCAGCACGTTCGGGATCGCGCGTATCGCTGATCCCATAAAACGCGTTCCATGGCGATTGGTCCGGAGGTAGGTTCACGAACATTGATTCGCGCCCTTGCACATACGTGCGTGTGTCGTCGGGCGTTATCGTGTTGAGACCCAGCGAGAAGAACGCGTGCCCCTCCGGCGTAACCAGCCACCAGCGGCCATTCGCCTTTTGCGTGTGAAACCAGCCAGTACGCGTCAGCGGAGTATCGTCACGGCCGCCATAAGCATCCAAGCCACGGCGCTCGGTCAATTGCGTTTTCAAGCGCAGCTGCTCTTGGGCGTGCGCATGGCGCAAGGCGGCATCGCTACCGATCTTTTCCGGCCAATCGATGCGCGTGTACTGGCCCCACTGATCGACGATGCCGCGATAAGCATCCTGCAAGGCTGCATCACCCGCACTGGTTTCGAGCTTGCCCAGCAACAGCTGCTGCGCCGCTTGCGGTGCGGGTATGCCGAGGCGAACGTCATGCACCTGCGCAAGGCCGATCGCACCTTCCACCAGCGTGGCGACGAAAACCGCATGGCCGTGATCATCAAACGGCATGGGCGGGCCCACCTGCATGCCGAATGCGCGGGGCGACGTGGCGTGCAGAGGAATCACCAGCGTCTGCGCCGGACCGGACGGCAAACCGACCTGGGCATGCAAATGCTGCCCGGCCACGCCATCGATGGTCACATCGAGCGTCACCGTCCAAGGCATGGCGTTTTGCAACGCGATCTGCAACGCACCTTGCGCGCTCCAATTCCAGCCGGCTGCGGGTGTGATGACGATCTGCGGCTGAACGGCTGGTTGAAACGCGTAGCGCTGCAACGGCATGCCATGTGCATCGTGCTCGACCTGGCCAACGCGTTGCACCTGTTGCAACTGGATGTTTACCGGTATGGATGACGCCGCCAGATCAGCAACGTCGGCGGCCGTGCCAGTGAACGACACCAAGCCCATCATCAGCGCCATGCACGCAGCGATCGATTTCATCCGCAGCCCTCCATTACACAGGTAGGCCGGGATGATAATCCCAGCATCGCCATGCACATCGAAAGCTGGGATTTCATCCCAGCCTACATCTATACGCTCTCGCGCTGCCTGCTCCACGTGCGCCACAGCGCATACACTGGCACACCGAGCACGATAATCACCAGGCTCATGCCGGCATCGTGCGGCGTGCTGATTACCGTCGCGGCAATCACGCCCAACACCGTCGCCACGAACACGAACGGCAAAATGGGATAAAGCGGCACGCGGTAAGGCGAGCTCTGCGCACCGAATTTGCGCCGGTACCAGAACAAGGTGGCGATGCCGAAGGCATGCCCCAGCCACTCGCCCACCGTGGTGTAGTTGACCAGCGAATCGAACGTGCCCGTAATGATCAGCACGATGGCCCACAAGCCAAGCACCGCCAACGCGACCTGCGGCGCGCGCCAGCGTGCGTCGATTTGCCCCACCGAACGGAAGAACATGCCGTCCGCGCCCATCGTCTGCAGCACACGCGCACCGCCGGCAATGGCAATGCTGCAATAGCCGAAGGTGGAGCAAGCGATGCCGATCGCCATGATGGTGGCGCCACCCGGCCCGAAGATGTTGCTCATCAAATCCGCCGCCGGCGCCTTGCTGGCCGCCAGCCCCGCATGGCCCAAACCGACGAGATAAGCGATGTTCGCCAGCACGTAGCACACCACCACGCCGACCAGGCCCAGGGTGAGCGCGCGCGGCAAGGTGCGTTGTGGATCGCGCACTTCGCCGGCCATGTCGTTCAAATAGTGGAAGCCGCCGTAGGTAAACAGTACCGGCAACACCGCGCCGATCCACGCGCCGGTAGATACGTGCACTGTCGTATCCACCGCCAGGATGCCGTCAAAGTGTCCATGCGCCAGCACCAGGCCCACCACCAACAGCATGCTGATCGCCGCCAGCTTCAACAGCGTAAACACGTTCACCAGCCATGCGCCGGCACGCACGCCAAACAAGTTGACGCCGACGATAAAGAAGATCGCCCCCGCCGCCACCGGCTTCACCCACACCGCTGGGAGACT
>NZ_DATEJY010000202.1:0-14596 GCF_035277725.1 Dyella sp. | reverse complement strand
ATATCGTGCGGATGCGCTTCGGTAACACCGGCCGAGGTGACTTTCACGAACTGCGCCTTGTTGCGCACGTCATCGATCGTCGCGGCACCGAGGTAACCCATCGACGCGCGCAAGCCACCGATCAGCTGGTGGATGATGTTGCGCAGCGGACCGCGGTACGGCACGCGGCCTTCGATGCCTTCGGGCACCAGCTTGTCGGCGTCGGCTTCTTCCTGGAAGTAGCGATCCTTGGAACCCAGCGCCATCGCGCCGAGCGAACCCATGCCGCGATAGCTCTTGTAGGAGCGCCCCTGGAACAGTTCCACTTCGCCCGGCGATTCTTCGGTGCCGGCGAACATGGAGCCGAGCATCACGGTGGATGCGCCAGCGGCGAGCGCCTTCGGAATATCACCCGAGTAGCGGATGCCGCCGTCGGCGATCAGCGGAATGCTGTCCTTTAGCGCGGTAGCGACCATGTCAATGGCGGTGATCTGCGGCACGCCGACACCGGCGACCACGCGCGTGGTGCAGATCGAACCGGGGCCTACGCCAACCTTCACGGCATCCACGCCGGCATCGCGCAGTGCAAGCGCCGCATCGCCGGTGACGATGTTGCCGGCGATCAGCTGCACCTGCGGGAAATTCTTCTTTACCCATGCAGCGCGTTCGATCACGCCTTGCGAATGGCCGTGCGCGGTATCCACCACGATCACGTCCACACCGGCTTCGACCAATGCGGCAACGCGCTGCTCGGTATCGCCACCGACGCCAACAGCGGCGCCGACGAGTAGACGCTCGTGCGCATCCTTGGCAGCGTTGGGATTGTCGCGGGCTTTTTGAATATCTTTGACGGTGATCAGGCCGCGCAGTTGGAACGCGTCGTTCACCACCAGCACTTTTTCGATGCGGTTCTTGTGCAGGAGCTGCAGTACGTCGTCCTGGCTGGCGCCTTCGCGCACGGTAACCAGCTTGTCCTGGCGGGTCATGATGTTGCGCACGGGATCATCGTGCTTGCGCTCGAAGCGCAGATCGCGGCTGGTGACGATGCCGACCAGCTGCTCCCCTTCCACCACTGGTACACCTGAGATGTTGTGCGCGCGGGTGAGCTTGAGGACGTCGCGGATCGAGGTGTGCGGCGTGACGGTAATCGGGCTGCGAATGACGCCGGCTTCGAACTTCTTGACCAGGCGCACTTCAGCGGCTTGCTGCTCGGCGGTCATGTTCTTGTGGATGATGCCGATGCCGCCGTTCTGGGCCATGGTGATGGCAAGGCGGGCTTCGGTAACGGTGTCCATGGCAGCGGACACGATCGGGATATTCAGGCGAAGGTTCCGCGTGAGTCGCGTGGAGGTGTCCACGTCGCGCGGCAAGACTTGGGAATGGGCCGGGACGAGGTAGACGTCGTCGTATGTAAGGGCCTCGGCGAGGATGCGCATGGAAAAGTCCCGCTGCAAAGAGAGGATTATACGCGGGAGTTCAGTTCGGCGCGAGTTTTGCTTTGGTCTCGTCGTCCGCCTGTAGGTTGGGGTGCGAACCCCAACATCGTGACGCCTGTTAGCTCTCCATGTTGGGGTTCGCACCCCAACCTACGTGTTGCGGGCTTCGGCGGCTTCCAGGGTGTTTTCCATCAGCGTGGCGACCGTCATCGGCCCCACACCACCAGGCACCGGCGTGATCCAGCTGGCACGTTCGGCAGCAGGCGCGAACTCCACGTCGCCGACGAGGCGTCCGTCATCCAGACGATTGATACCCACGTCTACCACGACGGCGCCGGGTTTCACCCATTCGCCTTTCACCAGGCCTGGCTTGCCCACGGCCACGACCAGGATGTCCGCCTGGCGCACGTAGGTTTCCAGGTCGCGCGTAAAGCGATGGCAGCAGGTGGTGGTGCAACCGGCGATCAACAATTCCAATGCCAATGGACGGCCGACATGATTGGAGACGCCTACGACAACAGCGTGCTGGCCACGCACAGGACGGTCGGTGTGGCCCAGCAGCGTCATCACGCCGCGCGGTGTACAAGGGCGCAAGCCAAAGCGGCGCAACGCAAGGCGGCCGACGTTGACGGCCTGAAAGCCATCCACGTCTTTGTTGGGATCGATGCGATCGACCAGCGCGTCTTCGTCGATGTGATCCGGCAATGGCGATTGCACCAGGATGCCGTGGACGTCCGGATCAGTGTTGAGCTTGTCGATCAGTGCAAACAGTTCTTCCTGCGTGGCGCTGGCCGGCAGGTCGTAATCGAAAGAGCGGAAGCCCACCTGATGGCAGGCCTTGCGCTTGTTGCGCACGTAGACGGAAGACGCAGCGTCGTTCCCGACCAGCACCACGGCCAGGCCAGGTTCCACCTTGCCTTGGGCCTTGCGCTCGCTGACACGCTTGGCGATGCGTTCCAGCAGTTCCTGGGCGATGCGTTTGCCATCGAGTATGCGTGCGCTCATGGGTGGTCCTGGCTGGCGAAGTGCGCATTATCGCCGAATGGCCGACCAGGTTGGCGCCGGGCGCCCACGATTATCCCGCGGAGCAAAACCGCTCGACGTCCTCGTAGCCGTGAAATTCGGCCGTTGCCCCGCAGCCCGGGCAGGCTGGGTCGCGCGGCAAGCGTGTCTCGCGAAAGCGCATGCCCAAAGCGTCGAACGACAACAACCTGCCAATCAGTGGCTCGCCGATGCCAAGGATCAGCTTCAGCGCCTCGGTGGCTTGCAGCAGGCCCACGATACCGGGCAGCACGCCGAGCACGCCGGCTTCCGCGCAATTGGGTGCATCGACTGCGTCAGGTGGTTCGGGAAAAAGGCAGCGGTAACACGGCGAATCATCACGGCGCGGATCGAAGACGCCGACCTGGCCGGTAAAGCGCTCGACGGCGCCGTACACCATCGGCATATTCAAGCGTCGTGTCGCTGCAGCAATCAGATAACGCGCGGGAAAATTATCCGCACCATCGACGACCAGATCATGGCCACGCAGCAGTTGTTCAACATTGTCGGCGCGTAGGCGCTCGTTACGCAGCTGCACGTTTACGCGCGGGTTGAGCGCATTCAAGGTCATGCGCGCCGACTCGGTCTTGGACATGCCGACGCGTGCATCGGCATGGATGACCTGGCGGTGCAGATTGGAGCGCTCGACGCGATCATCATCGATCAGCGTCAGCCGCCCGACGCCGGCCGCGGCCAGATAAAGCGCAGCAGGCGCGCCGAGACCGCCGGCGCCCAGCAAGACGATGCTGGCTAGAGCGAGTTTGTGTTGCCCCGCCTCACCGACCTGCGGCAAGCGCAGTTGTCTTGAATAACGCTCCGCCGAATCCGTATCGAGCTGCGCGGCACTGATCGGCAAACCTTCGCTTTTCCACCGCTCGAAGCCGCCCGTTACCGAGGTGACGTTTCGATAGCCCATCCGCTGTAAAGCTTCCGCGGCAAACAAGGAGCGAACGCCGCTGCCGCATAGCGTGAGAATTTGCCGGTCGCGATTGGGTTCCTGGCTTTCGATGCGCAGTTCAAGAAAACTGCGTGACAACGGCAAGGCACCGACGGGCGAACCGGTCGCGCGTTCATTGTCGTCGCGCACGTCGATCAGCAAGGCGCCTTGGGCCTGTTTGCGCAAGGCTTCGGCGGGAGAAAGCTCGGGTACGCGTTGGCGTAGTTCGGCGAGCCAGGATTCGCGGTCGAGGGTGCTCATGGGAATAGTCTAGCTCTACGCAGGCCAGCGTCGCTTCGACGAATGCTTCGTAGGCTGGGATGACAATCCTGGCATCACCATGCCAATCAAAGCTGGGATTTCATCCCACCCTGCGAATGGCCGGCTTCCGGCTTATTTCTTGCGCCGCTTCATCTCGCGGATCATCCGCTGCCGCTTGCGTTGCTGTCCTTCGGTCAACACGTTCCGCTTGCCCGCAAAAGGATTCTCGCCATCGCGGAAATCGATGCGGATCGGGGTGCCTTCCAGCTTGTAGCGCTGGCGGAAGAAGTTTTCGAGATAGCGGCGATAGGCCGGCGCGATGTGCTTGGTGCGGCTGCCGTGGATCACGATGGTCGGCGGATTGCTGCCACCGGGATGCGCAAAGCGCAGCTTCGGCGAGTGGCCACGCACCAGCGGCGGCTGATAGCTTTGGTAGGCGCGTTCAAGCGTGCGAGTGAGATCCGAGGAGGTGAGCTCACGCGTAGCAGACGTATGTGCACGCACGACCGCACGCATCAGTTCGCGCAACCCCGAACCGTGCAAGGCGGAGATGAACACCTGCTTTGCCCAGTCGGCAAAAACCAGCCGGCGTTCCAATGCTCGTTGGCATTGCTCACGCGCGTACGGTTCCATGTCGTCCCATTTGTTGACGGCAATCACCAGCGCCCTGCCCTCGTCGATCGCGTGGCCGATCAGGGTGAGATCCTGGTCGGCAAGGTTTTCGCGGGCATCGATCATCACCACCACGACTTGTGCGGCAGCCATCGATTGCAGCGTCTTGATGACGCTGAATTTCTCCACGTCTTCGTCGACTTTGGACTTGCGGCGTACGCCGGCCGTATCGATCAAGGTGTAACGCTTGCCATCGCGTTCCAGCGGCACGCGGATCGGATCGCGCGTGGTGCCGGCGACGTCGGAAACGATCAGTCGGTTTTCGCCAAGCAGGCGATTGATGAGCGTGGACTTGCCGGCATTGGGACGGCCAACGATGGCGACGCGAATGCTGCCTTCGTCTTCCGGCGCGAGTTCTTCATGCGCGTCTTCCGGCAACATGGGCAGCACGGCGGCAACCAGCTCTTCCGTGCCGCGGTTATGCGCGGCGGACAATGGCAATGTCTGGGCGATGCCGAATACGGCAAACTCGGCCAGCGCGTTTTGCACGTCGAGGCCATCGGTCTTGTTGACCGCGGCGATGATGGGTTTGCCGCTGCGGCGCAGCTCATCGAGGATGCTGCGATCCTGCGGCAGAAGACCATCGCGCGCATCGACCACGAACACCAGTACCTGCGCCTCGTCGATAGCGAGGCGCACTTGCTGTGCAGTGAGCGCGTCGAGACCTTCTTCGACACCGGACAAGCCGCCGGTGTCGACTACGACGAAGGGATTCTGACCGGTGCGGCAAATACCGTAGTGGCGATCGCGGGTGACGCCCGGCATATCGGCCACCAGGGCGTCGCGGCTGCGCGTCAGCGCGTTGAAGAGGGTCGATTTACCGACGTTGGGACGACCGACCAGGGCGATGACGGGCAGCACGAAACATGAGTCCAATAATTACTTCGCACCGAGACGGTAGGCCGCGATATGGCCCTCAACGTCTTCGATGTAGACCAGCCCATTGGCCACCACCGGCTCCGCGCGGATGGCTTTCTTCGAAAGACGCTCACGCCCGGCCAGCGCGCCGTCACCGGTCTGCAGCCAATGCACGTAGCCTTCGATGTCGCCAACCACGACATAGTCGCCCTGCACGGCCGGTGCGGTCAGCCAGCGGTACTTGAGATCGTCGTTCTTCCACATGTCGGCGCCGCTGCTCTTGTCGAACGCCCACACCTGCGAGTCGGTATTGACGCCAAACAGGCTGTTGCCGCCGAGCGCCATGGAGGTGTAGGTGGAGAACGGGCGCGCCCACAGCGGACGGCCGCTGGGGCCATCCACGGCGGTGAGGCTGCCGTGGTACGCCGAGGCGTAAAGCGTGCTGCCATCGAGCACGACACCGCCATCGGCATCGTTCATGCGCTCGATGTCGGTACGGCCTTCACCCGTCGCCAGCTTCTGTTCCCACAGCTTTTCGCCGTTGTCCTCGCGCACCGCCATCAGCTTGCCGTCGTCGCTGCCGAAGAACACCACGCCGTTGGTGACCAGCAACGAACCGTTGCCGCGCAGGCTGAGCAGCGGCACGCTGCCCTGGTCATTGACCCAGCGGCGTTCGCCAGTGTTGCTGTCCAGGCCGTAGACGCGGCCGTCCTGCGTGCGAACCAGTACCAGCCCGTTGTTGATGGTGGGCGAATCGATCACTTCAGAGGGCAGCGTGGCGACCCAGCGCTGGCTGCCATCCTTGGAGCTGAGGCCATACACGTGGCCGTCCAGCGTGCCGATGGCGAGCAGATCGCCGTCCACGGCCGGACCGCCCGCGTAGAAGGCGTCTTTGCGCTTCTTGTCACCCCAGCCGAACCAGCCGTGCGTGCGGCTCTTGGTTTCCCAAAGGGTCTTGCCGGTATTGGCATCGAGCGCGGCAATCGCACCGTCCGTGCTGGCGGCATAGAGCACGCCGTTCACCACGGTGGGCTCCATGCGCACACCGCTCACGCCGGCGCCGTGGCCCACGCGTTCTTTCCAAACCCGCGTGACTTGCACGGTCGGCTTGAAGTCTTTGGCCAGCGGCGTCGGCGGCTGGATGTTTTCTTTCTTGAAGGAATGACAGCCAGCAAGCGCTACCAGCGAGCCGGTCACTACGATCAGCCAAAAACGTTTCATGCACCCTGCTTCCCGGCCGCGGCCAGATCGTCGATTTTCATTTGCACTTCATTGTCCTGGGATACGTTCGGCCCCATCGCACTCACTGCGGCCTGATAGGCCTTGAGGGCATCGTCGCGCCGTCCCAGCTTGACCAGCGCATCGCCGCGTAGTTCCTGGCTCTCGATGGCGTAGCTGTTGGGCGGCATGCGGTCCAGTGCATTGAGGGTTTCCTGGGCGTTGCCCTTGGCCATCTGCACGTGCGCGATGCGCAATTCCACCAATGCCTTAAGCTCCGGGCTGGGCGCATGCTGTTCGGCCCAGGCAAGCGAATCGAGTGCCTTGTCGAGCTGTTTGTCTTCAGTCTGACGGCGCGCACGATCGCTCACGGCGAACAGTGCGTAGGGTGTATCGGAGTAATCCTTCATCAATTGCTGGATGATCACATCGACAGCATTGGTGTTACCCGTGTCCAGCACGCTTTGCAATTGCTGGTAAAGCCCAGACGCTTGCAATTGGTGTTCAGCTCGATGGCTGCGCCATTGCTGGTAACCGAAGATGGCGATCAAGCCAATGACGACACCCACAGCGATCGACAGGCCATTCTGCCGCAGCCACTTTTGTACGCGTTCGCTCTGTTCGTAGTCGTCGTAAGCATTGAATGCCATGCAATCACCGTATCGCGAGGTAACGCCGGAAGGCGTGGAAAAGGCGTTCTGTAGCCGCCGCTATCCAGCGACGGCGGCATTGGCCGCCCGGCGGGCGGACAATGCGCAAGCATAACCGATCAAAGGGGGGCGAGGGCTAGCGCCCCCGGCCCTTCAAGCGCCGGCAGGCGTTGCCTTGCCGTTCTGAATGTCGACGCGGAAATGCGCGATGTTGGCGCGGCGATAAGCGTCGAGCGCCATCGGCTGGCCATCGACGGTCACCTGCGCGCCGTTGGCATTGCCGATGCGTACTTCCAGCGGCTGATCGCTGTGATAGGTCTTGGTGGAGCCTGCCGGCAGCAAGCCGTATTCAAGCCGCGTGCCGTCCTTGCTGATCACTTCGACCCAGCTTGCGTTGGTCAGGCTGAGCGTCAGGCTGTGCGCACCGCTGCCGACCGCAGCTTCGGGCGCATTGCCCGCGGCGGGTGCCGTAATGGCCGGTTCGTTATCGAGGTTGGGCATGGGCACCATGGAAGCCAGCAACGGCTGTTGCGCAGCCGCCGGGTTCGGTGCGGAAGCAGCCATCGCGGGAGCCGCAGTGGCCGGAGCCTGTGCTACCGCCGTCGTGCCTGGCGCCACTTTCGCCACGCTGCTGGCAGGCGCCGGCGCGGCTGGCGGCGGTGCATCTTGCTGCGCGACCGGCGTTGCGTCGAGCGGCGACAGGCGGCTCATGTCGCGCGAGAGCGTACCGCGCATGCCCAGCCACACCGTGGGCACCGCGATCACCAGCGTCAGCACGACGTAGGTGGCGGCCTTGGCGTATTGATCCAGCAAATAGCGCGAATGCGAGACGCCACCGGTAGATACCAGCTTCGGCTGTGCCGGCTTGAGCTTGGCGACGGCCATTTCGATCTCGCTTTCGTCGATTTCGAGATAGCGTCCGTAGGTGCGCAGATAGCCGCCCAGATATACCTGGTAGTCGATGCCGCTGAAGTCGTTGCTCTCGAGCTGGCTCAGCACACGCACCGGCAGATGCAGGGCATGACCGCAGGTTTCCATATCCAGGCCACGCGCTTCACGCACTGCACGCAGGCGCGAACCAAAACCAGGCACTTCGTTGAAGCGGAACTCGGCAGCGTTCTGTTCCATGTTCGCTGCGGTCGTGGCGGGCGTTTCGGAATGTGTCTCCTCATGCGCTGCCGGATTGGACTGCTCGGAAATCATGGGTGCACGGTTGAATTGAGGGCCCGCGCCTGTTCCGAATCCGGGAACTGGCTAAGCAGCCGTTTGCTGTAGTTCTGGGCGGCATCCCTGTTACCCAAGTGAGATTCGATGTCGTAGCCGAGCTTCAACGAGTCGGCATTGAATTGCCCCATGGCGTCGAGGCGCTGCAGGAATGCACTGGCGTCGAAGTAGTCCTGCTTGAGGTAAAGCACGCGAGCAAGCTGCAACAAGGCGTTGGCATTCTTCGGATTGAGTTGCACGGCCCTGCGCAGGTTCGTTTCGGCGCCGGCCTGATCACCCATCTGCAGCTGACAGATGCCCTGGTTGGCGAGCGCCACATCCGGCGTCTTGTAGAACGGATCGGCAAGCGCCTTGGTGAAATACTGCATGGCGTCCTGTCCCTTGCCGATGCGGCACAGGAACTGGCCCAGGTTGTTGTTGGTATCGCCTTTGTCGGGCTGCAATTCCTGCGCGCGGCGGTAATGCGTCTCCGCATTCGGCACATCGTTGATGCGTTCGTAGATATACGCCATCACGGTCTGCGCCGGCACGAAGGTGGGGTCGTCCTGGACCGCAATCTTTACCTTTTCCAGCGCGCCCTGAAGATTGCCGATCTCGATGTAATGCTGCGCCAGGCGTGTATGCACGTCGGACGCGCTCTGCGCTTTTTCCGCCTTGGTCTGCTTGGGCAGCGTCGGCTCGGGTGGCGGGGTCGGTTGCGTCATCGAACGGTGACAGCCCGCCAGCAGCGCTGCCAGGCCGATACCGAGCAAGATGATGCGTTCACGCCGCATGAGCAGTCCCCTCGTCCAAACGCTTGCGGAATTCGGCCTGGCGACGCGTGCGATCGAGCACCTGCCCTTTCAGCTGGCCGCAGGCGGCGTCGATGTCATCGCCACGCGTACGACGCAGCATCGTCAGGATGTTCGCGTTGAGCAACTGCGTCTGGAACGCACGAATGACATCCGGCTCGGAACGCTCGAAGCGCGTGCCCGGGAACGGATTGAACGGAATCAGATTGACCTTGCAGGTCGGCAGCTTGCGCATGAACTTGATCAGCTGGCGTGCGTGCTCGGGCTGATCGTTCACACCCTTCATCAAGGTGTATTCGAACGTGATGGAGGTGCGCGGCTTGCGCTCGATCCAGCGCTGGCACGCGGCCACCAGTTCGGCAATCGGGAAGCGCTTGTTGAGCGGCACCAGTTCGGTGCGCAATTCATCGTTGGCCGCGTGCAGCGATACCGCCAGCGATACGTCGATGCTTTCGGAAAGCTTGTCGATCATCGGCACCAGGCCGGCGGTCGACAATGTGACGCGCTTGGAAGCAAGACCGAAGCCGAGGTCGTCGCGCATCAGGCTCATCGCTTTCACGACGTTGTCGAAATTCAACAACGGCTCACCCATGCCCATCATCACCACGTTGGTGATGCGTCGGTTCTGGTGCGTGACGTTGCCCAGGTGTTTTGCCGCCACCCACATCTGCCCGATCACTTCAGAAGTAGCGAGGTTGCGGTTGAAGCCCTGCGTGGCGGTGGAGCAGAACTGGCAGTTCAAACCGCAGCCCACCTGCGACGACACGCACAGCGTGCCGCGGGTGGGCTCCGGGATATACACCGCTTCGACGGCGTTGCCGCCGTCCATGCCCAACAGCCATTTGTGGGTGCCGTCGGCAGCGCCTTTGTCGAACAGCGTCTTGGGCGGACCGACGTAGCACGTGGCTTCGAGCTTGGCGCGCAGCACCTTGCCCACGTCGGTCATGTTTTCGAAGTTGTCTTCCAGGCGGTGATAGATCCATTTCATCACCTGCTCGGCGCGATACGGCTTCTCACCGAGTTGCGCGAAAAATTCACGCAGCCCTTGGCGATCGAAATCGAGCAGATTGACTTTTTCCACCTGGTTCACTTGCGTTATTCGTTAGCGCGGAAACACTTCGGTTGTAGCGAAGAAATAAGCGATTTCGACGGCAGCGGTTTCCGCCGCGTCCGAACCGTGCACCGCATTGGCATCGATCGATTCGGCGAAATCAGCGCGGATCGTGCCCTTGGCGGCTTCCTTCGGATTGGTCGCGCCCATCAGTTCGCGATTCTTGAGCACTGCATTTTCACCCTGCAGCACCTGGATCATCACCGGGCCGGAGATCATGAATTCCACGAGTGCATTGAAGAACGGACGCTCGCGATGCACGGCATAGAAACCTTCTGCTTCCTTGCGCGAAAGATGCTTCATCTTTGCTGCAACGACTTTCAGGCCCGCCTTCTCGAAGCGTGCATAGATTTCACCGACAACATTCTTGGCAACGGCATCGGGTTTGATGATGGAAAGGGTGCGCTCCAGCGCCATGCGGTCTGCTCCGGTTATGCGGACTAATTGAATGGGCGGTCTGACAGGACAGCGTCAGAAGGAAAGATAGAACTAAATTCGTATGGGAATGCGGATTTAGCTCACGAAAGTTTGACAGATTCTAGCCCATAAGCAACCCCGATCCGAGCGCTAGGCAAACGACTGTTTGACTGCTCCGGCCAGCCGCGCGTATCCTCAAACGATCGTTTGAACTACTCGACAGGCGTGTGCCCGTGAACAGTTCTGCTTCTACGAAGGAACGCATCCTGACCGCAGCCGAAGCGCTGTTCGCCCAGCGCGGCTTCGAAGGCGCTTCGCTTCGACAGCTCACCGCCGCCGCGGGCGTAAACCTCGCCGCGGTGAATTACCACTTCGGCTCCAAGGATCATCTGGTCGAGCAGGTTTTCAAACGCCGCCTGGATCAGCTCAATGCCCGCCGCCTGGCCGCCCTGAAACAGATATCCGGCCAGCCGGAGACGACGCTGGAGGACGTACTCGCCGCCTTCATCCGCCCTGCCCTGGACCTTTCCCATGACGGCGGCGGCGGCTTGTTCATGCGCGTGCTGGCCCGCGCCTTTGCCGAACACGACGATGACCTGCGCAAGTTCCTGTCCGAGAACTACGGCCACGTGATGCGGCAGTTCACCGCCGAATTCGCCCGCCTGCTGCCTGGCCTGAGCAAGGAAGAACTGTACTGGCGCATCGACCTGGTGACCGGCGCCCTGACTCACGCCATGTCGGGCTTCGGCATCATCCAGCGCAAGAGCGACGTCAGCGAAACCACCCATCGCGAACAAACGGCCGAGCACCTGATCCGCTTCGCCGCCTCCGGCCTGCGCGCACCCTGAATTCCTGTCATCGGATGGCCATGCGCCTCCCGCACCTTCTTTACTTACCTGCTACGCATTCGTACTACGGAGAAGCCAATGACCGCTCCATCATTAACGAAGTCCGCGCTGCGCATCCGCAAGGCCGCGGTGCTCGGCGCCGGTGTCATGGGGGCGCAGATCGCCGCGCACCTGACCAACGCCGATGTCGAAACCGTGCTGTTCGACCTGCCCGCCAAAGAAGGCCCCAAGAGCGGCATCACGCTCAAGGCCATCGAGAACCTGAAGAAGCTCTCGCCCGCCCCGCTGGCTGACGGCAACCGCGCCGCGGCCATCATTCCGGCCAACTACGAGACAGACCTCGACCAACTGAAGGACGTCGACCTGGTGATCGAGGCGATCGCCGAACGGATGGACTGGAAGCTGGACCTCTATAAGAAGATCGCCCCGCACGTTTCGCCCACCGCCATACTGGCCAGCAACACTTCCGGTCTATCGATCAACGGCCTGGCCGAAGCGCTGCCGGAAGAATTGCGCCATCGCTTCACCGGCGTGCACTTCTTCAACCCGCCGCGCTACATGCATCTGGTCGAGCTGATTCCAACCAAGCTCACCGACCACAGCGTGCTCGAAGGACTGGAAGCGTTCCTGACCACCACGGTCGGCAAGGGCGTGGTCTACGCCAAGGACACGCCGAACTTCATCGGCAACCGCATCGGCGTGTTCTCGATGCTGGCGACCATGCATCACACCGAGCAGTTCAAGCTCGGCTTCGACACGGTCGATGCACTGACCGGCCCGGCGATTGGCCGTCCGAAGAGCGCCACCTACCGCACCGCCGACGTCGTGGGCCTGGACACCATGGCGCACGTGATCAAGACCATGGCCGACACCTTGGCGAATGATCCATGGCATGAGTACTTCAAGGCCCCCGCGTGGCTGAGCGGCCTGATCGAACAAGGCGCACTCGGCCAGAAGACCGGCGCTGGTTTTTATCGCAAAGCCGGTAAGGACATCGTGGTACTGGATGTCGCCAAGCGTGATTACCGCGCTTCCGAGCAAAAAGCGTCGGATGAAGTGTCGGCGATCCTAGCCATCAAGGATCCGGCTGAGAAATTCGGCAAGCTGCGCGCTTCAAGCGATCCGCAGGCACAGTTCCTGTGGGCAACCTTCCGCGATTTGTTCCATTACACCGCTTACCACTTGGCCGATATTGCCGACACCGCACGCGACGTCGACTTCGCCATCCGCTGGGGCTACGGCTGGAAGCTCGGCCCGTTCGAAACCTGGCAGGCCGCCGGCTGGCAGCAGGTGGCGCAGTGGATCCAGGAAGACATCGACGCCGGCAGGACGATGAGCAAGGCGCCGCTGCCGAAGTGGGTAACCGATGGCCGCAGTGGCGTGCACGGCAAGGACGGTTCGTACTCGGCTGCCGCCCATGCCGACAAGCCGCGCTCGCAACATGCTGTATACAAGCGTCAGTTGTTCCCCGACGCGATCCTCGGCGAGAAATTCGACCAAGGCACCACCGTATGGGAGAACGACGGCATCCGCCTCTGGACGCTGGGCGACGATAACGTCGGCATCATCTCGTTCAAGACCAAGATGAATACGGTCAACGATCAGGTGCTCGACGGCATTCAGTACGCGATCGGCGTGGCGGAAGAAAAGCTCAAGGCAGTGGTGATCTGGCAGACCAGCGAGCCGTTCTCCGCCGGCGCAGACTTGAAGGGCGCGCTGGGCCTGCTGCAAGCCGGCAAGGTCAAGGAATTCGATGCCATGGTCGGCAACTTCCAGCGCACCAGCATGCGCATCAAGCATGCGCTGGTGCCGGTGGTATCGGCCGTGCGCGGTTTGTGCCTGGGCGGCGGTTGCGAATTCCAGATGCATTCGGCACGCACCGTTGCCGCATTGGAAAGCTACATCGGCCTGGTCGAAGCTGGCGTTGGCTTGTTGCCGGCCGGTGGCGGCCTGCATGAACTGGCCATCCGCGCGGCGCAGAGCCATCCCAGCGATCCGTTCGAGCCATTGAAGAAAGTGTTCGAGACCGTGGCGATGGCGAAGGTTTCCGGCAGCGCGCTGGAAGCCAAGCAACTTGGCCTGCTGCGCGACAGCGATGTGGTCGTATTCAACGCCTATGAACTGCTGTACGTGGCCAAGCAGGTGGCCAGTTCGCTCGCCGAGAGCGGTTGTCGCCCGCCGCTGTACGCTCGCAACATTCCGGTGGCCGGCGACGTGGGCACGGCTACCTTCAAGGCCTCGCTCGCCAATCTGCAAGCCGGCTATTTTGCTTCCGAGCATGATGTTGCGATCGCCACGCGCATCGCCGACACCCTGTGCGGTGGCGCCATCGAGCGCGGTTCGCTGGTTGACGAGGCATGGCTGCTGGATCTGGAGCGCAAGCACTTCGTCGAACTGGCGCAAACCGAGAAGACACAAGCGCGCATCGCCCACACGATGACCACCGGCAAACCATTGCGCAACTGACCGTCGCCCCGGCGAACGCCGGGGCCCAGCGACTTTCCGCACGCATCAACCGCTACGAACAAACCAAAGCGCGTCGCCGCGTATCGCGCGACGCCACGGAGCAAAGACCATGACCAAGCAAGTGCAAGACGCCTACATCGTCGCCGCCACCCGCACCCCGGTCGGCAAGGCGCCGCGCGGCGTATTCCGCAACACCCGTCCGGACGACCTGCTCGCCCACGTGATCCGCGCCGTGATGGCGCAGGCGCCCGGCATTGATCCGCATCACATCGGCGACGTCATCGTCGGCTGCGCCATGCCCGAGGCCGAGCAAGGCATGAACGTGGCCCGCATCGGCCTGCTGTTGGCCGGTCTGCCTGACACGGTGCCTGGCGTCACCGTGAACCGCTTCTGCTCGTCCGGCCTCCAAGCCGTAGCCATGGCAGCCGACCGCATCCGCCTTGGTGAAGCCGATCTGATGATCGCCGCCGGCACCGAAAGCATGAGCATGGTGCCGATGATGGGCCACAAGGTGGCGATGAACCCAGGCATCTTCGATAACGAGCACGTCGGCATTGCCTACGGCATGGGCATTACCGCCGAAAATGTCGCCAAGCAATGGAAGGTGTCGCGCGAGGCGCAGGATGCCTTCGCCGCGCAGAGCCATGACCGCGCCCTGGCGGCGATCAAGGCCGGCGAGTTCAAGGA
>NZ_DATEJY010000201.1:0-15995 GCF_035277725.1 Dyella sp. | reverse complement strand
GAACAACTGCCGTTCGTGTTCGCCTCGCGCCATGGCGAAACGCCACGCACCTTCGCATTGCTCAGCGAAGTCGCGGACGAACAGCCGCTTTCGCCGACCCAGTTTGGTTTATCCGTACACAACGCCATCGCCGGCCAATGGTCGATCCTGCGCGGGCAGCGCGGCGAATCGGTGGCGATTGCCGGCGAAGCGGATACGTTCGAGCACGCCATGGTGGAAGCTGCCGCGCTGCTCAGCGACGGCGCACCTAGCGTGCTGGTGGTAATCGCCGAGGAACGTCCGCCGGCCGCCTACGATGGCTGGATCGAGGACGTCCCGTTTTCGTATGCTGTGGCGCTGAGAGTTGGGGGAATCGAAGCGCATGCCGGCCAGGGCTGGCAGTTGCGCCTGGAACCGCATCAGGGGACGTCCACACCCGCTGCCTGGCCGCACGCTCTGGATTTTGTGCGCGCATTGCATGCTGGCGAGGGCGTGGTCGAACACACATGGAAGACACGGCGATGGATCTGGCAACGCATCCCGTAAGGCGCACGAGCGGCGCCAATTACCTGTGGCGGTTGCTGGCCACCGGGGCGAGCTTTGTATTGTTCGGCCTGGGCGGACTGGTGCTGCGCTTGATCGTGCTGCCACTGCTTGGCTTGCTGCCGGGCGATGCAGTCACGCGCCGCCGCCGCGTGCGCAACGCAATCAGCAAGGCGTTTTACCTGCATGTGCAATTCATGTATCGCAGCGGGGTGCTCACCTACGAGTTCCAGGGCGTCGAGCGTCTTGGCCGTCCGGGGCAGATCATCATTGCCAATCATCCATCGCTGATCGACGTGGTGTTTCTGATCGCGCACATCCGCGACGCCAACTGCATCGTCAAGCAAAGCCTGTGGCGCAATCCGTTTACACGCGGGCCGGTGCGCCGGGCGCAATACATCAGCAACAACGGCAGCCCGGAAATGCTCGAGCAAGCGGCCGATGCATTGCGCGAAGGGCAAACCTTGATCGTGTTTCCCGAAGGCACGCGCACGGCACCGAACAAGGCACCGGTGTTCCATCGCGGAGCAGCGGCGATTGCATTGCGCGGCGCGAGCACCATTACGCCGGTTTTTATCACCGTGCAGCCCACCACGCTGACCAAGGCCGAACCGTGGCACCGCATTCCACAGCGGCGAGTGCGCGTCACGCTGCGCGCGGGGCAGGACATTTCACCGGACACCTTCAATGCTTCGGCGCCGCTGCCGATAGCGTCGCGTCGGCTCAATGAGCATTTACACCAACTATTTCTAAGGGAGCTTTCGTCATGAACGCGCTGGAACAGGATATTGCGCAATTGATCATCGACACGTTGAACCTGGAAGATGTCACGGTGGCGGATATTCCGCCGGATCTACCGTTGTTCGGCGAAGGACTTGGCCTGGATTCCGTCGATGCACTGGAACTGGCGCTGGCCTTGCAGAAACGCTACGACATTCGCATTGCTTCCGATTCAAAGGACGCACGCCAGCACTTCACCACGGTCGCCACGCTTGCCGCGTTTGTGCAAACTCAGCAACAGGGCGCATGAACAAGCTCACTTCCATCCTCTTGCCATTGGTCGGGGTGCTCTACCCCTTCGTGGTGTATTTCGGCATGGATCGCGTGCCCCCACCGATGTTCGCGCTGGTGCTCGGTGCAATCTGGCTGATTCGCGCACCGGCCCTGCTGAAACAACCCGGCGGTCGCTGGATGCTGACGGCAGCCCTGGTCTATTGCGCCTTGCTCGGGCTGAGCGGCGAAGCGACTTTGTTGCGTTGGTATCCCACGCTGATCAGCGCGCTGCTGCTGTGTGCATTCGGTTTGAGTTTGAAATTCGGCCCACCGATCATCGAGCGCATTGCGCGCGTGCGCGAACCGGATTTGCCGGATGCGGCGATCCCCTATACGCGCAACGTCACCTGGGTATGGGTTGGCTTCTTCGTGTTCAACGGCGTGGTATCGGCCGTGTTGACGCTATGGGCGCCGCTGAAGTGGTGGACGCTTTATAACGGCCTGCTGGTGTACTTCATCATGGGTACGCTGTTCGTCGGGGAATGGCTGTTGCGCCGGCGCCTGCGAGGTGCGGCGTGAGCGCGACGCGCGACCCGCTAGTACTGGCTGAGCATCAGCAGGATGGCGTGTGGACACTGGAACTGCTGATTCCGCACGAGCTGGTCTATTTCGCGGGCCATTTCCCCGGCGCGCCGGTGTTGCCAGGCCTGGTGCAAATCGCGTGGGCATTGGCGCTGGCAGCGCCACGCCTTGGCACGCCACCACGCTGCAGGCTGATGGAAGCGGTGAAATTCCAGCACCTGCTGCGGCCGGGCGATCGGGTGGAGCTGGTGCTCCGCCATGACACGGCGCGGCAGAAGCTGCACTTTGCCTATCGCCACGACGACAAGGCTTATTCTTCCGGTCGACTGGCATGGAGCGCCGACGCATGAGCGAACCCTTGGTGCAGGAACGTCACTGGTCGGCGCACAAGGAGCGCGGCAGCTTCGTCTTGATGTGGCTCACTGCATTCAGCGTGCGCGTATTCGGCCGCCGCTTGCTGGCGCCGGTGCTGTATCTGATCGTGCTGTATTTCTTTGCTTCGGCACGTAGCGCACGACGCAATATTCGCCAGTATCAAACGTATCTGGCCGAGTGGAGCAACAAGCCTGCGTTGAAGCCGACGCAGGGCAGCGTGTTCAAGCAGTTCATCGCCTTTGCGGACAACCTGCTCGACCGGCTCGACGTATGGCGCGGACGCCTGCGCTTTGAGCAAGTGCAGCTGGTCGATCCTTCCGGCGTGCGACCGCGTTTGCTGCGTAGCCGGCAAGGTGGCCGCGGCGAGATGCTGGTGGTGACGCATCTGGGCAATCCCGACGTGTGCCGGGCGATGGCCGAGCTGAGCGAACAAGTGCCGCTGAACGTATTGGTGCACAATCGCCACGTAGCGCAGTTCAATCGTCTGCTCGGTGAGGCCGGCGATCGCAGCATGCGGCTGATCCAGGTAAGCGAACTGGATACAGCAATGATGATGGACCTGTCGCAACGCATCGAGCGCGGCGAATGGCTGGCGATTGCCGGCGATCGCGTACCGCTGCATGACGGGCGCCGCGTGACAGTGGGTTTTCTCGGCCACGCGGCCGCGTTTCCGCAAGGCCCATGGCTGATGGCCGGCCTCCTGCGTTGCCCGGTCAACCTGCTGTGCTGTTTGAAGGTGGAAGGCCGCTATCGCATCTATCTCGATGCCTTTCTGGATAACGCGACGTGGGAACGCGGCCGCCGCGATGCAACCATCCACGAGTGGGTGCAACGTTATGCGGATCACCTGGCCGGCCAATGCTTGATCGCGCCCCAGCAATGGTTCAATTTCTACGCCTATTGGCCGTCGCACAAGGAGACCGCCGATGCGCACTAGCGGCATTCTGCATAAAGACGTGGACATCCAGGTGCCGTTCTACGACGTCGATTCGATGGACGTGGTCTGGCACGGACACTACGTGAAATACCTGGAAGTGGCGCGCTGCGCGCTGCTCGATGACATCGGCCACAACTATATACAGATGAAGGCATCCGGCTATGCATGGCCGGTGATCGATCTGCAGTTGCGTTACGTGCAGGCGGCGCGCTTTGGCCAACATCTGATTGTGCGCGCCGACCTGATGGAATGGCAGAACCGTTTGCTGATTCATTACCTGATTCGGGATGCCGCCACGGGCCAGCGCGTGACGCGCGCAAGCAGTGTGCAGGTAGCGGTGAAGATTGCCAGCGGGGAAATGCAGCTGGAATCGCCGAAGGTGTTTGTTGATGCGGTCGGACAGCGGCTCGCAGTGAGCGGAAAGAGATAAAAGAAGCCATGGAATACGCCAGCCCCACCTACGTGGAAGAAACCCGCATCGGCTTCCACTTCCTGCGCACCCACACTTGGCAGCATCACGTGCTGCGCGTGGCGATCAACGATCTCAAGCGATTGATCGGCGAACCGCTGCCACAAGGCGGCACGTTGCTGGATGCCGGCTGCGGCCAAGGCAAGTCGTTGCGTTTGTTGCGCGATGCCTTCCAACCTACGCGCGTGATCGGGCTGGATGCCGATCCGCACAGTCTCACGCTCGCGCAAGTGGAAGCCGAACGCGAAGGCATGGCGCTCGAATTGCACGCTGCCGATTGCGCCAAGATGCCGCTGCCGGACCAGTGCGCCGACATCGTGTTTTGCCATCAGACCTTTCATCACCTGGTGGAACAGGAACGCGCACTGGCCGAGTTCTGGCGCGTACTGAAGCCGGGCGGTTGGCTGTTGTTTGCGGAGTCGACCAAGGCATACATCGATACCTGGGTGATCCGCTGGTTCTTCCGCCATCCAATGGAAGTACAGAAAAGCGCCGAGGAATATCTGGAGATGCTGCGCTGGCAGGGCTTTGAATTTGAAGCGCGGAACGTGTCGTTTCCGTATTTGTGGTGGAGCCGCTCGAAGGATTTCGGGTTGATGGAGCGCTGGGGTTTGAAGGCGCCACCGGCGCCGGGGCAGCGAGAGGAAACATTGGTGAATGTCGCGGCGAGGAAGCCGATGGTATGAAGCAGATCATCAAACCCGCCGTGAATCACGTAGGCTGGAGTGCGAATCCCAGCATCGCGATGCATATGTGCATGGCAATGCCGGGGTTCGCACCCCAGCCTTCGAGGCTTTGCCTCGCATGAACACCTACCTCAACGCCCTGGGCATCATTTGCAATCTCGGTGCCGGCAAGACCGTCGTTGCCGAGGCATTGTTTGCGGGTGACGACAAGGGCATCCGTTCTGAGCAAGGCTGGATTCCACATCACGAACCGCCACTGGGCAGCGTGCGTGCGGAACTGCCACCCGTACCCGACGCACTGCGCCATCGCGACAACCGCAACAACCGCCTGCTGCTCGCCGCGGCACGGGAAATCGAGGCCGACATTCGCGCGGCAATCACAACATATGGCCCCGCACGCATCGGCGTCGTGCTCGGCACCAGCACCACGGGTATCGAAGAAGCCACGCACGGTATTGCCGCTTATCGCCGCGATGGCGCGTGGCCGGCGGATTACCACTACTCGCATCAGGAACTCGGTGCGCCTGCGGAATTCCTGGCCGAGTGGCTGAAACTTTCCGGTCCCTGCTATGGCATTTCCACAGCTTGCACATCGGGCGCACGCGCATTGATCAGTGCGCAACGCCTGCTGCGAATGGGCTTGTGCGATGCCGTGCTATGCGGTGGCGTGGATACGCTGTGCCGTCTGGCGATCAACGGTTTCCATGCGCTTGAGGCGGTCGATATGCAGCGTTGCGATCCGTTCTCCAAACATCGTCGCGGCATCAATATCGGCGAAGCGGCCGCGCTGTTCCTGATGACACGCGAACGCGGCGCGGTGCAGTTGCTCGGTGGCGGCGCGAGTTCCGATGCCTATCACATGTCTTCGCCTGATCCGGCAGGAACCGGTGCGCGCAAGGCAATGCACGATGCATTGCGCAATGCGAGGCTCGCTGTGGCGCAAATCGATTACATCAACCTCCACGGCACCGCCACCGAACACAACGACAGCATGGAAAGCGAAGCCGTGGCCGGCATGTTCGGTAACCATGTGCCGTGTTCGTCGACCAAATCACTTACCGGTCACACGCTTGCCGCAGCGGGCGCGCTGGAAGCGGCCTTCTGCTGGCTGAGCTTGACGGACACATGCGCCGAACGCCGCCTGCCGCCGCATGTGTGGGATGGCGAAGCCGATCCGGCGCTGCCAGCATTGAACTTCACTCATGTCGGCAGTCATTTACCGACCGATGGGCGGCGTTACGTGATGAGCAACTCCTTTGCCTTCGGTGGCAACAATGCAGCGCTGGTTCTGGGAGATCCTGCATGACGCCATGGCCGATTGCCGAGGTCGTGCCGCATGCCGGCGAGATGATCCTGCTCGACGGCATTGTGGAGGCGCACAGCGATCGCATCGTTTGCACGCGCACGATCAACCCCGGCGGCTTGTTCGTGGACGACGACGGCAGCCTGCCATCGTGGGTTGGCGTGGAACTGATGGCACAAGCGGTCGCCGCCTGGGCCGGTTGTTGTGCACGCGCCGAACAACGGCCGGTGCAGATGGGGTTTCTGCTCGGCACGCGGCATTACGCATGCAACGTCGATGCGTTTCCAGCATGCGTGCAGCTGCGCGTGGCAGCTGCGCGCGAGTTTCATAACGGGCAAGGCATGGGTGTATTCCATTGCCATATCGAAGGCCCGGGCATCCACGCCGAAGCGCGCTTGAACGTATTCAGTCCGCCCGATGCGCAGGCCTTCTACAGACAGAATTCCGGGGAGACACTGCATGGCTGACACAGTACTGGTGACAGGTTCCAGCCGCGGCATCGGCCGCGCGATTGCGATGCGATTGGCGCAGGCAGGTTATGACATCGTGCTCCACTGTCGCAGCCGACGCGACGAAGCCGAACAGGTGGGCGCCGCCATTCGAGCGCTTGGCCGTACCGTGCGCATTCTGCAATTCGACGTGGCCGATCGCGCGGCGAGCGTCGCTGCGCTGGAAGCGGATGTCGACACGCATGGCGCTTACTACGGTGTGGTCTGCAACGCAGGACTTACGCGCGACGGCGCATTTCCTGCGCTTTCCGATGACGACTGGGATCAGGTGCTGCGTACCAATCTCGACGGTTTCTACAACGTGCTGCATCCCATCATCATGCCGATGATTCGACGCCGCCAGGCGGGGCGCATCGTATGCATCACCTCGGTATCGGGCCTGATCGGCAATCGCGGCCAGGTGAACTACAGCGCGTCCAAGGCGGGCGTGATCGGCGCAGCAAAAGCGCTGGCGGTGGAATTGGCTAAGCGCAAGATCACCGTCAATTGCGTCGCGCCAGGCCTGATCGACACCGACATGACCAGCGACGATTTACCGCTGGAAGAGATACTGAAAGTGATCCCGATGCAGCGCGCCGGCACGGCCGATGAAGTAGCTGCCGCAGTGCAATTTCTGATGAGTCCGGAAGCGGGCTATATCACGCGCCAGGTACTCGCGGTGAATGGCGGCCTGTGCTGAAAAACGATCAATCAAAGGAGTGGATATGAAACTGAAAGTACTCGTTGCCGTCGCCTTGCTGTGCGCACCCGGCTTGTCTTTCGCGGGCGACAAGGTCGTGCATTTTCCGTTTGCCAACGCCGTTGCCGCGGCAACGCAATCGGGCAAGCTGGATGGCTCGGTGAAGTTCTATCTGGCCGGCAATGCGCCACAAGGCCAGGTGACGGTGGTCAAGGATGATGTCAGCGTCAATCGCAAGACCAATGCGTTCGGCAAGGGCGATCAGAAGACTTGCGACTGGGCGCTGCAATCGGTGCTGATTGCCTTGCAGGATCAGGCGAAGGCAGCCGGCGCCAATGCGGTAGTCGATATCGTCAGCGATTACGACAGTGAATATCGCGACAATGAGAAATACGAATGCCACGTGGGATTCTTGATGTCCGGCGTGATCATGAAAGGCAAGCTGGCCAAAGTGCAGCCGTAACAGACATCCGCTGTACTCTCATGACCGTCATTCCCGCGAAAGCGGAGGCGCTTTTCAACAGCGAATGCTGGTCAATCCACGTTGCTCTGATGCATACCTGAAAATGGATTTCCGCTTTCGCGGGAATGACGGCGGATGGGTAGGTTGGGCATGTTCGCCATCCCTACCTACGCTGCGGCGCATCAGGGGACCGCAAGACCCCTGCGCTACAATTCCTGGCCTCAAAACCCCTTGCCCCAGGAGTTCGTCATGCGTCCATTCCCGCTCGGTGAAGAGATCGACCTGCTGCGCGAAAGCGTGTCTGCCTTCGCGGAGAAAGAGATCGCGCCGCGCGCCAACCACATCGATCATGAGAATCTGTTCCCGCATGATTTGTGGCGCAAGCTGGGCGACATGGGGCTGCTCGGCGTCACCGTGCCGGAAGAATACGGCGGCAGCGGCATGGGGTTTCTCGCGCACATGGTGGCGATGGAGGAAATCTCCCGCGCCTCCGGCTCGGTCGGCCTTTCCTACGGCGCGCATTCCAATTTGTGCGTGCAGAACATTTTCCATAACGGCAACGAAGCGCAGCGTCGCAAATACATCCCCAAGCTGTGCACCGGTGAATACGTCGGTGCACTGGCGATGAGCGAACCGGGCGCCGGTTCCGACGTGGTCGGCTCGATGACCTGCCGCGCCGAACTGCAAGGCGACGTGTGGGTGGCCAACGGGTCCAAGATGTGGATCACCAATGGCCCGGATGCGGACGTGCTGCTGGTCTATATGCGCACGGCGCCACGCATCGCCGGCAGCCGTTGCATGACAGCCTTCATCGTCGAGAAAGGGATGAAGGGTTTCAGCACTGCGCAGAAGCTGGACAAGCTTGGCATGCGCGGTTCCAACACCTGCGAACTGGTGTTCGACAACTGCGAGATTCCCGCCGAGAACATCGTGGGCGAAGTGAACGAAGGCGTGCGCGTGCTGATGAGCGGCCTGGATACCGAACGCCTGGTGCTTTCCGGTGGCCCGATCGGTTTGATGCAGGCCGCACTGGATATCGCCCTGCCCTACGCGCGTGAACGCAAGCAGTTCAATGCTCCGATCGGCACCTTCGGCATCATGCAGGCAAAGATCGCCGATATGTACACCAAGCTGCAGAGTTCGCGTGGCTTCGCTTATATGGTGGCGCAGCAATTCGATGCCGGCGTGAAATCGCGCATCGATCCGGCGGCGTGCTTGCTCAATGCATCGCAGAACGCGGTGCAGGTAGCGCTGGAGGCGATCCAGACGCTGGGCGGCAACGGCTATATCAACGAATATCCGACCGGTCGCTTGTTGCGTGATGCGAAGCTGTATGAGATCGGCGCGGGCACAAATGAAATTCGCCGGATGTTGATTGGGCGCGAGTTGTTTCACGGGCGAGAATAACAAGGCTCGCGAAATACATTTCCCTCCCCTGCTTGCAGGGGAGGGTTAGGGTGGGGTGACGCGAGCGAAGCTCGCATGCGGCTACGCCGCATTGATCTTGAGATCTTGAGGGGGTTGAGCATAACCGCGAGGTTGCTTCACCCCGCCCCAACCCTCCCCTACTGCACGTAGGGGAGGGGGCGTTCACGGAAAGGCTGGATCAAAACACCAAGCTGTAATTCACCGTTCCCATCGTCGCGTGCTCACGCTGCGCGGTGTACTGGTCGGCACCGAACGACAACTGCGAACGCGCCGAGAAGCGCCAGTCCAACGACACGCCCGCGACGTTACCGTAGCGTGACAAGCCGATGCCGTTGATCGGCATGAACTGCTGCAAGGCGGCGAAGCTGGCGGTGGGCACCACACCATGCATGGCGAACGCATCCTGCCACAGGAAGTGACCCTGCAAACTCAGGCTGCTGCCGTCAGGCAGCTTCCACTCACGCGAGCCGCGCAAACCGAGACCCGCTTGCCAACGCTGGATCGTCTGCGAGCTGGAGTTCAGACCGAAACCATCACCGCCCAGCTCGTTGAAACCATCGCGCTGGACATAGGCATACTGCAGGTTTGCGTACGGCGTGAACTTCCACTTGCCGGCATTGAAGCGATAGCCGCTTTCGCTGTAAGCCACGTCGTAACTGCCATTGCTGACGCTACCCACGCCGGCATATTGATTGCCGAGCAGCAATTCGCGACGTGTGTTCTGCCAATCGTTGCCCACACCGACACGGCCCATCGCATACCAATTGCCCTGCACGATGCCGCCGTAGACCATGCCTTCCAGCGCACGGCTGTAGCCTTGATCCGCGCTTTGTTGCAGGTTGCCCAAGCCTTGGCTGTGGCTGATGGCATAACCCAGCACCGTGCCATTGCCGAGCATGCGATCGCCACCCACCATGCTGCCATTGAGCTGGAAGCCCAGGCTGTCATAACCGCTGCGCGAGAAACTGCCTTGATGATTCAGGTTCTGCGACCAGCTCTGGAACGCGCTCTCGCGCTGCAGCGCTTGCGGGTTGTCGAGCAGGCTGTCGAAGCGATCGGACAGCGCGCGTGTGTCGGCGTCCATCGCTTCGAACGTCATCGCCGCGCTGGCGGCGTACATCTGGCCGGAGAGGCTGTTCAAGGACTGCTGCAACGCGGCCGTGCTTTGCGACTGCTGGATGGCAGCGGCGCCACTGACGAAGCTGGTCGGCAACGGTTGCGCATTTGAGCCGTTTTGCAACGTGCTATTGATCGTATTGAATGCGCTCTGGGTGCGTACTGCGCCCCCATAGATGGCAGACGCATACGGTGCGCCTGCAGCTTGCGTCAGGCTGATCTGCTGCACGTTGAGGTAGGCGTCGTTGGCATCATAGAACAGTGACGCCGACAACGTGACACTGGGTGACCACGTCAGACTTGAGAACGTGCCCGACAAGCCATTGCTCGCGGACAAGACTGTGGTTTGGGAGTTCTTGGTATAGCCCTGATTAGCACCGTACACGTACAAGCCGGCGCTATTGCCAAGCGTGGCCGTGCCGGTGATTTGCAGCGAGGAACCCAGTGACACCGCCAGCTTGCCGCCTGACTGGGAATAATTGCCCGTCATGACGAGATTGCTGGCAGTACCTACGACCAATGTACCTTGGTTGGTGACATTGCCGATGATGAGCGGCGTCTTGGTGGCGAGGGAGTACGTGCCGGTAATGGCCAGTGTTCCTGCGGTCCCGATAGTGGCGCCAGATCCGAGCGAAACCGCATTCACCGTACCGCCATTGACGGTGGTGCCGCCTGCATATGTGGAAGGCTGGCTAAGCGTAAGTGTGCCGGGACCATCCATGATCAAACCGTATTGACCGGAGATCGGATTGTTCCAGCTCGAACTGCCGCTAAAGCTGACTTCAACATTATTCCAGGCGAACTGCGCCGGCCCGTTTACCGCAGCCCCCACATTCAACGCCCCCCAACCGAAGGTGGTATTTGGCTGCGAACCACCCAGTGGGGTAGCGGTGCTTAGCAAAGTCTGGCGCACGAGATCATTGTTGAAATACGGATACGCCTGCCACACCAACGCCGCTGCGCCGGACACCTCAGGGGCGGCAAACGACGTGCCTTCAACGATGTAGTAATTAGGATTGGTGGTACTGGACGTGGTGCTCTTGTCGAGGACGATCACGTCGCCCGGCGCAGCAAGGCAATAATCCTTGGCCGCCCCGCATTGATTCGAATAGCTCTCCAGCTGAGTTGGATTGTTGCTGTTCAGCGCCACCGCAACCAGCCAGCCTTTCTCCAGGTTGGCGTCCTTCGTGACGGAGGGAAGCATGGCAATCGTGCTTGGATTGGCCTGCGAATCATTGCCTGCTGCAAACACAACCAAGCCGCCATGATTGATGAAAGGTGTATACGCCGTATCAAACGCCGCATTGAGCGACGCGTTGGTGGTATCCCAGGTAATGCCACCCCAGGAATTGTTCATGACCTTTACGCCGGCATTGATCAGATCCGCGTTGACCTGCCCGAAGAACGTGGCGTCGCTGGTCGTTACCTGCGAAGGCGGCGTAGAGCCGTTATCGTCCGGCGCGCTGTCGGCAATGATGCGAGCGGAGACCAGATTTGCGCCCGGTGCAATACCGCCGGGATATTGCGCGAACGACGTGCCGGCGGCGACCTCGGACACCCAGGTACCGTGTCCCACCACGTCATCGATGTTGGTGTTGTTCTGCGCCGGATCGACATAGATCAACTCTTGCGAAACGCGTCCGGTCACGGTGGGATTGGAGCGCATGATGCCGCTGTCGACCACGCCAATGGTGACACCAGCGCCGGTATAGCCTTGGCTATGTGCTGCATAGGTATTCGTCAACGACAACTGCGCATCGAGCGGTGGCGTCGGAACGTTCGAACTCGGTGAAGGTGTTGGCGCGGGTGAGGGCGAAGGAGTCGGTGTAGGCGTAGGCGTAGGTGCCGTTGCCGCCCCTCTCACATTGCTGTTGCCCCCTCCGCCACCGCAACCGCTCAAGCCCACTGCAAGACTGATCAACAGCGCTATTTCACGGCGGCGCCACACCTGCGTCCCAGTTGCCATACATTCCTCGCCAGTTTTGGTCCCCAAACAACTTCGGAATACCGCCACTCCCAAGAGCGATATCTACCCATAGCTTATTCGTTTGATTTACATAATTGCGAGTAGCGCACCTGCGCGATTTCTCACGAAAACGGAATGTTTGCTGCAAAGCAGTGCGGGCTGCGATAATTCGCAAATTCCTTCCTTGGCGCATCGCGCCTAAAGCTCCCCCGGAGATCCCCATGTCGGATATCGTGATTGCCGCCGCCAAGCGCACTGCCATCGGCTCGTTTCTCGGCCAGTTCACTGGCGTCCCCTCCCCCACCCTCGGCGCCACCGCCATTCGCGCCGCGCTCGAACAGTCCGGCATCGCCGCCAAGGACGTGAGCGAAGTCATCATGGGTTGCGTGCTGCCGGCCAACCTCGGCCAGGCGCCCGCCCGCCAGGCCGCGCTGAATGCCGGCCTCACCCCGGCCGTGGGCTGCACCACCATCAACAAGGTATGCGGTTCGGGCATGAAGGCCATCATGCTGGGCCATGACCTGATCAAGGCCGGTTCGGCCAGCGTGGTCGTTGCCGGCGGCATGGAATCGATGACCAACGCCCCGCACATGGTCAATGCCCGCAGCGGCATTCGCTATGGCGACGGCAAGCTGGTCGATCATATGGCCTGGGACGGCCTCACCAATCCTTATGACGGCAAGGCGATGGGTGTGTTCGGCGAGTTGTGCGCCGACAAGTATCACTTCAGCCGCGAAGAACAGGACGCTTTCGCCATCGAGTCGGTCAAGCGCTCGCAGGCAGCACAGGCTGCCGGTGCCTTCGCCGACGAAATCGCGCCGGTAACCGTGGCCGGCAAGAAGGGCGATGTGCAGATCGATACCGACGAGCAGCCCAGCCGCTCGGACATCAGCAAGGTTCCTTCGCTTAAGCCAGCCTTTCGCAAAGAGAACGGCACCATCACCGCCGCCAGTTCGTCCAGCATCTCCGACGGCGCAGCCGCCCTGGTGCTGTTGTCGGCCGATGACGCCAAGGCGCGCGACGTGAAGCCGCTGGCACGCATTGTTGCCCACGCCACGCATTCGCAGGAGCCAGAGTGGTTCACCACCGCACCGGTCGGCGCGATCGGCAAGGTGCTGGACAAGGCCGGCTGGAAAGCCAGCGACGTCGACCTGTTTGAAGTCAACGAAGCCTTCGCCGTGGTGGCGATGGCACCGATGCGCGAGCTGGGCATTTCGCACGACAAGCTCAACGTCAATGGTGGCGCCTGTGCACTTGGCCATCCGATCGGCGCCAGTGGTGCGCGCATCGTGGTGACCCTGCTCAATGCCTTGAAAACCCGTGGCTTGCGTCGCGGCGTGGCTGCCCTGTGCATCGGCGGGGGCGAAGCTACCGCCATTGCGGTGGAGCGTCTGGATTAAGTCCGACTTTTTCCTGCCAGCCGGGGTCTCGTATCCCGGCTGGTTTAATGCGGCATAAAAGTTGTTAGCAAAAACTGGTAGCGCCGTTAACGTGAAAGCGCTATTAATAATCCGCCAATTGGCATTCCACGGCTAAGGAGATCCACCATGAAGTTCACGCGTACCCTTCTCGCCTCTGCGCTCGTCGCGCTGCTGGCGGCTTGCAGCAATGGCGCGCAGGATGCCGCGCAGGACGCACAGAAGTCGGCTGACCAGGCCCAGCAAGCTGCTACGCAGGCTGCTGACCAGGCTCAGAAGGCCGCTGCTGCTTCCACCGCTGCTGCTCCGGCTGCTGCTCCGGCTTCCACCGCTGCTGCTCCGGCCGCTGCTCCGGCTTCTACCGCTGCTGCTCCGGCTTCCACGGCTGCCGCTCCGGCTGCTGGCGATGCGATGAAGAGCGCCGCTGCTGACGCTTCGAAGGCTGCCGACAAGGCTGCCGACGCTGCCAAGTCGGCCGCGACCGCTGCGAAGGACGCCGCCAAGGACGCTTCGAAGGGTAACTAATCCTTCGTTCGTAGCTCGGCTAAACCGGCCGCCGTCTGGCGGCCGGTTTTTTTATGGCGGACCGCCAACCGGTATCATCCATGGTTTGCCCCACGAGCTTGGCGACACATGAGCGTCCTTACCTCGCAGATCGATCCCCGCTCCTCCGATTTCCAGACCAGCAGCGCGAACCTGCGCAGCCTGGTGGATGACTTGCATCACCAACTGGCGCGCAATGCCGAAGGCGGCGGCGCCAAGGCGCGCGAAAAGCACACCGCGCGCGGCAAGCTGCTACCGCGCGAACGCATCCGCGCCCTGCTCGATCCCGGCTCGCCGTTCCTGGAACTCTCGCCGCTTGCGGCGCATGGCATGTATGAAGGTGCAGCACCCGCTGCCGGCGTCATTACCGGCATTGGCCGTGTGCATGGCGTCGAGGTGGTGGTGGTTGCCAATGACGCCACCGTCAAAGGCGGCACGTATTTCCCGATGACGGTCAAGAAGCATCTGCGTGCCCAGGAAGTGGCGCTGGAAAATCGCCTGCCCTGCATCTACCTGGTCGATTCAGGTGGAGCATTCCTGCCGATGCAGGACGAGGTCTTTCCGGACAAGGAACATTTCGGCCGCATCTTCTACAACCAGGCGCGCATGTCGGGCCTGGGCATTCCGCAGATCGCCGTAGTGATGGGCTCGTGCACTGCCGGTGGTGCCTACGTGCCCGCGATGAGCGACGAAACCATCATCGTGCGCGAACAAGGCACGATCTTCCTGGGCGGCCCGCCGCTGGTAAAAGCGGCCACCGGTGAAGTGGTGGATGCCGAAGCCCTCGGCGGCGCGGACGTGCATACCTCCACCTCGGGCGTAGCCGATCACTTCGCCGAGAACGATACGCATGCCTTGTCCATCGCGCGCGATATCGTCGCCAGCCTCAACCGCACCAAGCCGATGCCTTTGGCGGTGAAAGCGCCAGTGGAACCACGCTATGCGGCGGAAGAACTCTATGGCGTGATTCCGCAGGACACGCGCCGCCCGTTCGACATCCGCGAGGTGATCGCGCGCATCGTCGACGGCTCGGAATTTCATGAATTCAAGGCGCGCTATGGCAAGACGCTGGTGTGCGGCTTCGCGCACATCCATGGCTACCCCGTGGGCATCATCGCCAACAACGGCATCCTGTTTTCCGAATCCGCGCTCAAGGGCGCGCATTTCATCGAGCTGTGCAACCAGCGCAACGTGCCGCTGGTGTTCCTGCAGAACATCACCGGCTTCATGGTCGGCAAGAAATACGAGAACGCCGGCATCGCCAAAGACGGCGCGAAGATGGTCACCGCGGTGGCCTGCTCGCACGTACCCAAGTTCACCGTGGTGATCGGCGGCAGCTTCGGCGCCGGCAACTACGCCATGTGCGGCCGTGCGTATGGCGCACGCTTCCTGTGGATGTGGCCGAACGCACGCATCAGCGTGATGGGCGGCGAGCAGGCTGCCAGCGTGCTGGCGACGGTGAAGCGCGATGGCATGGAAGCGGCCGGCCAGACCTGGAGTGCCGAAGAAGAAGATGCCTTCAAGACGCCGATCCGCGATCAATACGAACGCCAGGGTCATCCCTATTACGCCACGGCGCGGCTCTGGGACGACGGCATCATCGATCCAGCCGATACGCGCCGTGTGCTGGGGCTGGCGATTTCGGCGTCGTTGAATGCGCCGATCGAACCGCAGCGGTATGGCGTGTTCCGGATGTAGCGTGGGCTCGCTCGTAGGTTGGGGTGCGAACCCCAACATCGGATGCCCGCACAAGCAACAATGTTGGGGTTCGCACCCCAACCTACGGCGTCAGACCGGTTTTCAAGGACGTACAGGGGAAGCAACATCATGATCGTCGGTATCGATCTCGGCACCACGCATTCGCTTATTGGCTGCTACGGCCAGGAAGGGCCGCAACTCTTCCGCAACGCACTCGGCGACTACCTCACGCCTTCCGTCATCAGCGTGGACGACGATGGCCACATGCTGGTCGGCGCGGCTGCACGCGATCGGCTGATCAGCCATCC
>NZ_DATEJY010000200.1:0-10077 GCF_035277725.1 Dyella sp. | reverse complement strand
CTCAAGGAACGCATGTCGGAAACCAGATTGTTGTAGCCGAAACTGGCGCCGCGCTCGCAGACCATGATGGCGTCGTTGCCGACGGCCTTGGCCTTGTCCACCACGTTCTTCATATCCCAAGGCGCAAGAAACTGGCCTTTCTTGATATTTACCGGCTTGCCGGCGCGCGCCACGTTCTGGATGAAATCGGTCTGGCGGCAAAGAAAGGCCGGGGTCTGCAACACGTCCACCACCGCGGCCACTTCGTTCATCGGCGTGTATTCGTGCACGTCGGTCAGCACCGGCACGCCCACTTGCCGCTTCACTTCGCCCAGAATGCGCAGGCCCTCTTCCATGCCAAGGCCGCGAAAGCTGCGGCCTGAGGAACGGTTGGCCTTGTCGTAGCTGGATTTGAAGATGAAGTTGACGCCGAGCCGGCCGGTGATTTCCTTCAACTTGCCCGCGGTATCAACTTGCAGTTGCTCGGATTCCACCACGCACGGGCCGGCGATCAGGAACAGCGGTTGGTCCAGGCCAATTTCGAAACCGCACAACTTCATGCAACCGACTCCTTCGCAGCCAGCTTTTCGCCATCGCGCACGGCTTTGAATTCCCGCGCGGCACGTACGAAACCGATGAACAGCGGATGGCCATCACGCGGCGTGGAGGTGAATTCCGGATGCGCCTGGCAGCCAAGGAACCACGGGTGCTTCTGCAACGGCAGTTCGACGATTTCCACCAACAGGTCGTCCATCGACTTGCCGGAGATCACCATACCCAGGTCTTCGAACGACTGGCGGTAGCGATTGTTGAATTCGTAACGATGGCGATGGCGCTCGCGCACGACGTCCTGATCGTAGAGCTGACGGGCCAGCGTACCGGCCTTGAGGCGGCATTCCTGCGCGCCCAGGCGCATGGTGCCGCCGAGATCGGAGCGCTCGCTGCGCTGCTCCACTTCACCGGTCGCCGTGGTCCATTCAGTGATCAGCGCAATCACCGGGTTCGGCGTATGGCGATCGTTCTCGCTGGAATCGGCATCGGTGAGACCCGCCACGTTGCGCGCGAAATCCACCACCGCCGCGTGCATGCCGTAGCAGATGCCGAAATACGGCACGCCATGCTCGCGTGCGTACTTGGCAGCCAGGATCTTGCCCTCGAAGCCGCGCTTGCCGAAGCCGCCCGGCACCAGGATCGCGTCGACGCCACCCAGCACCTTCGCCGCACCTTCGGCCTCGATCTGCTCGGAATCGATCCACTTCAGGTTCACGCGCGTCTGCTGCTTGATGCCGCCATGGCGCAGCGCCTCGCCCAGGGATTTGTAGGCATCCTTGTGCTCGACGTATTTGCCGACGATGGCGACGGTGACCTCATCCTTGGGATGCTCGACCGCATCCACCGTACGCTGCCAGCCCGACAGATCGGCCGGCTTGGCGTCCAGGCCCATCTTCTTGACGACGATGTCATCCAGGCCCTGCTGGTGCAGCCACAGCGGCTGCTTGTAGATGATGTCCACATCGGCCGCACTGATCACCGCCTGCTCCGGCACATTGGTGAACAGCGCGATCTTGCGGCGCTCGCTGTCCGGCAGCGGCTGCTCGCAGCGGCACAGCAGGATGTCCGGCTGGATACCGATGGAGCGCAGTTCCTTCACCGAATGCTGGGTCGGTTTGGTTTTGATCTCGCCGGCGGCCTTGATGTACGGCACCAGGGTCAGGTGCATGAACAGGCATTTTTCCGGGCCGTGCTCGATGCGCAGCTGGCGGATGGCTTCCAGGAAGGGCTGGGACTCGATATCGCCCACCGTGCCGCCGATCTCGACCAGGGCGACATCGAAGCCGCGGGTGGCTTCATGGATGCAGTGCTTGATCTCGTCGGTAATGTGCGGAATGACCTGAACGGTGGCGCCCAGGTAATCGCCGCGGCGCTCCTTGCGGATCACCGATTCGTAGATCTTGCCGGTGGTGATGGAATTCTTGCCGGTGAGGCGGGTGTGGACGAATCGCTCGTAATGGCCAAGGTCCAGGTCGGTCTCGGCGCCGTCGTCGGTCACATAGACCTCGCCGTGCTGGAAGGGACTCATGGTGCCTGGATCCACATTGATGTAGGGATCGAGCTTCATCATGGTGACCGAGAGGCCGCGGGCCTCAAGAATGGACGCGAGCGACGCCGCCGCGATGCCCTTGCCGAGCGAGGACACCACACCGCCAGTGACGAAAATCAGGGGGGTCATGGAAAGCAGCCGTGCTGGAAATCGGCATTTTAGCGGCAGATCGCTTCTACCGCGAGATGGCTGCGCTCATAAGTCTAAAAATGTTGCAGCGGGCCGGGCTGCCGTTGGCTGGGTTAGCGCATGGCTTTTGTCCAAATCTGGCCGGCGAAGCGACGGCGCGCTAGATGGCATATGCCGGACGGTCCACGACAGTGTCATGGGCAACCCGGCAATGAATGCGTTCCCCGTTATAGCGGGAACAAACGAAATGCCAGTAAGCAAAGCCCTCCGACATGTAGCGGACGAGTGCTCCCCATGCCTGCAGGCTGGCTGGCAACGCCTCAACCGCAGCGGCCAGCTTGGTCACGCTCAATCGACACAGATCAACGACCCGGCCGTAGGCCGACTCGAAATCGCACTGATACCAGTTCTGAACCAGCGCGACGAGATTCACATGGTCCATGTCCTTTTCCACGCAAACCAGTTCGTTTACGAGAGCAACCACCGCCGCTCCCGTTAACACGACTCGCTGGGCCGCAGGCAGACGATCAAGATCCTGCACATGCAGGTCAAGAAGTTGTGCCGTAGGCGGGACGCCAATCGTGATCAGGCGTCTGCGCAGATGAGACCACGGATTGACCTTGCCGGCTGCGCGAACCGAGGCGTTTTCGCGCGCAACCGTTTGCACCCATATGCCCATCTTCCGGCCAAGCCTGTGCACGAACTCGCTCGAAACACCCAAACTTCTATATCCATCGGCGATGGCCCTCCATGCCAGCATATAAGGGTCCCTTTCACTTGAAAGATCACTATCGCAACGAAAAGCTTGGGTAATGCCGTTGAAAATAGAGCTCAAATCGTCCGTTTTCTCCACCACGAGATCATCCCACAGCAACCATAAGGTGATGAATTTGGAATAGAGCGTAAGTTCTTCGATATTTCCGAATGGATGCGAAAAACCGGCATATCCCCATATCGCCATGGCCTTTGCTTTTTTCAGGTAATGCGTATCCGGTAGAAGCCTTGAAGCCTGCATCCATTCAATCGTCGCCTGCTCTACTTCATGGGCATAAGGTGAAAGTTCCACATACGACAGATTCAGCTCATGGCGCGCAGCTGCGGGTGCGTTCATGAAAGCCTTTACAGGCAATACTTTTGCCGCTTCCACGTTCATTTCCCAACTCCTTTGAGAGGAAAGCGAAACTAGACCACGACAGCAATTGGCGTATCAGCGGAACAACAGGCTCATTGCAAGCCATTACATGCGATTCGAAAAGCACCAGCGTGACCGCATTTTGGAATGCTAGATGCCGTGCTATACAGGCAAAATCAAACTGCCGTTAAAAATCCAGGCGACAAGGTGTCCCTCTTTTTATTCGAGCTCTCCATCACAGATTGAATCACCATAAAAAAGCCTCCCGGTCAGGGAGGTTTGTTTTTCATCGCGGCACGTAGAGAAACCACCCTCCCTCCCGCAACCGCGGAAAAGAGGGTAAGCACACGTCAGCCGATGCTTGAAGATGAGGACTGCATCACCGGATGCATCATGTACATATTCATGTTGTGCATCACCCACAACGAACCCACCACCACAATGGCGATGATCAGCAGGGTGAACACGCCGATCGACAGGTTGTCGCGCTGCCCCGGCGCCGCGCTCATGTGCAGGAAGAACGCCAACTGCACCAGCAACTGCGCAATGCAAAACACCACGATGCCCGGTGCGATGAGGTGCTGCGGCACTGCCCCGCTCATCACGCAGCCGAACGACAGCACCGTGAGGATCAGCGACAGCGCGAAACCGACGGTGTAGCTCTTCAGGCTGCCATGTGCGTTGTGCGCGTGGGCGTCAGAATGACCATGCTGGCTCGACATATCAGAGCACTCCGAACAGATAGACGAAACTGAACACGCAGATCCACACCAGATCCAGGAAGTGCCAGAACAGGCTCAGGCACGACAGGCGGCGCTGCACGGCATCGGTGAGACCGAACTTGCCCACCTGCAACATCATCACCACCAGCCAGAGCAGGCCGGAGCTGACGTGCAGGCCGTGCGTGCCGACCAGGCCGAAATAGGCGGAAAGGAAAGCGCTGCGATCCGGACCGGCGTTCTCGAACACGATCAGGTGGTGGAATTCGTAGACTTCCATGCCCACGAAGCCGGCACCGAACAGGAACGTGACGAACAACCACGTGATCACCTTGCTGCGCTTGCCCGCATGCATGTTCAGCATGGCCAGGCCGAAGGTGAAGCTGCTGATCAACAGCAGCATGGTTTCGCCGAACACGAACTTGAGGTCGAACAGTTCCTTCCCGGTCGGACCGCCCGCGGTGGCATGCCCCAGTACGGCGAAGGTGGCGAACAGGCCCGAGAAGATCAGGCAGTCGCTCATCAGATAGATCCAGAAACCCAAGAGGGTCTTGGAACCGTCGTCGTGATGCTCGTGGGCACCGCCGTGTGCGACGGCGCCGTGATTAGCAGTGATTGCGGTCATGGATTAAGCCACCTTCTCGCCGGCCGAAGCCGGACCCACGTTTTCGATCAGCTTGTGGAGCGGTACCAGGCGCGCGCGCTCGATCTTTTCGACCTCGGCACCCGGCACGTAGTAGTCCACGTCGGTGTCGAAGGCACGAACCAGGAACGAGCCGATCATGCAGAGCAGGCCGCCGATGGCCAGCCACCAGATATGCCACACCATGGCAAAGCCGAACACCGTGCCGAACGCCGCCATGATCAGGCCGGCGCCGGTGTTGCGCGGCATATGGATGTCGTCGTAGTGCGCGTATTGCGGATAGGCGCGCTTGTGTTCCTTGTCGGCCCAGAACTGGTCCAGTTCATCCACCTTCGGCAGCACCGCGAAGTTGTAGAACGGCGCCGGCGAACTGGTTGCCCACTCCAGCGTGCGGCCACCCCACGGATCGCCGGTCAGGTCGGGATTGGCAGCGCGGTTGCGGATGCTCACCACGAACTGCAGCAGCATGAAGCCGATGCCGGCGGCGATGAACACGGCACCGACCGCGGCGACGATCAGGTACGGCTGCCACGCAGGGTTGGCATAGTGGTTCATGCGGCGCGTCATGCCCATCAGGCCCAGCACGTACAGCGGCATGAAGGCCAGGTAGAAGCCGACCACCCAGCACCAGAACGACGCCTTGCCCCACCGCTCTTCCAGCTTGAAGCCGAAGGCCTTCGGGAACCAGTAGTTCATCGCGGCAAACAGGCCGAACAGCACGCCGCCGATAATCACGTTATGGAAGTGCGCGATCAGGAACAGGCTGTTGTGCAGCACGAAGTCCGCACCCGGCACGGCCAGCAGCACGCCGGTCATGCCACCGATGGTGAAGGTGACCATGAACGCCACCGTCCACAGCATCGGCAAGGTGAAGCGGATGCGGCCGCGATACATGGTGAACAGCCAGTTGAACAGCTTCACGCCGGTCGGGATCGAAATGATCATGGTCGAGATGCCGAAGAAGGCATTCACGTCCGCGCCCGAACCCATGGTGAAGAAGTGGTGCAGCCACACCACGAACGAGGCCACACCGATACCCGCGGTGGCGTACACCATCGACTTGTAGCCGAACAACGGCTTGCCGCTGAAGGTCGCCACGACTTCGGAGAACACGCCGAAGCACGGCAGGATCAGGATGTACACCTCCGGGTGACCCCAGATCCAGATCAGGTTGATGTACAGCATGGCGTTGCCGCCAAGCTCGTTGGTGAAGAAGTGCATGTCCAGATAGCGGTCGGCCGCCAGCAGCGCCAGCGCCACCGTCAGGATCGGGAACGCCGCCACGATCAGGATGTTGGTGACCAGCGCCGTCCAGGTGAACACCGGCATCTGCATCATCTTCATGCCCGGCGTGCGCATGCGCAGGATGGTGACAATGAAGTTGATGCCGCTAAGCGTGGTGCCCAAGCCGGATAGCTGCAACGCCCAGATGTAGTAATCCACACCTACGGTGGGACTGAATTTCAACTCCGACAATGGCGGATACGCCAGCCAGCCGGTGGCGGCGAAATCGCCCACGAACATCGAGATCATCACCAGCACCACGCCCGAGGCGGTGAGCCAGTAGCTGAGCGAGTTCAGGAACGGGTACGCCACGTCGCGCGCGCCGATCTGCAGCGGCACCACCAGGTTCATCAGGCCCACCACGAACGGCATGGCCACGAAGAAGATCATGATCACGCCGTGCGCGGTGAAGATCTGATCGTAGTGATGCGGCGGCAGATAACCAGCAGCATCGGCCGAGGCAATCGCCTGCTGGGCGCGCATCATGAGGGCGTCGGCAAAGCCGCGCAGCAGCATCACCAGCGCGAGGATCACATACATGATGCCGATGCGCTTGTGGTCGACGGTAGTGAACCACTCGCTCCACAGATAGCCCCACTTGCGCTGGAGCGTGACCCAGCCAAGCAGCGCCGCACCGCCCAGGCACACCATCAACAGCGTGCCCATGATGATCGGCTCATGGTAAGGAATGGCCGATAGAGAAAGTTTTCCGAACATGGCCTACTCCGCAGCCTTGGCGTGATCGTTTGGCGAGGGGATGGCGCTGGCCTGTGCCGGCGCATCGCCGATCTTGTCCATCTTCATGTCGCCCATGTACTGGCCGATGATGGCGTTGAACAGGCCCGGCTTGACGTTGGTGTAGTACGTCACCGGCGCCTTCTCGCTCGGTTGTGCCAGCGCGTGATAGGTCTGGTCATCCAGGCTGAGCTGGCTGGCCTTGGCCTTGTTGATCCAGTCCTGGAAGCCCTGCTGCGACGTCGCGATCGCGGTGAAGTGCATGTCCGAGAAGCCAGCGCCGCTGTAGTTGCTGGAGAGTCCGGCATACGTGCCTGGCTGGTTCGCAATCAGGTGCAACTGCGTTTCCATGCCCGCCATCGCGTAGATCTGGCTGCCAAGCTGCGGGATGAAGAACGCGTTCATCACCGAATCCGACGTGATCTCGAAATGCACCGGCACATTGGTCGGCAGCGCCAATTCGTTGACGCTGGCTACGCCATATTCCGGATAGATGAATACCCATTTCCAGTCCATCGATACGGCCTGGATGGTGAGCGGCTTGGCTTCATGCGCCAGCGGCTTGTAGGGATCAAGCGCGTGCGTGGTCCGCCAGGTAATGGTGCCGAGAATCGCGATGATGATGCAGGGAACGATCCATATCACCGCCTCGATCGCGGTCGAATGCGACCACTTCGGCGCGTACTTGGCCTTGGTATTGGAAGCACGGTAGCGCCAGGCGAAGATCAGGGTCATCGCGATGACCGGGACCACGACCAGCAGCATCAGACCCGTGGCGATCAGGATCAACGACTTTTCCTGGGCGCCGATATCGCCCATGGGCGACATGAGCTCCAGATTGCAACCGCTGAGCAATAGCGCAGCGATACCTACGCACGACCAGCGCGCGGCGGAGACGAGGGAACGCTTGTTCACGAACGACTCTTAAGAAGGACTGATTGGGATGTGTCGTTGGGGAAACGACTCATATATGTTATCGCGCTGCAGCAAGGTGTGACTAGCCTGTGAACTCTTGCGGTCGCTAGACAGAATGTCGCGGCCGCTGCGCAGCGTGATAGCAGGAAGCGTTTGATTGATCGCCTCGATGGGGACTTTGTTGGGTTACGCTGCGCTAACCCAACCTACACTTGCCGCCGATGAGCACTCCGATTCCCGCCCGCATCGCCGCTTTGCGCGACATGATGGCCAGGCATGGCATCGCCGCCTGCCTTGTGCCCACCGCTGATCCGCATTTGTCCGAATATCTCCCGGCCCATTGGCAGGCACGCGAATGGCTATCCGGTTTCAGCGGATCGGCCGGCACGCTGCTGGTCACCGCGAAGGACGCCGGCGTGTGGACCGATTCGCGCTATTTCTCGCAGGCCGAACAACAGCTTGCAGGCAGTGGTATTGCGCTGATGAAGCAACGCGTGTCGCATGCGCCCGAACACTTGACCTGGTTGCAGCAGCATCTGCATCAAGGCGAGGTGGTGGCTGTGGCTGGCGACAGTGTGTCGGTAGCAACACAGCGGCAGATCGAACGATTGCTAGGCGCCGTGGACGCCACACTGCGCGTCGATCTCGATCTGCCCGGCATGGTATGGCGTGATCGCCCCGCGCTGCCCCATGCGCCGGTGTTCGACCATCCGCTTACCTACGCCGGCACCACGCGCGCCGAAAAATTCGAAAAGCTGCGCCACGCGATGCGCAAGCAACACGCGACACATCACCTCGTCTCCAGCCTCGACGACGTCGCGTGGCTTACCAACCTGCGCGGCAGTGATGTCGAATGCAACCCGGTATTCCTGGCGCACTTGCTGGTGGAAGCGTCCGGACAGGCCACCCTGTTCGTCGATCGGGACAAGCTCAAGGATGATATCGTCGCCGCGTTGCAAGCTGACGGCATCCGCATCGCCAATTACGCCACGCTGGGTGATGCGCTCGGCGAGTTGAAAGCCAGTGACACCTTGTTGTTTGAACCGGGTCGCGTGGTGAGCAAAGTGCTGCAAGCCGTCGCGCCGGAAGTGAAGCGCGTGGAGGCGCCCAATCCTTCCACGGCATTCAAGGCGATCAAGAGCAAAAACGAGCTGGCGCATATCCGCGAAGTGATGCGTCGTGATGGCGCGGCGCTGGTGCGCGCCTTCCGCCGCCTGGAAGAACGGCTTGCCGCCGGCATGACACAAACCGAGCTGGACGTGGATGCCTTGCTGCGTGACGAACGCTCCGCGCAACCGAACTTCGTTGGCGAAAGTTTCGCCACCATCGCCGGCTACATGGAAAACGGCGCGCTGCCGCACTATCGCGCCACGCCCGAAGCGCACAACACCTTGCAGCGCCACGGCCTGCTGCTGGTCGACTCCGGTGGCCAATACCTGGGCGGCACCACCGACATCACCCGCGTGCTGGCCCTGGGGCCGACGACGCCGGAACAACGGCGCGACGCCACATTGGTGATGAAAGGCATGATCGCGCTCTCCCGCGCCCGCTTCCCCAAAGGCGCCAGCGGTCCGCAACTTGATGCGCTGGCGCGCGCACCGCTGTGGGCCAGCGGCATGGACTACGGCCACGGCACCGGCCATGGCGTCGGCTATTTCTTGAATGTGCACGAAGGACCGCACGGCATTCGCCCGCCGGTATCCGGCGCCACACTGGTCTCGCTTGAGCCCGGCATGATCACCTCGATCGAACCCGGCTTATATAAGCCTGCCCGCCACGGCATCCGTCACGAAAATCTCGCCGTGGTCGTGGAAGCCGACCAGACCGAGTTCGGCGACTTCTATGCCTTTGAAACCCTCACCCTGTGCCCGTTCGACCGCCGCGCACTGGAACCCAGTCTGCTCAACCCCGAGGAACGCGCCTGGCTGGACGACTATCACGCCACCGTGCGCGCAGCGCTCGCGCCATTGCTGGAAGATGCCGACCTGGCGTGGCTGGAAAAACACTGCGCGCCGCTCTAAAGGCGCCGATGACGATGTAGGCTGGGATGAAATCCCAGCATCGACAACTGTGCGAAAGCTGGGATTTCATCCCAGCCTACGTGATCAATCCAGCGTACCCGCGCCAAAACGCTCATCCTCGCGCTGCGTTGCGGCGACTTCCAGCACAATGGACAAGGCACGCACTACATCCTCCCCGCGCATGCTTGGCGCATTCGGAAAGCGCGCCGCCTGCACGGGCAAATACGGTATATGGATAAAGCCGGCGCGTACGCCTGGACGCTGTGCCACCAAGTGCAGCAGTAAGTATCCCCCGGCAAAGCCGGGGGCTTTATGGGTGAGCGCCTCAAAGGCGCCTTGAAACCAGGAGCCGCCCAAGGCGGCCGGTCATACGCCTAGCTTCATCTGATCGTAGCGCTCATCTTCCTTTTCCTGGTTTC
>NZ_DATEJY010000199.1:0-10101 GCF_035277725.1 Dyella sp. | reverse complement strand
CCGGCGTCAACGGAAACGGTGCCATTGACCTTGCTGATGTCCTGGGCTGTCACAGTCAAAGGCAGGGCCAAGGCCAGAGCCAGCGTGATAAAGCGCATGATCAAAACTCCTCAAGATGGGACGAGGCTAGGATGCGCGTCTTCGAGCGAAGGTTTACCGTGACTTCCGACACAGCCGGCAATTGACGTGGCTACGCACGGCCTTCACCATTCCGTACTTGTCTCGTCTCATTCGAATCCAAGCCATGCACAAGCTCGTTCTGATCCGCCACGGCCAATCCCAATGGAACCTTGAAAACCGCTTCAGTGGGTGGGCCGATGTGGACATTACCGAGCAAGGTGCCGCCGAAGCACGGGAGTCAGGTGAGCTGCTGGTGCAGGCCGGCTATCACTTCAACGTGGCGCACACCTCCGTGCTCAAGCGTGCCGTGCGCACCCTGTGGCACGTGCAGGACGCCATGGACTTGATGTGGATTCCGGTGCTTACCGACTGGCGCCTCAACGAGCGCCACTATGGCGGACTTACCGGGCTCAACAAGGCGGAAACTGCTGCGAAGTACGGCGAGGACCAGGTCAAGGTCTGGCGCCGCAGCTACGACATCCCACCGCCGCCGCTGCCGCGCGCGGAAAATCCCTCCTTGAAAGACCCGCGTTACGCCGGGCTCGATCCCAAGCTGATTCCAGATACCGAGTGTCTGAAAGACACCGTCGCTCGCGTCATGCCGTATTGGAATGAAGTGCTGGCGCCTGCCATTCGCAGCGGCCAGCGCGTATTGCTGGTCGCCCACGGCAACTCGATCCGCGCCCTGGTCAAATATCTGGACAACATCTCTGACGATGACATCGTCGAATTGAACATTCCCAACGGCGTGCCGCTGGTGTATGAGTTCGACGACCAGCTCAAGCCGCTGCGCCACTACTACCTTGGCGATGCGGATGCGATCGCCGCCAAGATGGCTGCCGTGGCGAACCAGGGCAAGGCCAAGTAAAACCTGTTACGGGCAAAAACACATGACGGGTGTCAATCGCCTGTCATGAGGCGCGCTGCTAATCTGCTCGCGACTTCCTGTGCGGGTGGACACCATGGCACCTCATTTCAGCATGCCGCTGGTCTTGATACCGGTGATCGTATTCGCCGTGTGGCGGCGGGTGCGCAGGCAGTTCGGCCTGCAGCCGATCCAACGCAAGCGGATGATTGCGCGCATCGTCATCTTGGCAGTCATTGCGGGACTCATCAGCTTCGCCGCCATGCATGACATCCGACTGCTGGGTGGACTGGCCGGCGGTGTGGTGGCCGGTGCCGCACTTGGCTTGATTGGGTTGCGCCTCAGCCGTTTTGAAGCGCATCCCGTGAAAGGTGACTGCTACGTCCCCAATCCTTACATCGGGGCGATCATCACGGCGTTGCTGCTGGCGCGGCTGGCATGGCGCTTTGCCATGCTCTCACCGCAGCTGGGAGATCCAACCGGCGCGACGCCGCCCATCCATGGACCCGGCCTCGGACAAAGTCCCTTAACCATGCTTACCTTCGGCCTGGTCGTGGGATATTACGTTTGCTATTACGCAGGGCTGCTGATCCATCATCAGCGGATCATGCGCAGCCGGCCGGAATTGCGCGAGACGGCCTGATTACAGGGCGTCGTGGTCCAGCTCGCCGGTGCGGATACGGATCACCTGTTCCAGGTTGCTGACGAAGATCTTGCCATCGCCAATCTTGCCGGTACGGGCAGACTGCGAGATGGCCTCAACCACGCGCTCAAGCTGGTCATCGTCCACCGCCACTTCCACCTTGATCTTGGGTAGGAAATCGACCACGTACTCGGCCCCGCGGTAAAGTTCGGTGTGGCCCTTCTGACGGCCGAAGCCCTTGACCTCGGTCACGGTGATCCCTTGCACGCCGGCTTCGGCGAGTGCTTCACGGACATCGTCCAGCTTGAACGGCTTGATGACAGCCACAACCAATTTCATGGATTTTTCCTCAACAGGGCTGACGGGCCCGGTCACGCGGTGCGGAGCATAGCGATTCTGTCCTCAGAAGGCAGCCCGTCCCGCCTTGTAGGAAAATCCCTACAAGTTTTGATGGAGCACACCGATGGCGCCGCTTTTCACCTTCTTCATACACTGCCTCCCGACGAGTTCGAGGTGCCTACCATGATGGGGAGGCAGGATATCGACCAAATTGCCCTACGACTTGTCTCGTTGGTTCCGCCAGGGATGGTAGACGCGCACAAGGATTTGCGCGCCAATTTTCACGATATCCTGGCGCAGGGACTGCGCCATCTCGAGCTGGTTACCCGTGAGGAATTCGACGTTCAGGCCCAGGTACTGGCGCGTACACGCGCTAGGGTTGAAGAGCTCGAAAAGCGCGTGGCGGAATTGGAAGCCACCATGTCATCTCGCGGAGCCTGATCAGTTCCGGTAGCCGTCCCCGATTCGTCACCATCACCCCAAGGAATCGGGGGCGGCCGTTTTCATCCGCCGAGATTCCACGGAGTCGCTCGATGGACCGATCAACCAGCGACTCCGCTCGCATGAGTGGTGGCCGTATCTTATGAGTCTGGCCGTCACTTTAAGCCGCGCGCAAGACGGAGTGGCTGCACCCCAGGTCATGGTGGAAGTCCATCTTTCCGGCGGCCTACCCAGCACCCATATCGTTGGTTTGCCCGAGGCGGCTGTGCGCGAGGCGCGCGACCGCGTCCGCGTAGCGATCCAAAGTGCCGCCTTCGAATACCCCAACCGCAGGGTCACCGTGAATCTTGCTCCCGCGGAGCTGCCCAAGGATGGTGGGCGCTTCGATCTGGCCATTGCTCTGGGCATCCTGGCGGCCGGCAACCAGGTTCCACGCGAAAAGCTTGATGATTGCGAATTCCTTGGCGAGCTGGCGCTTTCCGGTCAGTTGCGCCCGGTTTCAGGTGTACTGCCGGCCCTGCTGCGCGCACGGGCGCGCGGTCGCCGAGTGGTCGTGCCGCGTGCCAACGCGGAGGAAGCCGCCCTGATTCCCGAGGCTGACGTGCTAGTAGCCGATACCCTCGGCGACGTATGCAGTTGGCTGCGTGGCTCGCATGAGTTGATGCAACCGGCCTCGGCTCTAGTCTTGACCTCTGATAGTGACGCCGGTCCGGATCTCATTGATGTGCGCGGCCAGTTGCAGGCGCGCAGGGCCCTGGAGATCGCCGCGGTCGGTGGTCATCACCTGTTGCTGATGGGGCCGCCTGGTACGGGCAAGACCATGCTGGCTGAACGCCTGCCCGGCATCCTGCCACCGATGAGCGAATCCGAGGCCCTGGAAACCTGCGCCGTGCTGTCAGTAGCCGGCCAGCAAGTGGATCCGGCGCACTGGCGCCGCCGACCTTTCCGGGCGCCGCATCACACCGCATCCGCCGTGGCGTTGGTCGGTGGCGGCTCGCAGCCCCGACCTGGAGAAATTTCGCTCGCGCACAATGGCGTGCTGTTTCTGGATGAGCTGCCCGAATTCAGCCGACACGTGTTGGAGGTGCTGCGCGAACCGTTGGAATCGGGACATATCCTGATATCGCGCGCGGCGCGGCAGTTGCGTTTTCCTGCACAGTTCCAGCTGGTCGCAGCGATGAATCCTTGTCCATGCGGTTACGCGGGCGACACGCGCAAGCGCTGCCGTTGTTCGCCAGATCAGGTACAGCGTTACCGCTCGCGTATTTCTGGTCCGTTGCTCGATCGCATCGATCTTTGCGTGGAAGTACCCACCGTACCGTTGAGCGACTTGAGCACGCAGCGCAGCGCGCATGATGAGGACTCCGCTACGGTACGCAAGCGCGTCATTCGTGCGCGCAATCACGCCTTGGCGCGTGCTGGCCGGCCGAACTCGGAAATCAGCAACCGCGAGCTTGAACGCGATTGCGCGCTGGGGCCGGTGGAGCGCAAGTGGTTCGATACCGCGCTCGAGAAATTGGGGCTTTCCGCACGTGCGTACCACCGTACGCTGCGCGTGGCGCGAACGATTGCCGACCTTGACAACGGCGCCGCTGCCTTGGATCGGCATCACTTGGCCGAAGCGCTGCAATACCGGCGAATTTCCCTGCTAGCCGATTAGCAAACCCAAGCAGCGGTCCCTTCCTCAAGGAGAAGAAGGGGGCCGAAGCTGATCAAGCCGCTGAAGCTCGATGGAACTGCGCCTCTTCGGTCGAGCCTTTCAGCGCCACCGTTGACGACTTGCCTTGCTGGATCGCTTGCGTCACCGCGTCGAAGTAACCCGTGCCCACCTCGCGCTGATGCTTCACGGCTGTGAAGCCATGCTCGGCTGCTGCGAATTCCTTCTCCTGCAAATCCACGAACGCGCTCATTTGCCGACGCGCATAACCGTGCGCCAATTCGAACATGCTGTAGTTCAGGCTGTGGAAACCGGCAAGCGTGATGAATTGAAACTTGTAGCCCATCGCGCCAAGTTCTTTCTGAAACTTGGCAATAGTGGCGTCGTCCAGATTGCGTCTCCAGTTGAAGCTGGGTGAGCAATTGTAGGCCAGCAATTTGCCAGGGAATTTCGCATGGATCGCTTCGGCAAATTGTCGTGCCTGCTCCAGATTCGGCTTGCTGGTTTCGCACCAGACCAAGTCCGCATACGGCGCATAAGCAAGTCCGCGGCTGATGGCTTGTTCCACGCCCGGGCGCACGCGGAAGAAACCTTCCACCGTGCGTTCGCCAGTGGTGAACGGCTTGTCGTTGTCGTCAATGTCGGACGTAAGCAGGTCGGCGGCATCCGCGTCGGTGCGTGCAACCAAGAGGGTTGAAACGCCGAGCACGTCCGCGGCGAGGCGCGCGGCATTCAACTTTTCTACCGCTTCGCGCGTGGGCACCAGCACCTTGCCGCCCATATGGCCACACTTCTTCACTGAGGCGAGCTGATCCTCGAAATGCACGCCAGCCGCACCCGCCTCGATCATCGCCTTCATCAGTTCGAAGGCGTTGAGCACGCCACCGAAACCGGCTTCAGCATCTGCAACGATCGGTACCATCCAGTCGACGTCGTCCTTGCCTTCGGCATGATGCAACTGATCCGCGCGTAGCAACGTGTTGTTGATGCGTTTGACCACCAACGGCACGGAGTTGGCCGGATACAGCGATTGATCGGGATACATCTCGCCAGCTACGTTGGCATCCGCGGCGACTTGCCAGCCGCTGAGGTAGATGGCCTGCAGGCCAGCCTTCACCTGTTGCATGGCTTGATTGCCGGTAAGCGCACCGAGCGCATTGACGAACGGCTCCTTGTGCAGCGACTTCCACAAGCGCTCGGCACCATGGCGTGCCAGCGAATGTTCGATCGCCACCGTGCCGCGCAGACGCACGACGTCCTCGGCCGTATAGGCGCGTTCGACACCTTCCCAACGCGGATTGTTCTTCCAATCCAGCGCAATTTGTTCGGCAGTAGGCAAATGAGTTTTCATGTCAGTGCTCCGTCATCGTGTTGGCGCGCTATCAAGCGAGCTGCTCATACGCAGGAAGCGTGAGGAAGTTGCCAAGCTCATCGGCATGCGTGAGCTCGGTTAATAGTTTTGCGGCATCGACAGCGCGTCGTGCGCCAGGCAGCGTGCTTTCTTGCAGGCGATGCGTGTGAGCCGCCAAGGCTTGATCGAACAGCGCAGTATCGATCGGCGCGTGGTCGCTAAATACCAGGTTGCCGTGATGCAGCCATTGCCAAAGCTGCGCGCGAGCAATCTCGGCGGTGGCGGCGTCTTCCATCAGGTTGTGGATGGGCACGCAGCCCATGCCTTCCAGCCAGGCCGCGGTGTAGCGCAACGCCACTTCCACGTTGTTGTCGAAGCCGGAGCGGGTGATGGTGCCGGCGCAAGGCGCGATCAATGTGTCGCGATCCGCCGTCACGTCATCGCGTTTGACGTGCAGCTGATTCGGCGTCGGCATGTGTTGATCGAAAATCGCCATGGCGACGGGTACCAGTGCGGGATGCGCCACCCAGGTGCCGTCGTGTCCGGCTTGCACTTCGCGCAGCTTGTCGGCGCGAACTTTTGTCATCGCCTGGTCGTTCGCTTCTTCGTCGTTCTTGATCGGTATCTGTGCTGCCATGCCGCCCATGGCAAAGGCGCCGCGGCGATGGCAGGTCTGGATCAGCAACTCGGAATACGCCTTGAGGAACGGTACCGTCATCAGCACCTGGCCGCGATCCGGCAACAAGCGATCACGATGACCGCGGAAGGTTTTCAAGTAGGAAAAGATGTAGTCCCAGCGGCCGCAGTTGAGACCGACGGCGCGGTCGCGCAACGCATGCAGAATCTCGTGCATCTGGAACACGGCCGGCAGCGTCTCGATCAGCACGGTGGCTTTCATGCTGCCGTAGGGCAGGTCGAGTTCTTCTTCGGCCAGCGCCATCACCTCGTCCCAGAGTGCGGCCTCTTCCATCGCTTCGAGCTTAGGCAGATAGAAGTACGGGCCGCGATCGCGTACCTGCAACGCGCGCGCGTTGTGATAGGCAAACAGGCCGAAATCGACCAGGGCGCCGGCTATCGGCTCGCCATACACGGTGATGTGACGTTCTGGCAGGTGCCAGCCGCGTGGACGTATGACCAGGACCGCCGGCTTGGCGTCGACGCGGTAGTGCTTGCCCTCGGGGGAGCAGAATTCCAGCGTGCCGTTGACCGCATCGCGCAGGTTGATCTGGCCGTCCAGCTGATTGGCAAAGCTGGGCGCGGAGGAATCCTCGAAGTCGGCCATGAACACCTTGGCGCCGGAATTCAGCGCGTTGATGATCATCTTGCGCTCGACCGGGCCAGTGATTTCCACGCGCCGATCCTGCAGGGCGGCGGGAATGGCGGCGACGGTCCAGTCGCCTTCGCGGATCCCCTGCGTATCTGGCCGGAAATCCGGCAGGACGCCCGCGTCGTAACGCGCCTGGCGTTCGCGCCGGGCTTCCAGCAACTGCCGGCGCCGCGGTTCGGCGAAACGGTGCAAGCGGGCCAGGAAGGCGAGGGCATCGGGGGTGAGGATGTCCTCGTAGCCGGTGGTGTCCGCATCAATCTCGATGGGCCGGCTGACGAGCTTTTCGCTAGGTACTGCCATGGGCTGCTTCTCCACCTTGCATGACGGGGTGGGATGGGAAGCTAGCCAGTGGCACTATATTTGACAAACCAAATGTTTCAATTTTTGATATTTAAAAATCCAATACAAGACGTAAGTTATTGAACCAATTGCCGCCTAGCTGAGTGTCTGGAGGCCAAATATGGCAAAAAAGTTACCTGCGGGCAGCGTGAAGCGCCCGCCAAGGCGGAAGGTTGCCGCCTCGAAGGCAGACACCGGCCGGTACTACTACAAGGGCAATCGCCTCAAGCAGATGCGCGCCTTCGTCACCACGGTGAAGCTGGGCACCCTCAGCCGTGCCGCCGAGGCGCTGTACCTCTCCCAGCCGTCCGTCAGCTTGCAGTTGCAGGCGCTGGAACGGGAGCTGGGCGCGCAACTCCTCCAGCGCAGCCGCCGACGTATCAATTTGACCGACGCTGGCGAGGCGCTCTACGAACTGGCGCGTCCGCTGGTGGAGGGGTGGGAAAATCTGGATCGCCAATTCCAGGCAAAGATCAAAGGCGGCCAGGCGGGCAAGCTGACGATCGCGGCCGGCAGTTCCACCATCCAGTACCTGCTGCCGGCTCTGGTGCGGCAGTACCGGGAGCGCTTTCCCGACGTCCAGCTGCAGCTCGCCAATGTCACCGGCAAGGACGGCCTGGCGCTGCTGCGCGCGGACGAGGCGGATTTTGCGGTGGGCTCCATGCTCGACGTACCCAACGACATCGCCTGGGCGCCCGTGTATCACTACGATCCGCTGCTGATCACGCCGGTAGATCACCCGCTGGCGAGCCAGCAAAGCGTACGGCTGGAGGATATTTCGCCCTATGGCCTGATCCTGCCGCCGCAGCGTCTTTCCACTTATCGGCTGGTGGATCTGGTGTTCCAGCAGCGGCAGGTGCCCTATCACGTCGCCATCGAAGTCGGTGGTTGGGAGGTGATCAAGGAGTACGTGGCGATGGGCATGGGCATTTCCATCGTTACCAGCATCTGCATCACCGACGCGGATCGCCAGCGCCTGGCCGTACGCAACATGCGCCAATACTTTCCGCAGCGCAGCTATGGCGTCGTAATGCGCAAGGGCAAGTTTCTCAGCAAGGAAGCGCAGGCGTTCATCGACTTGATCCGGCCCGGTTTGCTGACGCACCGGGACTACGACGAGCCGGGTCATTCCGAGCGGTGAGGCCACTGACCTCATGCACTTGGCGAGGGCGGCGATCAAGCGCCACGATGATCATCACATCCATCAAGGGCGTCCGTCATGAACCTCTGCAAGCCTGCCTTCGCCACCGTAGTGATGCTGTGCTCCCTGGCCCCTTGTTATGCCGCCGATCAAAATGCCCAAGTCATGCAGCCCGTCCATCAGTTTTTTGATGCGCTTGGCCGGCAAGACAAAAGCGGCATGCTGGCGGTCGTCGTCCAGAACCTCGAGATCACGAGCGTGCATGAGGGCGAGCTACGCCGTCTGGACATCAACAAACTCACCGATGCCATTGCAGCGCATCGCGGCGGACCCATTGCCGAGCACATTTACCGCCCGCTCGTGCACATCGATCACGACCTTGCCGTCGTCTGGGCGCCCTATACATTCACGATAAGCGGCCAGGTGGACCATTGCGGCACGGATGTCCTCACGCTTGGCAAGCTCGATGGCCGCTGGACCATCATCGGCTTGTCCGATAACGAAAGAAAAGAACATTGCCAATGATGGGTGCTTGATGCAGGCAGTCGTCAGCAACGCCTTGCCCGTATCAACTGCGCTGTTGCAAAGCGAGCTTCACGCCAAAGGCCAATAGCACTGCGCCGCAAACGCGATCCATCCATTGGCCAAGTTGCGGTCGGGCGGTCAGCAGGCGATGAATGCGTCCGCCCATCAAGGCCAGCACGGTCGACCATGTCAGGCCGGTAGCGATGAAGCTCAATCCCAACAGCAACAGACCAAGCTGCGGATGGGGCGCGTGCATGGATACGAATTGCGGCAAAAACGCGAGGAAGAACAAGGCAACCTTGGGATTGAGCACATTGGTCAACATGCCTTGGCGGAAGGCTGCGCCAACCCCATTGCCACGCGTGCGCGTTGGCTGCCTGGTTGTCGCACGCGACAGCAGCATGCGACAACCGATCCACACCAGGTAAGCCGCGCCGAGATATTTCAAGACGCTGAAGGCCAGTGCGGACGTCATCAGGATCGCCGAAATGCCCAGCACCGCCGCCAACGTGTGCACGATGCAGCCGGCATTGATACCGAGGGCTGCGCCCATGCCTACGACATGGCCTTCGCGGCCGCTGCGCGTAAGGATGTAGAACGTATCCAGCCCGGGCGTGAGATTGAGCACGATGCTCGCCAGCAGAAATGCCTGGTAATGCTGGATGCCGAAGGCGTCCATCGGTTTCCTCTTTTACGATGCTTCCGTATTGCGATGCTTGCCGCGATAAGGCCGGAACAACGCACGTATCGCCAGCATGTCCGCATCGGGATCATCAGTGGCGCGCACCAACGGACCGAGCGTGAAGGTCTTGCTGGGATAGTCGATAAACACCGGCTGGATCGGCACGTGGGCTTCGTGTGCGATACGCAGAAACCCGGATTTCCAGTGTTTGACGTGCTTGCGCGTGCCTTCGGGCGTAATGCCCAGCCACATGCGTTCCTTCTCATTGAAGCGCTTGACCATCTGGCCAACCACGTTCAACGCCGCCTTGCGGTTGATCGGGATCATGCCGATCGGCCGCAGGATGACGCCCAGCGGCCCTTCCAGCACTTCGCGCTTGATCATGATGTTGATGTTGATGCCCAGCGCAATCTTCATCATCAAGCCCCACACGCCGTCCCAGTAAGACGAATGCGGCGCGCCGATCAGGATGACTTTCGGCTCGTCCGGCAATTGGCCAAGCAGGCGCCAGCCGGAAAGGCGCAGCAAGCCGCGCATCAGCCAGGGCCAAAAGCGGCTGTTGAGCAGAGGAGCTTGCGGCGGCACCGCCGGCAGCATGGGGTCGCTCACTCGCTGCTCCAGGAACGTGACCGGCCTTGTTTGATCTTCGCCCGCTGCTGCTTGCCTTCCAG
>NZ_DATEJY010000198.1:0-72209 GCF_035277725.1 Dyella sp. | reverse complement strand
GTTATCGCACGCGCACTTCCACTCGCTTGCCAGCGCGATGCAGCAGCCCAATCAGCTTGTCGGCGCTGAATTTTTCTGTTTTGTGATTGATGATTTCGGAAATGCGAGTACGGGGAATGCCTAACTCGTCAGCCAGCGCCTGCTGCTTGGCGCCGCGCTTGCGCAGCTCCTTCTCGAGTGCAATGAGCAAAGTTTCGCGCACCAGCATGGCGGCAGCCTCGTCAGGCGGGAAACCAAGGTCTTCAAATACATTGCCGCTGCTAACGGTCATTTTCTCGGTCATATCAACCTCCGATTTGCTTGAAGCGCTGCTGCCCAAGCGCTATGTCTTTGGGGCTAGTGGTCTGCGTCTTCTTGCGGAAAGCGTGCAGGATATAGATCGCGTTGCCAATGTTGGTGACGTAGAAAGCGCGAAATTCGCCGTTCACGTGGATTCGTACCTCGCGCACACCTGGCCCGACGGTTTTCATGGGCTTCCAGTCATGGGCTTCCAGTCATCTGGGTCCATTCCGTGCTGTAGGCGCAGAATCTGCCGGCCCATCACGCGGCGCGCGGATTCGGGGAAGGTGCGGAGATCGTCGAGGCTGCTGCCCATGAAGATAACCGTTTGCATATCGGCTACGTACAAAATTCACGACATTTTGTCAAGAATTTTGTACATGCCGCCAATGTGGATTAGGTTAGCGCAGCGTAATCCGGCATTTCCTACGATGCGGATTCGTGCACAGCCGGGGCGGCATGATTGGATGCGCTCAAGCGGCTGTGATGCCGCCCATAGCCGACATACACCACCAAGCCCACCAACAACCACAGCCCGAAACGCCAGTACGTGACAGTGGGCAAGCCCCAGATCAGCCAGCAGGAAAAGCCGACACCGATGATGGGCACGAGTGGAACGAGTGGCGTGCGGAAGGGGCGCGCCAGCTCGGGTTGGCGCCAACGCAGCACGGCTACTGCTGTGCAGATCACGATGAAGGCACTGAGCACGCCGATGTTTACCAGCTTGGCGAGTTCATCCAGCGGAAACAGTCCCGATGCGATCGCTGTCACAGCGCCGAGCAACAGCGTGGTGCGATGGGGCGTGTGCCAGCGCGGATGCACCTTGGCGAACCAGCCCGGCAGCAGGCCATCGCGCGATAACGCGAACCAGATGCGCGCGCCGGCCAGCAGGTTGGCGAAGATCACGCTGGTGATGCCGCAGATCGACGCCAGCGAGATCGCCACCATCACTTGCGGCATGCCGATGGCGCTGAACGCGCTTGCGACAGGAGCAGGCGTATCCAGCGTGGTGTACGGCACGATGCCGGTCAGCACCAGGCAGATGGCGAAGTAAAGCAGCATCGCAATGCCCAGCGACAACAGCACGGCGCGCGGCAGATCGCGTTGCGGATTACGCGATTCCTCCGCGGCCGTGGTAAGCATGTCGTAACCGAACACCGCAAAGAACACTACCGCGGCACCGGTCACCACGCCGTGCACGCCGAATGGCATGAAGGGATGCCAGCGCTCGGGTTTTACGTAAGCGACGCCGGCCACCACGATGCCCGCTGCCGCAGCGATCTTGATGGCCACGATGGTGGTGTTGAAACGCGCGCCCCACTGCATGCGCATCGCCAGCAAGGCGGTAATCGCCACCGATACCACCACGGCGGGAAGATTGAACAAGCGTCCTGGTGCGCTACCGTAAGCGCCTTGCGCCCACACCGGCAACGGAATGCCTGCTGCATCCAGCAGCGCTTGCACGTAACCCGACCAGCCCACCGCGACGACGGCGGCGATCAAGGCGTATTCCAGTAGCAGATCCCAGCCGATCACCCAGCCGGCGAATTCGCCGAGCACGGCATAGCCGTAGGTGTATGCACTGCCGGAGACGGGAATGAGCCCGGAGAACTCGGCATAGCACAGCGCCGCGGCCCCGCTGGCGATGCCTGCGAGCAGGAACGAGAGCACCACGGCAGGCCCTGCTTGCGTGGCGGCGACAGTGCCGGTCAACACGAAGATGCCCACGCCGATGATGCCGCCGAGGCCGATCGCGGTGAGTTGCCATAAACCGAGTACGCGACGCAGTCCGCTGCGTTCGCCGGTTTCCTGTTGCATGGCCGCGACGGATTTGCGGCGGGTCATGTCGGTGATGAGGCTCATGTGTTGCTCCCCCGGATTCCACTTATCTCGCGAAAAAGGCCAAATCTCCGTCATCCCAGCGAAAGCTGGGATCCAGTGACTTTCAAAGCGTCAAAGGCACTGGATTCCTCGCTCCTCAAAGCCGAGCACATCCATGTGCTCTCCCCGCGTGCCAGCTTTCGCTGGAATGACGGCATGCGATAGACATAGGCTGACGATCACTACTGCTGCGCATACGGCGACTTCCCCCCATCCGCAATGAATTGATTGATCCGCTTGTGCAACACCGGCAGTGGCACTGAACCTGTCGACAGCACCGCATCATGGAATGCACGGATATCGAATTTATCCCCCAGCGCCTCTTCAGCCCGCGCACGATCCTGGCGTATCTCAAGCTCGCCGAGGTAATACGACAAAGCTTGCCCTGGCCACGCGATATAGCGATCCACTTCGGTATCGATTTCGTGCTCGGCCAGCGCGGTGTTCTGGCGCAGATATTCGCGCGCCTGCTCGCGCGTCCAGTGCATGTGATGCAAACCGGTATCCACCACCAACCGCGCCGCACGCCAGGCCTGGTAGCTCAAGTAACCGAACTGATCGTACGGCGTCTTGTATATGCCCATCTCCTGGCCCAGGTATTCGCAATACAAGGCCCAGCCTTCACCATAAGCGGAGATGTAGGTATAGCGGCGAAAATCCGGCAGACCCTTCAATTCAGCGGCGAGCGGCATCTGCAACGCATGGCCGGGTGAGGATTCGTGCAAGGTGAGTGCGGGCAGCGAATAAAGCGGGCGGGAGGGCAGGTCGTACGTGTTGACCAGATAAATGCCGGGGCCGCCACGTCCACCGGTATAGATCGGCGCGAGATCCGCCGGCACCGGTTTGATCGTAAAGCGCCGCCGCGGCAGGCGACCGATGTAGTTGCCTACTACGCCATCGACTTCCTTGGCGATCCATGCCGCCTCTTTCAGCAACTCATCCGGCGTCTTCGCATAAAAGCGCGGATCGGTGCGCAGGAATTGCAGAAAATCGGCAAAGCTGCCCTTGAAGCCAGTCTGCTTGATGATGTCCAGCATCTGCTGATGGATGCTGGCCATTTCCTTCAGGCCCAAGGCGTGAATGTCATCGGGGCTCATATCCAGCGTGGTGAATTGGCGAATCCGCGACTGGTAAAACGCCTTGCCGTCCGATAAATCCTCCGCCGCGGTGCTGCTGCGGGCATGCGGGAAATAGTCGTTGTGCATGAACGTCAGCAGTTTGGCGTAAGCGGGAATCACATCCTGCTGGATCGCGGCCAAAGCCTGTTTGCGCAAGGCGTCTTGTTGTGCAGCGGGGATGGTCGCCGGCATCTGCTTGAACGGTGTGTAGAACAGGTTTTGCTCGCCCTGCGCATCGGCCACGGCGGAAATGGATTGATCGCGCCCTTGCAGAATGATTTTCGGTTGCGTGAAGCCGCGCGTCAGGCCCAGGCGCATGTTGGCGATCTCGTCGTCGAAGTAGCGTGGTATATCGTGCAACTTGCCCAGGTAGTTTTGATAATCCTTGACCGTGACGAAGTTGCCGCGTGCACTGAAGCCGAGGTCGCTCCAGAACGCGGAGTCGGCGTTGAACGGCATTTGCCAGGTCTTGAATTGCTGGTTCGCCAGCAGTGTTTCGATCTGCTGCTGGTAGACCTCGTCGTTGAGCTGGTCTTCCTGGCTGAGTTTTGATTCGGGAATGGTCTTGAGTTGCGTGAGCACCCCGGACCAATAGTGTTCGCGCATCGCCTGCGTAGCGGCATCGACTTTTGGCAAGTGAGCGGACGCTTTGCCGTTGCTGTCTTCGTCATCGCCACCGGCGTATTGCTGCTGGCGCCATTGCCATTCGCGGGTGTAGAGGGCGTGGAAGGCTTGGGTTGGGTTTGGTGTTGATGATTCTGCCTGTGCCGTAACGTAGAGTGTCGCGAGGCTGCATGCGAGCAGGACTGTCTTCAATCGCGGCCTGCAGATGTGCGATGGACGTAGGCGCTCCCTCACGGCCGTCATTCCCGCGAAAGCGGGAATCCATCTCCAGCCATGCATCAGAGCAACATGGACTCCCGCTTTCGCGGGAATGACGGCGGTGGAGGTAACTTTCATCATCACGAATGTCCTCACCTGCGGTAAGTCGCTGGGCCCCGGCTTTCGCCGGAGCGACGAGCGATCGAGTTATTCCTGGCCAATATCTCCATCCGTCCAGCGTCCATCCACCAGACGCTGCACGCCGCCCGGATTGCGGTTGTGCAGCTCCACCGGCAGCAACGCTTCGGGCACATTGTCGTAACTGTGCAAGGCACTGAAGCGCCGGATCGACGCCGGCATGCCCACCGACGTGAAGCCTGGATGGCTGGTGCTCGGATACGGCCCACCGTGATTCATCGCCGCGCTGACGGCAACGCCAGTCGGCATCTTGTTGGCGATCAGCCGGCCCACTTTGTTGCGCAAGACCGGTGCGAGCGCTTGCCACGCGCCATCGTCGCTACCGTCCGCGGAACGATAGATCGTGCCGGTGAGGTTGCCTTCGAACGACGCGGCAATACGCTGCATGCTCGCCAGATCCTTCGCGCGAATGATCAGGCTGACGGGACCGAACGCTTCAGCCTGCAAACTCTCCGCATGGGCGAGGAACGTGTCATCGTCCACATTGAGCAAGGTCGGCTGGAAACGATAGCCGTCGCCAACGCTGCCACCCGTGAGCGCTTGTGCACCGGCGGCGCGTAAATCATTCACCGCACGTGCGAGGTTTTGCTGTACGCCGCGCGAGAACAGCACTTTGGGGTCGGCTTCGGCAAACAGCTTTTTTGCTGCCGTCACGAATGCGTCGCCCTGTTCGCCTTTGGGTGCGATCACCACGCCGGGATTGGTGCAGAACTGTCCGCTGCCCATCGTGCAAGATGCAAAGAACTCCTGCGCCAGCACCTCGCCGCGTTCGCTCAATGCGCCCGGCAACAGGAATACCGGATTGATGCTGGAAAGCTCTGCATAGATCGGCACGCCAGCCTTGTCCGCCGCCGCTTTCAGTGCAAGACCACCGTTGCGGCTGCCGGTGAAACCGATCGCGCCAAGACGCGCATCACCCGCCCAGGCAAGGCCAAGCGCGTTATCGAAGTGATAAAGCATCTGCACCGCTGCGGCCGGCAGACCTGCTTCGAGCAACGCTGTATGCGCCAGTTGCGCCAGGCGTTGGCTGGTGGCCGGATGCGACGGATGTGCCTTGGCGATCACTGGATTGCACGCGGCGATCGCGGAGGCGAAATCGCTGCCGGCAATGGCGTTGAACGCGAACGGGAAATTGTTCGGTCCGAACACCAGCACCGGTTTGCCGAGCGGTGCGCGATGCGCACGCAGACCGGCTTGCGTATCGATCACCGGATCGGTCCATGCGTAGTCGCGCACGGCTTGCGCGGCGAGGCGCAACTGGTTGCTGGTGCGCGGCAATTCCACCGAGCGCAGGCGTGGCTCGACCGGCAACGCCGTTTCCGCATGCGCCAACGCAACCAGGCAATCGCCGTCGGCCTCGATGGCGGCGGCGTAGCGTTCCAGGAAGTCGGCGATCTGCGTGGGCGGCGCCGCACACAACGTATCGGCAGCATCGATGGCGGCGCGCATGGCCGCTTCGATATCGGCATCGCCGCTGATGGGAAACGCAGGGCCGATCGCTTCGGCATGCGCGGGATCTTCCGCGCGGAAACTGCCGTGCGCATCAAGGGATGCGCACCAGCGTCCGCCGATCAAGATGGGTTCAAGCGTGCCCATGTCAGATGGCCGGCTTGTTCGCGACGGCGTGATCGATGATCTTCAATGCCATCTCGCGTTCGGCGCCTGCCACCGGCAAGCGCGGTGCGCGCACGCGTTCGCTGCCCATGCCGGTTTTGTCCTGCACCAGCTTGATCAGCTGCACGAAGGTCGGCACGGTGTCCAGGCGCAGCAGCGGCAGGAACCACTTGTACAGCGATTCGGCGGCTTTCGGGCCACCGTCGCGCGCGAGTTCGTAAAGCTTCACCGATTCCTTCGGATATGCATTCACCAAGCCGGCGATCCAACCCACCGCACCCATCGCCACGCCTTCGACGATGGCATCGTCCATACCAACCAGCAGTTGCAGACGATCGCCGAGCAGGCTGCGAATGCCGGCGAAGCGGCGCACGTCGCCTGAGGATTCCTTCACCGCTTGCAGGTTGGGAAATTCCTTGGCGAGTTCCGCGATCTGCGTCGGCGAGAAATCGGTCTTGTAGGCGACCGGGTTGTTGTACAGCATGCACGGCAAGTCGGTGGCGGCGATGATGGCGCGCACGTGCGCACCCATCTCGCGCCAATCGGTGGAATACACATACGGCGGCAGCACCATCAGGCCGCCGCAGCCGATCGCCTTGGCTTCCTTGGCCAGCTGCACCGCTTCGCGCGTGGAGAGCGAGGCGATGCCGGGAATCACCGGTGCGCGGCCGTCCAGTGCTTTCACCAGCGTGCGCAGGATGTCGAGCTTTTCGTCGAAGCTCAGCGTGGCCGCTTCACCCAATGAACCGAGCGGCACGATGCCACGGCAGCCGGCATCGATCATCTGCTTGGCGTGCGTCGCAAGAAAGGCGTGATCGACCTGGTCGTCGACGGTGAACGGCGTGGTGATGGCCGGTAGAACGCCATGCCACATGGTTGCGTTGCTCATGAGATGGATCCTTCAGTGTCGGAGGAGGAAGCGAATTCGCCCAGCGTCGCGAGCCGGGCGGGAAACAGGGGCGGGCGTTGCCCGCTGCGCGGAAACAGGCCGAGTTCGGCGAGCGCGGTGCCGCACACGCGGCCTTGGCAGGCGCCCATGCCGCAGCGCGTGGCGAGCTTGGCGCTGCGGGCCTCGTCGTAATCCTTGAGTGCCTGCAGCGGGACGTCTTCGCAGCGGCAGATCAAGGTGTCGGGTTCTGCCAGATCGTGGATGTATGGATCGAGTTTGAAGTGCTTGCGTAACGCGATGGCGAACTTGCGTGCGTGGCGTTGCTGCTGCAGCAGCGCGGCGCCGATGGTGCCGCCTGACGCTGCGATGCCGGCGATGCGCCCTTCCACCCACGCGCAGTCGCGCCCGCCGATGCCGCACAGTTCACCGGCGGCATAGACATTGGCAATGTTCGTGCGTTGCGAGGCATCGACCTGCACGCAGGGATGCGCGCCTTCCTGCGTCATCGCGCAACCGAGCATGTGCGCGAGTTCCACGTTCGGTACCAGGCCGTAACCGATGGCCAGTTGTTCGCATTCGATGCGTTGCATGCCGCGCGGACCGTCCACTTCGATGCATTCCAATGCGCGCTCGCCGAGTGCGCGCGTGACGATGCTGCCGTAGTGGTAGGGAATGCCTGCCAGCTGGCTGCGCAGCGCCGCCGCTTGCAGTGCTTTGCCGGGCCAGCGCCACAGCTTGCGTGCAAAAGCATGCACGGCGGTTTGGTTCGCCTGTTCGTAAATGCCCAGCACGCGCGCGCCGTGCCGCTTTGCCGTGACGGCAGCAGCAAATAGCAACGGACCGCTGCCGGCGATCACCACGCGGCGTCCGTCGAGTGGCCAGCCTTGCTTGGCCAGTGCCTGCAAGCCACCGGCGCCGGTCACGCCTGGCAAGGTCCAGCCGGGGAAGGGCAGTAACAGTTCGCGTGCGCCGGTGGCAAGGATCAATGCGCCATACGCGATGCGCAGGGCTTGCCGTTCGTTTTGCAGCAGCAGTTCGTTTTGTTCCGCAGCGATCACTTGTGTCTGCGGCATCCACGTCATGTTGGGATGGCTAAGTACCTTGGTGATGACGCGTTCGGCGCGCTGCGGCCAGCCGTGTTGGAAATCCTTGCGCCACACCTGCCCGCCGGCGGTGGCTTGCGCATCGAGCCAGGCGACGCGCGCGTTCTGTGCGAGCGCGGCTTGTGCAGCAGCCAAGCCTCCGGGGCCTGCACCCACGATCACGATGTCGTAGCGCTCAGCCATCGGTGATCACCTGCATGCCCTCACGCACCGGCGTCATGCACGCGCGTTGTTGCGCGACGCCGTCGATGCGTACGCGGCATTCGAAACAGATGCCCATGCCGCAGAACGGCGCGCGCATTTGCCCGCTGACCGAGCGCCGCATCGATGGCCGGAATCGAGCAATCGCCGCCGCCACGCTGATGCCGGCGGGCACGTCGAGCACTTGTCCATTGATGTCGATCCGTACCTGCGTCATACGCATGCCACGGCGCGCGCCGGATCGTAAGGGCGCGAATCGATCGCCGTAGCGCGACCCAGGTATTGATCGATCACCAGCCGCGCGCTGCCCAGCGAGGTGGTGATGCCCAAGCCTTCGTGACCGGAGGCAACCCAAACATGGGCGTTGTCCGGCAAGCGACCCAGGTACGGCAGGCCATCGGCGCTCACCGGACGAAAGCCGGTCCAGATGCGCAAGGCATCCAATTGGCGCAATGCCGGCAGATAGCGGAAGGTACGTTCCAGCATGCGTCGGACCGTCGGCATCGATACGTCTGGCGTGTTGCTGCTGTACTCGCGCGACGAGCCGATCAGAATCTGTCCGGTCGGGCGCGGCTGCACGTTGAAGGCGACACTGCTGTCCGCATCGCCGTGCGCACTGTCGGCGTAGCCGAGTTCCAGCAATTGATGGTGGATCAGGCCAGGATAGCGATCAGTGATCACCAGATGCCCTTTGCGCGCGCGCATCGGCAGTTGCGGCAACAGCTGGGGCAGCGCGCAACCGGTGGCGACCAGCACGGCGCCGGCCAATCCGGTTCGATCATCCAGTTGCACACCTTGGCGAGTGATGGCGGTGGCGCGTTGTGCATACAGCACTACACCACGCGCACGCGCGCGATCAAGCAGATGACGCGCCATGCCCGGCGGATACACCACCGCTTCGCGCGGCACGCGCATGCCGCCGCGCAAGCCGGGCGCAAGCGACGGTTCAAGGCGGTAGAGCTGTTCGCTATCGATCAGTTCGGCTTGCGCACCCACCGCGGCGAGACGCGCGATTTTTTCCGGAATATGCGCGTATTCGGCCTCGCTGCTGGCCACCCACAAGGTGCCGCAGCGGTTGTATTCGATCTGTTCGACGTGAGTGAACTCTTCCCACAAGCCCAGCGAATAATTCGCCAGCGCCAGTTCGGCGGGATCATCATCCATCGCCACCAGATGGCCCATGGCTGCTGCGGTGGCACCGCCGCCGATCGGGCCGGGTTCGACGATCGCCACGCGCAGGCCCTGCTCGCTGGCGTAGTCCGCGCAAGCAGTGCCGACGATGCCTGCGCCGACAATGATCAGGTCGTAACTCTTCACGCGGTGCCGATACCCCGAACTCCAATACCCCGAACTCCAACACCCCAGGCGAGCGGATCGTTTGCATCATCGATCAGCAACTGGCCGCGCATCGTGACGTGCGCACTGCCCGTGATACGTGGCAGCACGCCGCGTGTGCCCGGCGTGTATTGCGCTTCGAACACGCTGTCGAGAATACCGGCCTGCCGCCACACCTGGCCCGGCGCGAGTTTGCCGTCGGCCGCCAGGCACGCGACCTTGGCGCTGGTGCCGGTACCGCAGGGCGAGCGGTCGTAAGCCAGGCCGGGACACAGCACGAAGTTGCGCGCATCGGCATCGTCTTGCGTGGAAGGTGCGTTGATTTCGATGTGGTCGATCTCGCTATCGGCGCCGCGAATGTTGGCCGCTTCCAATGCCAGACGAATCGCTTCGGTGTACACCGTCAACGCGCGCTGGTTGGCGAGCGTGAGCGGCAGCGGCGTGTCGTTGCTGATGAAGAACCAGTTGCCGCCCCAGGCGACGTCGCCCTTCACCTTGCCGTAGCCGGGCACGTCCAGTTCGACGTCTTTGGCGTGGCGATAACTTTCGACGTTGTCGATCGACACGCGGCCGTCATCGTGCAATTGGATGCCAACCATGCCGACCGGCGTTTCGAGTTTATGCTTGCCGGGTGCAATGCGCCCGAGATGATGCAGCGTGCGGATCAACCCGATGGTGCCGTGGCCGCACATGCCGAGATACCCAACGTTGTTGAAATAGATCACCCCGGCGCACGCCGATGGATCGGTCGGCTGCAACAGCAGCGCGCCGACCATCGTGTCCGAGCCACGCGGCTCGCAGGCAATCGCCTGGCGCCAGTGATCGTAGCGGTCGCGGAACAGGTCGCGGCGTTCAGCCAGCGAGCCGTTGCCAAGGTCCGGAAAGCCGGCAAGCACGACCCGGGTGGGTTCGCCGCCGGTATGCGAATCGATGAAGTCGATGGTGTGCATGGACGCATCTTGGTCGTTGTGCGCTGCGAGCGTCTAGAAGAGCTTGCGGGACGAGAATGCGGAATTCTGCACAATGGGGATGCATCGGAGAGGCGATGGATGCTGTCGGGATCGGCATGTAATCGATCCAATGATTATGTGGTGACAATGCTGGGCGCTGCATATTCCAAGCGCGCTGGAATGACGGTGTCCGCGTAGGCTGGGATGCAATCCCAGCATTTGTCGGCATGGCGATGCTGGGATTGCATCCCAGGCTACTATGTCGATTCAGGGGTGCCCGGCGCAGCGTGCCAAGACACAGGTCCCTACCTTTGGCCCCGCCTGCGCTTGGCCTTCGGCCCGATTTGTGCTTGTCTAGCGGGCTCTACCGCCCAGCCTTGAAGGAAGACGATAGGTGCTGCTGCTGCAAACGAATCCCTTTCCCCGCACGATCGAGGTGCCTTCTATCGCTGGAGGCGAACCGGTCACGCGCGGCAAGGGGGGCACGAACCGGCAGGAAGTGACCCAGCGGGTCTACCTGTGCGCGCCGGCCGCGTTCCGGGCGCGCCGCATGGGCGGTGGCGGCCAGAAGATCGTGATCGCAGCGCCTTGCGGTTGGGCTGCGCAGCGGCGCATTACGCAGCGGCATCAACACGCTGCCATCGGTTTCTCCGGATTGAGCACCTTGCCTGCGTGGCAGGCGAAATTCTCGTTCGAAACCCCGCAGTGGCTGCCGGCCGTCAGACAGCAGACCCAGACCTACCGCGTACCGATCATCGGTGGCCTGGGGCTGGTGGCCGGCACGGCAGCGGTGGCGATCGGCATGCATGCATGGCACGGCCACGCGCGCGCGCCGCTTGCGCTGAAATCTACGCACGCGGCGGAACCGCTGATTGCAGCGGCACCGGCGGCACCGCACATGTTGTTTGCGCATGTGACGGGTGAGGTTGCAAACGTGCCGGCGCGGCGGACGGCGTTGAGTGCGTCTACAGCCACGCCAAAGACCACGCTGGGCCTTGCCAGCGACGGCACCATCGTCGTGGTGGCAGAACCGCGTGTCGTGCGCGCCGGCAGTTTCAATTTGGACATCACTTCGCCAGGCAGCCTGTGGGCAAAGGCCGGTGCGCGCTATCGCATCGATCCGGTGCTGATCTACGCCGTCGCGCTGGTGGAAACACGCGGCACGCAACCGGATGGTTCGGTGGCGCCCAGCCCATGGGTGGTGCGCATCAACGGCCATTTGCACATCGGCTCGCGCGCGGACACCGAACACGCGATCGAACTGGCGCATCTGCTCGCCGCGCCGGTGCAGGACGTCGGCATCATGCAGGTGTATTACCCCGTGCATCGCGATCTCGAACCCGATCCGATCGCCTTGCTCAATCCGGTACGCAACATCGAGATCGGCACGCGCCTGCTGCGCAAGGCGATGAACGAAAGCAAGGATCCCGTGCTGCGCATCGGCTACTACCACAGCCATGACGCCACGCTGGCGCGCGGTTACGGCGAGCTGGTGCTGGGTGTGTACAAGGAATTGAAGCTGGCGATGGGCCGCTCGCCTTCACAAGCCGTAGCGCTGGCATCGGCAAAGGCCAACACGGAGCACGCTCCCCCGTAGGCTGGGGTGCGAACCCCAACAGCGTATGGCCACATTATGTTGGGGTTCGCACCCCAACCTACGGAACCCGCCGAGTGCGGGTTTTTTTATGCGCCCCAGATTTTGTGCCTGATTCTGCGCCGAGACCGATGCAATTTGATCTAGCTAATAAAAACTAAAAGTAAATAAATGGTGCTGCCTTTCCTTGCGAAAGGCTTCGATCAAAAAAACAGCCAAGCATTTCGAGCAGGCCCATTATTCGAGAGGGGAGGGGTTTATGTTGAACCACGAAACGTGGCGGCGCGGTCGTGCCGGTCGCAACGGCACACAGCGCTTTGAAGAAAACGCACGACGCAAGCGTCTTGCGTTGTGCACGATGGCCGCGTTGGCCATCGCCGGCAGTTACTACGCCGCACCAAGTTACGCACAGAACATCACCGGCGGATTGCATGGCACGGCGACACCGGGTGCGACGATCGTCATCACGTCGCCATCCCAGGGTTTCAGCAAGACATTGGCGGCAGACAGCAAGGGTGATTACAACCTCAGTCAGCTCAATCCCGGCACTTACGTCGTTACGGTGAGCAAGGGTGGCAGCGAGATCGGCAGTGCCTCGGTGCAGGTGAAGCCGAACATCACGGCGACGGTGCCGGGACTTGGCGCCGCGACGTCGAGTACACAGGCGACCTCGCTCGGCACGATCACGGTTTCGGCATCGTCGTTGTTGACGGTCACTACGCCGATCGACGTCACCACACCCGAATTGATCAACAACTACAGCGCAGAACTGACGCACGATCTGCCGATCGACCAGAACAATCTGTATAGCGTTTATGCGCTGCAATCCAGTGCAAAGAGCTTCGGTGGCTACTATCAGGTCAACGGCGCCAGCGTGGCCGAGAACCGTACCTACTTCAACGAATTCGATACCAACTACGACGTCACCGGACTTTCGGGCATTACGTTTCCGCAGGATGCGGTGGCCGACACGCAACTGATCAACGGCAGCGGTGGACTGGCCTGGACCAGCACCACCGGCGGCATTATCTCGGCCACGTTGAAGCAGGGCAGCAACGATTTCCATGCCGGCTATACCGCCACGTTTACGCCACCGACGTCGAGCCTGCTCAATCCACAGGGCGATGACGTCACCTATCTTTCGCCGAATGGAAAGCGGACATATTCGCTGTATCAATCCGCCAACCACATCGGTTCGCAGCTGACGCAGGACATCTGGGCCTCCGGTGCGATCATCAAGGACAAGCTGTTCTTCTTCGCGCTGCTGGGCAACACGCCATCATTGTCGAGATCGTGGACGTACGGTTCCAACACGGCCACCGCGTATGCGAGCCGCGACAAGAACGCGATGGTCAACCTCACCTGGAACATCACCACCAATCAAAGCTTGAACGTGGCGGCCGCGAAGGATTGGGCGACGTCGTCGAGCAACCTGTATCAGCTCGCGCAGTCTTATCAGCCATCGTCGCTGACGGGGGCTCCCAGCTGGTCCGGCGATGCGCACACGCAAAAGCTGTTGATTGGCAACTATCACTGGCGCATTACCGACGATCTCACGCTGCGCGTGATGGGTGGCTACACGCGGCTCGACGTGCCGTCTTTCGATGCGTCCGGCCCTGATGCGCCTTACGTGAGCATTTACGATTACAACACCAACAACACTTCGTACTACGGCCCGAGTTCGTACAACGCGCCGAATGATTACTACTACGCCCGCCACGGCTATAAGGCGGACCTCAACTGGACCATCGGCGATCACACCATCACCGTTGGTGGCGATCGCTACTTCAACAACTTCCATTTCGTGCCGTACTGGCGGCCGGACTGGGGCTATACGCTCAACGATCCATCAAGCAGTTTGCAGAACGGCTCGCCGGTACCACCGGGTGGCAACTACGTTGAATTCTGGAAAGGCTATTTCGGCGGCAATTTCGGCAGCGTGGAAGCCGGCGCCTATCTTTACGACACCTGGAAAGTTACCGACACCGTGGTGCTGACCGGCGGCGTGCGCTGGGATCACATGCTCAGCAACGAAGCCGGCGGCAATCCCTTCCTCAACCTTTACCTGCTCTCGCCGCGCATCGGTGCAGCGTGGGATGTGCATGGCGATAGTTCGCTGAAGCTGGGCCTCAACTATGGCGTGTACACCTTGCCGATGCCTTCGGGGCTGAACTATTTCGTCGGCGGCGCCAATTACATTTCCGGCACGTACTACACGTACACGGCAATGGATCCGAGTACGCATGCGCCGCTGGGCTTGACGCAGATCGGCAATCCGGTGGTCTACGAAAACGGCGCGGTGCCTAATCCCGTCGCGCTGTCAAGCCGGAATTTGAGGAACACCTCGCAGCGCAATTTTCAACTCTACGCGCAGCAGCAGCTGACGCCGTCGTGGTCGTTGCTTGGCCAGTTCGACATGAATCGGCTGACGAACATCGTCGACTTCATCAGCGACTCGGCCGGGCAGATCAGCAACTACGTGCGCGCGCATGGTTATCCCAATTATGCGGGGCTCGGTACGGGTGGCATGTTGTTCAATCCTGGGCGGAACATTGTGCTGACCGATTACCTCAACGGCGGTAACCAGCTTGCGAGCATCGTGATTCCCAATGCGTATCTTGGCGTGCCGAAGGCGAGGCGCACTTACTACGACGTGAATTTCCAGCTCGAACATGCCCGGTCGGAACAGGAGCCGTATTACCTCTCGATCAACTACACCTGGGCGCATGCCTACGGCAATGAAGACGGCTACTCCAGCGAGTCGCGTGTCATCTACGGTGATGCCACCAGTTCCAGCGTGCTGCAGACGGCGGGGCGCAGCGGCAACTTCAATTATCCGGAGCTGATACCGGGTTCGTCCGGACCGCTGGCGTCGGATATTCGGCACAAGCTGGTCGTTTCCGGCATCTACTATTGGCAAAGCGGATGGCGTGTGTCGTCGTTGCTGAGTGCGCAGACGGGTGCGCCTTATGGCTGCTTCGGCACGTATCCCAACGCGGCCGCTGTGCAGGCAAATCCGAGCCTTGCCTCGGTCTCGCATTATTGCAACGGCATGCTGGTGCCGTTGAATGGCTTAGGCCGTTATCCCTTCAGTTGGCAATGGGATCTTGGCGTGGGCTATGCGTGGGCGATGGCCGGCCAGCACAAGCTGGATGTGAGTTTAAACATCACCAATGTGACCAATCGCCAGAGCGTGCGGACGCGTTACGTGTCGGCGGATACAGGCAATTTCGGCGGCAATGGCTTGCCGACGCCTGATCCGAGTTTTCTCACCGTTACAGCGCTGCAGGCGCCGCGTGCGACTAATTTGGTGGTGCGTTATACGTTTTGACGCGGTGTTTGTGCGTCTTTATGGGGTGAAAATAATGCTTGATACCCGTCGTCCCGGCGAAAGCCGGGACCCAGTGACTTTTTTAGATCCTCAAAGTCACTGGGCCCCGGCCTTCGCCGGGGCGACGACGTGAGATATTGGATTTGCCGCCAACATCTCGCATCTCGGTCATGTGCAGATACACGAAAGCTGGGATTGTCATCCCAGCCTACGACAGCAAGCTATGTGATCAATTCGCCGATACACCCGGCCCGATATTCTTCTCTAAAAACGCCTGCACATGGTTGTACATATCCACGAGATTCTTCTCGTTGTAGAAACCATGGCCTTCGTCCGGCTTGGTCAGCCACTCGTATGGTTTGTGCGCAGCGTCCAAGGCGGCACGCATCGCCTTGGCCTGGGCGAAGGGCGCACGCTGGTCTTCTTCACCATGGATCAGCAGCACCGGGACCTCAATCTTGTCGGCCAGCTTGTCCGGTGAATTGGCGGCCAGCTCGCTGGGGTCTTTGCCGATGGCCTGTTCCAGATAGTTCCTGCCGGACTTTCTGTCCTTGATGTCGCCCTTGTCATACATCATCGCCAAGTCGTAAATACCGGCGTAGCCGATGGCACATTTGAACAGGCCGGGTGCGCGGATCACCGTCATCATCGCCGAGTAGCCCCCGAAACTCCCGCCGAATACACAGACGCGCTTCGGGTCGGCGTAATGCTGTGTTTCGGCCCACTTCACGCCATCGATCAGATCCTGTTGGATGCGCGTGCCCCATTTGCCGTAGCCGGCGTCGACAAAATCGGGGCCGCGGCCGCCAGAGCCGCGGAAGTTGACTTGCAACACCAGATAACCACGGCTGGCGAGAAACTGGGCATCTTCGTCGAAGAACCAGCTGTCCTTGATATCGAACGGACCACCATGCGGCAACAACACCATCGGCAAGTCGTTCATCGAGCCACCGGCGGGCACCGTAAGAATGGCTTCGAGCGGCGTGCCGTCACTGGCGTTGAAACGCATGGGTATACGTGCAGCCATCTTGCTGGGGTCGATGCTGGTGTTTTCATCGAACAACTTCTGGATCTTCATGTGCTTCATGTCGAACAGGTAATAGGCGCCGGGATTGCGGTCGCTGCTTACCTCGAACACCAACATGCCGCCGTCTTCGCTCAGGCTGGAAAAATCAACGAACTCCCCGGGAAATTTTTGGCTTAGACCCTGATAGGTACTGGCCAGTGGTTGATTCGCATCAAAGATGACTTCCTTGGGAATGCCAGCAACGGCGGAAGCAGCAAACGGTACGCGTTGTGACGTCCACTGGATGTGGCCGATGCTGCTGAAGTCGTCTTTGGTCAGCAATTTGGCCTGATTGCCATCGGCAGTCGTCTGTATCAGCGACATGGGGCCGCCTTTCGTGCTCGACCATACATACAGATGCTGGCCGTCTTGCGAGAAAGTGATGGGTTCAAAGCGGCTGTCGTCGTTGTCATTGCCAAGCTGTGACCACAGGCTGTTTTGCATGCGGTAGACGACATAGTGGTTGTTTACGTTCAGGCCTTGCGCGTAGCGCACGTGGCCGTCCGGATCAACGGTGAAGTCCATGTCGCCTGCGTTGATTTCGCCGATCAAGTGGCGGACGCCGTTGTCGGCGTTCACGTCATACAGAGCGGTATTTTTCTCGTCGTTCCACATGTATGTCTGCATGTAGAAGTGATCATTGGCTTTGGACGGCCAGCCGGCGACGGTGGCATAGCCATCGTCAGGGCTATGCTCCAGACCGCCGCGTCCTGCCTGCCCCCATTCACGGCTGAACATGGGTTGGACCCGCTTGCCTTCCACGTCAGTGGAGAGGATTTCGCCTAACTGTTCAGGGCGATCGAGGGAACCAAAGAATTGGGCCAATTCAACCACCAGGCGCTCCGGCCCCACCCATTGGATGTCGTAGGGAAGCTGATGCGCGGGCAGGCGTAGCAAGCTCTTCGCGTGGCTCATGTCATTGAGCTTGAGGATCACCACCGCATGGTCTTCCCCTTGCTCCACCGCCACAGCCAGATATTTGCCATCGGGTGAAAGCCGCGGCATCGAATAGCCGCCGTGATGCGCAAAAGCTTCCACCGGTACCCGATCACCCGCCGCCGTTACAGCCACCGGCAACAACACGCAAAACGCCGCCGCAAGGGCGCGCACTCGTCCGTTCCACATATCCATATTCCCCCATAAAAATGTTGTCCTACGCGGCCCGCTCCCCCGAGCGGCCGCGCCGGCCGAGTGTAGCCAAGTGGCCCGGGGTGGGGCAGTGTCCTGACGAGTTCATCGTCGGGCCGCTAAACTGCGCGCTTTGGGCTTATCGGTTACCCCATGACGCAGCCTTTTGTCGTGCACTTCAACCCGATCGCCGTGAAGCTGGGACCGATCCAGGTCCACTGGTACGGTCTGATGTATCTGCTCGGGTTCCTTGGCGGTTGGCTGCTGGGCGAATACCGCCGCAAGCGCGGACGCCTGCCGGTCAGCCGCGATGCGCTGGGCGACCTGATGTTCTACATGATGATGGGCATCATCCTGGGCGGGCGCATCTGGTACATGCTGTTTTATTACGCCGACGGCATTCGCTGGATCTGGACCGAGCCGCTGGCGCTGTTCCGCGTGTGGGATGGCGGCATGAGTTTCCACGGCGGCCTGCTCGGCGTGTTGGCGGCAGGATTGTGGTGGTCGCGCCGGCACAAGCTGCATTTCTTCGACACAGTGGATTTCGTGGCGCCGCTGGTGCCGCTGGGCCTTGGTCTTGGCCGCCTCGGCAACTTCATCAATGGTGAGCTGTGGGGCAAGCCGGGCGACGTGCCGTGGGCGATGATTTTCCCTGGTGCGCGCGACGAAGACGCTGCACTTGCGGCGAGCGATCCGCATCTGGCGCAACTGATGCAGCAGTTCGGCGGTTTGCCGCGGCATCCCTCGCAGCTGTATGAGTTGGCCTTGGAAGGCGTGGTGATGTTCACCGTGTTGTGGCTGGTGTCGATGAAGCCGCGTCCGCGTTATCTGATCTCCGGCTTGTTCGCGTTGATGTACGGCTGCTTTCGCTTTGCGGTGGAATTCGTGCGCGTGCCGGACGTACAGCTCGGTTATCTGGCGTGGGGTTGGCTCACGATGGGCCAGATTCAATCGGTGCCGTTGATCGTGATTGGCATCTTTCTGCTGTGGCTTTCGCGGAAGGCACCCACGTTGCCGCTGGCGACGGCAGAACCCTCGCAGTCGGCGTAGGCTTGTAGCTATGAAACCGTATCTCGATCTGCTTCGCCACGTGCTGGAACATGGCGCCGAAAAAACCGACCGCACCGGCACCGGCACGCGCAGCGTGTTCGGTTGGCAGATGCGCTTCGATCTCAACGAAGGCTTTCCGCTCGTCACCACCAAGAAGCTGCACTTGAAGTCGATCGTGCATGAGCTGATCTGGTTCCTGCAGGGCAATACCAACATCGCCTATCTGAAGGAAAACGGCGTCAGCATCTGGGACGAATGGGCGGATGAACACGGCGATCTCGGCCCGGTGTACGGCAAGCAATGGCGTGCATGGCCGGCGGCAGACGGCCGCGTGGTGGACCAGATTCGCTGGGTGGTGGAAGAAATCAAGCGCAACCCGGATTCGCGTCGCTTGATCGTCAGCGCGTGGAACGTGGGCGAATTGCCGAAGATGGCGTTGATGCCATGCCACGCTTTGTTCCAGTTCTATGTGGCGAACGGCAAGCTGAGTTGCCAGTTGTATCAGCGCTCCGGCGATATTTTCCTCGGCGTGCCGTTCAACATCGCCAGCTATGCCTTGTTGACGCACATGATGGCGCAGGTGTGCGGACTGGGCGTGGGCGATTTCGTGCACACGCTGGGCGATGCGCATCTGTACAACAACCATCTGGAGCAGGCGCGTCTGCAATTGACGCGCGAACCGCGCGCGCTGCCGCGGTTGACGCTCAATCCGCACGTGCAGTCGATTTTCGATTTCCGGTATGAGGACGTGGTGATCGAGGATTACTACCCGCACCCCGCCATCAAGGCCCCTGTGGCGGTGTAGGTTGGGGTGCGAACTCCAACATCGCCATGCCGAACAGGATCGCCATGTTGGGGTTCGCACCCCAACCTACGCGCGGCGTCCTCGCCTTATAATGAGCGGCCGGCCGGGCCAGCCCCGGCCTTTGTGACAGTCACTGCAGTCCCTTTGGAGCATCCATGGCCATTTCGCTGATCGCCGCCCTCGACGAGAACTTTGCTATTGGTCGCAAGGGCCAGCTCCCCTGGCATTTGCCGGACGATCTGAAATGGTTCAAGCAGCTGACCGTCGGCAAGCATGTGTTGATGGGTTACAACACTGCGGTGTCGATCGGAAAGGCACTGCCCGATCGCGTGAACATGGTGTTGTCCAATCGCCATGAGGCGCCGTTCCCCGGCCAGGTGACGGTCCGCTCGATCGAAGAGGCGCAGGCCCGCTCCGACGGTACCGGCCTGATGGTGATCGGCGGTGGCCGGGTGTTCCACGATGCGTTGCCGATGGCGCAGCGCCTTTATCTCACCTGGGTCAGCGCGGCGGTCGATGGCGCCGACACGTTCTTCCCCGGCATCCACTTCACCGATTGGACCGAAGTCAAGCGCACACATCATAAGAAGGATGCGCAGCACAGCTACGACTTCGACATGGTCGAGTACATCCGCACGCAATAAGGCAACAGGTGAGCGCGACCGGCAACATGCTGCATGTGATGGCCGGCGTGCTGCGTGACACCCGGGGCAAGGTGCTGCTGGCGCAGCGCCCGGCGGGCAAGCATCTCGCCGGCTTCTGGGAGTTTCCTGGCGGGAAGCTGGAGCCCGGCGAGGCGCCGCTGCCGGCGCTGGCGCGCGAGCTGCATGAAGAACTCGGCATCCATGTCGAACCGCAGGATGGAGCAGCCCTGATCCGCATCCCGTGGAACTACGGCGAACGCGGCCTGCTGCTGGATGCCTGGCAATTCACGCGTTGGCGGGGCACCTTGGCGCCACAGGAAGGGCAGGCGTTGCAATGGCAATTGCCGGAAGAAGTGGACCTGACCACGCTTGCCCCGGCGGACCGGCCGATTTTGCAGGCGCTGCGCCTGCCGCCGACGTATGCGATCACGCCTGCCGACGTGATGCCGGATCAAGCCGGAACATGGTGTCAGCGCATCGCCGAGGCGATCGAGCGCGGCATTCGGCTGATCCAGTTGCGCCTGCCGCTGTGGTCGGTCGAACAGGTGCGCCAGCTGGCCGAACGCTTGCAGCCGCTGGCGGCAAGCCATCAGGCGAACCTGTTGCTCAATCGCGATATCGACGGCGCACGCCAACTTGGAGCCGGGATCGGCGTGCATGTGACGGCCGCTCAACTGGATGATCTGCAGGAGCGTCCGCTGCCGTGGTCGCAGTTGGTCGGTGCCAGCTGTCACGATGCGGCGCAACTGAGCGTAAGCGTGCATCTGGCCGACTTCGCGACACTTTCACCCGTCGCACCCACCGCCAGCCATCCGGACCTACCGGCCTTGGGCTGGCCGCAGTTTCAGACATTGGCCGAGGCCAGCGCCTTGCCGGTTTATGCGCTGGGCGGGATGGCGCCGGCGCAGGCCGACGAGGCGCGCAAGCACGGCGCGCAGGGTGTCGCGGGTATCCGTTCCTTTTGGTGAATGGCTTGCCGAGCCGTGCAGGCAGCAGTAGCTTGCGTGCATGCGTATCGTCTACCGAGCCCAGAATCTATTCGACGCCCATCTGGTGAAGGATGCGCTGGAGCATGCCGAAGTGCCCGCTTTCATCTCGGGCGAATACCTCACCGGTGGCGTAGGACAGCTGCCCGCCATGGATTACGTGGCAGTGCTGGTGCCGGATTCGAGCGTAGAGGCGGCCGAGCCGATCGTGCGCGAGATCGAGGACGCGCTGGCGGAGGCGAGGCTGGCGATCCGCGAACTGGATGATGACCAGGACAGCCTGGTGCCGGTGACGTAGGTTGGGATGAGCGAACGCGAACCCCAACGTCGCCATGCTTGGCGTGCCGAATGTTGGGGGTTCGCGTTCGCTCGCCCTAACCTATGTCCGCATGCACGGTATGCTACGCAGCGCATCATCCTTGGAGCCCTGCATGACCGAGTTTGCACGTCTGATCCGCGCGGTACCGGATTTCCCGAAACCAGGCGTCACCTTTCGCGACATCACCCCCTTGCTCGCCGATGGCGCTGCGTTTGCCAGTTGCATCGACGCGATGATCGAACCCTGGCTGGATAGCGGCGTGCAGGCGGTATGCGGCGTGGAATCGCGCGGTTTCATTTTTGCCGCGGCGATGGCGCAGAAGCTGAAAGCGGGATTCGTACCCTTGCGCAAGCCGGGCAAGCTGCCGCCGCCGGTGATGCATGCGGATTATCAGCTTGAATACGGCACCGATCGGTTGGAAGCCTGCATTGGCGCCGTGCGCAAGGGCGAACGTGTGTTGTTGGTGGACGATGTGCTTGCGACAGGTGGCACGTTGGGCGCGGCGCGCAATCTGCTGGGTCAGCTGGGTGCCGATTTGGTGGGTGCCTCGGTGGTGATCGAATTGCTGGCCTTGCAGGGCAGGGCGATTTGGCCGCAAGAGATTCCGCTGCATAGCGTGTTGCATTATTGAAGCGACCAACACGCGTAGGTTGGGGTGAGCGGGACGCGAACCCCAACGTGGCGTGATCGGCATGGCGATGTTGGGGTTCGCACCCCAACCTACGTTCATCCCAGCCTACGAGAAGTCGGCGGCCAAAGCTTTGCGCAATGTTTCTGAAAACAGCACGCGTTCACGCATCTCCGCATGCGTGGAGGCAAGCGTCACCATCGCGCCCGCCTTCCATTCCTTGATCATCGCGTCATCCAGTTCAAAACGTAGAAAATGCACCGCCGCGGTTTTCTCTTCCGTGCTGCGATCCATATCCTCATCTGCAATCGCCGTAACTGCGGCATGCCCGGCGACGGTCAACGCGATCCGGTGTTCAATGCCGGTCAAGCGCGCCAATTCGCGTTTGCGCTCATCGACATCTTCATACTCCACGAACAGCGTGGCCTTGAGGTTCTTGCCATCCGGAATGAGCGGGTTGTAAGCCTCCAGTTCTTCGTTGATGCCGCTTGCTTCAAAGATCTTCTCGATCCGCAGCATTTCCTGCACTTGATACTGGATGGTGAGCCGGTCTTCGAACACGAAGGTGAGATGGCCGCCAAGATGGATTTTGCGGTCTTTTTTGTGCGCCATCACGCGGGCGCGAAATTCGCTCCGTTGTGCGGCATAAGCTTCCAGCGAAAGCAGATCGTGGCGCTGCAGTTTGTTCATGGCGGCTGGGGATGATTGTGTGTTCATCAGATGCCGTAGGCTTTGCGTAGCAGGCTCAAGGGATGTTCTGCGGCAGGCGTGTCGTTCAAGCCGTGCGCGATATGGTTGCCGGCCATCGGGCAATCGCTGGTGAAGTGCGTGGCTTCGGCTTGCGCCACGCGGTTTTCCACCGGTTTGGCGAGCTTGCGCGACAACGCATAGGTTTTGTGTTTCACGCCGTAGGTGCCGTCGTGGCCGGAGCAGCGCTCGATGGTGGTGATTTCCGTGTCCGGCACCAGCTGCAAAATCTCGGCGGTCTTCGGGCCAATCTTCTGGACGCGCTGATGGCAAGGCACTTGCCAGGCAACCTTGCCTAGCGATTGCTTGAAATCCATCACCAGCAAACCCGCCTTGTGGCGTTCGGCCAGATATTCGAAGGGATCGAAGAAGCGATCGCGCACCAACGCGACGTCTTCGTCGTCGGGAAACATCAGCGGCAGCTCCTGCTTGAACATCAGTACGCAGGAAGGAATCGCCGCGGTGAAATCCCAACCGTCGCGCGCCATTTTGGCGAGTACGGGGATATTGCGCTCTTTGTATTTGCGTACCGTTTCCAGGTCGCCCAATTCGAACTTGGGCATGCCGCAGCAACTTTCCTGTTCCACCAGCCGCACCGGGATGGCGTTGTGCTTGAGCACGGCGGCAAGATCCTCCACCACGCCCGGCTCGGAGTGGTCGCAATAACAGGTGGTGAAAATGGCGACCTTGCCACGCGTGCGTCCCGCCGGTTTGGCGTCGCCTTCGCCGCTGAGCTTGCGCAAGCGTTTGCGTGCGGTGGGGGTGTGATACGTGGGTACGCGTGCCTGCGCATCCACGCCCATGGTTTTCTCAAGCAGCTTGCGTGCGCTCTTGTTCTTGTTTGCCGCGTTGATGGTTTGCACGACGACCGGAATGGAAGCGAGCTTGCCGACTGCGCGCGTGTTGGAAAGGATGCGTGCCGATATCGGCGCGCCATGTTCGCGGAAATCCACCGCCTTGGCGCGCAGCATCAGGTGCGGAAAATCCACGTTCCACGGATGCGGGGGTACGTAGGGACACTTGGTGAGGTAGCACAGATCACACAGGTAGCACTGCTCGGTGACCTTGGCGTAATCGCTTTTTTTCACCCCGTCGATTTCCATCGACTCGGATTCGTCGATCAGGTCGAACAGCGTGGGAAAGGCGTGACAGAGACTGACGCAGCGGCGGCAGCCGTGGCAGATGTTGAATACGCGTTCGAGTTCGGCATCGAGCGATGCGTGATCCCAGAAGTCGGGATTGAGCCAGTCCAGCGGATGGCGGGTGGGTGCTTCGAGACTGCCTTCGCGCGTGCTGCCGATGGGGTCCGCCATGCGTCATATCTCCCGCGAGTAGGTTGGGGTGCGAACCCCAACATCGCCATGCCAATATGCAAGGCCATGTTGGGGTTCGCACCCCAACCTACGTCGCTAAAGCATCAAAGTTCGTTCAACGCCTTCTGGAAGCGGTTCGCATGCGAGCGCTCCGCTTTCGCCAGCGTCTCGAACCAATCGGCCACTTCGTCGAAACCCTCATCGCGCGCGGTCTTGGCCATGCCCGGGTACATGTCGGTGTATTCGTGGGTTTCACCTGCGATGGCGCTTTGCAGGTTGTCTTTGGTGGGACCGAACGGCTTGCCCGTGGCGGGATCGCCACACTGTTCAAGGTATTCCAGGTGACCGTGCGCGTGGCCTGTTTCGCCCTCGGCGGTGGAGCGGAATACGGTGGAAACGTCGTTGTAGCCTTCCACGTCGGCCTTCGATGCGAAGTAGAGATACCGGCGGTTGGCCATGGATTCGCCGGCGAACGCGTCTTTCAGGTTCTGCTCCGTCTTGGAGCCTTTCAGCTTGCTCATGACATCACCTCGTGGCGTTGGGCTTGAGAGGGCAATGCAAGAGGGGACCTTGCGGTCGATGCCCCGAGCGTAGTCGCGCTTAGGACGAATATGAAATTGATTGTTCTTATGAAGACGATTGATGATAGCTATGGCCGTGCCCGTAGGTTGGAGTGCGAACCCCAACATCGCCATGCCTGCATAGATCCGAAGGTTGGGGTTCGCACCCCAACCTACCCAATCCAAGCCTCTGCCTAGCGCAGGATCGCCGCCGGATCCTGCTTCGACTTCAGCGCCGCACACAGCAACACCTGCTCACGCGTCTGCGCCAAGCCGCGATCCGCACCGGCCAGATCCTTCAGCCGCGGCTTGAAGTACGCATCCAAACGATCCGCTTCCGCCGTGGAACACCCACCGCCACCGGCAAGGCGCGGCACGAAGCCGCTGGCGAAACTGCCGGTACGTCCCAGCACCTGGTCGTAGTGCACCGTGAACCACTGCCACAACGCATCGCGCGCCGCCGGGGTATCGCGGCCGCCGCGCAGGATGGCAGCCATCTCGCCGACCTTCACCTGCTTGCTGAGGGCGAAATCGCGCGCCTCATTCGCCAGCTCCGGCGTGTTGGCAGCGCCGAGTCCAGCCAGCATGCCGTTGCGCAAGGCGGGATCGGTGGTGCGCGGCAGTTCTGCAATCAACGCATCCACCGCCGGCTTGCCGCGTTCCCGCACGGCTACGGCGAGTGCATCACCAAGCAGATCGGGATCGGCCGCGCCAAGGTTCAAGCTGCCATCCGGCTTTTTCGCCAGGGCGGCATCGCCTTGCTTGAGCAATGCCGTGCGTACCTCGGGAATTTTGAAATCCAGTGCCAGCGAGTGCGCGAGCGTGGTGCGCAGCAGGCTGTCGCCATCCGCCTCGCCCGTCTTGCGCTGATAACCGAGTTGCTCCATGCGCGGCAGATAGGCTTTCTTCACCCATTCGACGATGGCGGCGCGCTGCGCATCGGTGGCCGCTTCATGGCGATAGATCCACGCCACCGTATTCAGTGGCGCCACCGCGACTTCGCGTGTTTTCGCGCCGGCCAGCGGCTTGAGCGCAGCGAGCACATCGCCCGCATCCAATTCGCCATGACGGAAACCGGCATCGATGCTGTCGGCGTAGGCAAGCTGTTCCTTGTCGTTCAGCGCGGTGACGTGCTTGGTGAGATCCATCCATGCTGGCTTGGTCATGCTGAAGCGGTAATACCCGCTGGCGTTGGCGTTCGGCATCACCCAGGTAGCGGTGCCGGCATCGGCCAGCACCATTGTGCCCTCGGCTTTGTCGAGCATCTCGCATTGGGTCTTGCTGCCGGCGGCCGTGCCATAGCGCACGCATACCGGGATGCCCCACACCTGCGCGGCATTGCCGGTGCTGCCTACCGGCAGATAGCGGCTCTGACTCATATGCAGCACGGTCTTGCCGCCTTGCTGATCCAGCCGCGTCTGCACGTATGGCACGCCGGCCTGATTGAGGAAGCTGTCGAAGGCCTGATTGAACGCCGGGCCCTGGTTCGCTGCGGTGGCGATCGCACCAATCAAGTCATCGGCCGTGGCATTGCCGAATTTGTGCTTTTGAATGTAGGCGCGCATGCCTTTCTGGAACACATCTTCGCCGACATAACCCTCGAACATGCCGAGCACGGCGGCGCCCTTGCGATAGGTGATACTGTCGAAGGCGGTTTCGATGTCGCCGATGCCGCTGATCGGCTGGCGGATCTTGCGCGCACTGACCAGGCTGTCGTTCTCCATCGCGTTTTCGGCGGCGGTGATGCGCTCCAGATCCGCGCGGTATTCCGGATGCACCTTCATGGTGACCTTCTGCTGCATCCAGGTGGCGAAGGCTTCGTTGAGCCAGAGATCGTCCCACCAGGCCAGCGTCACGGTATCGCCGGTCCACTGGTGCGCCAGTTCGTGCGCAGTGACGTTGAATGAATCGCGTACGTTTTTGGTCGGGGATTGCGGATCGAGCAGCAGAAACCAGTCGCGGAAGGTGACCAGGCCCGGGTTTTCCATCGCGCCTGCGGAAAAATCCGGCGCGGCGAGCAGATCCAGCTTGCCGAACGGATAGCCGAAGCCGTAGTAGTTCTCCAGCGTGTGGATGATGCTCGGTGTTTCGTTCAACACGTGCTGCATGCGATGGCCTTCGCCGTGCGTGGCGATACCGCGCAACGGCAGCGGTTCGCTGCGATAGCTGTCCGGCGCGATGGTGGGGCCGTTGACGACATCCCACGGCCCGATTGCGAAGGCGACCAGATAGGTTGGCAGCGGTTGCGTACGCGCGAAGTGCAGCGTTTTCCAGTTGTCACCGGCTGTCGCTTCACTGGTCTGCTGCGTGTTGGCGACGCCGACGAGATTCGACGGAATGGTCAGCGCAATGTCGTACGGCGTCTTGAAATCCGGCTCGTCAAAACCGGGGAAGGCGAAGCGCGCGCTGACCGGCTCCATTTGCGTCATCGCATACGGTGCGCCGGCATGATTCACCTTGTACAAGCCCTGCAATTGCTGATTGAGTGGCGCGGTGTAGTCGAGCGCGAGCGTCAGCGCCTGCGGTTGCAGCACGCCGCCGAAATCGACGCGCGCCAGGCCTGCCTTCAAGTCAACCGTGACGTACTTGCCTTCATGCTGCTTGCCGCTTGCATCAGTGATTGTCACCTTGCCCACATTCAGATCGCGGCCATCGAGCCAGATGTGATCGGCAGCTTGCTGCAACGCAAGCTTGATCGTGGTGGTGCCGCTGAAATTCTGCTGCGCCGGGTCCACTTTGAAAGCAAGCTGATACGACTCCGGTACCGCCCAGCGCGGCAGCCTGCCATGCGGCACGCCGTCCGCTGGCGTGGCAGCGAAGGCGGCACCGCAACATGCGGCAAGCGCGGTCAGGACGAAGGATTGGGCAAGACGATGCACAGCGGAGCCTCCTACGGCATTCAAAAGCAATCACGCTAGGCAGCGTAGGACGTTTGCCACAGTGCCGAAAGACATATTCCTATGAATTTGGCCGCAGGCACCGCCTAATCTGATTGAAGAATCCATTTACAAGCCAACACATTGATGCCAACACAGCGACTGTCGTCTCCCATGCCGCCCCTTCACGTTGTCGTGCTGGAAGACGATGCCGCGCTGCGTCAGAAGATTTTGCTTCCGGCTTTGAATATGCCTGGGTTCGCGGTGCAAGGTGCTGCTTCCACGGCGGAGCTATATCAGCACATGTTGATGCGTCCCTTCGACATGGTGGTGCTTGGCATGGGCCCTGATGACGATGGAGTCGCCGTGACGCGGCAACTGCGAGCGATGTCGGACATCGGCATTGTCATACTGGCTGATGACACGGATCGAACGCGTCACACGCATGCATTGCGCGCAGGGGCAGACGTCTGCCTGGCCAAACCCGTTGATGTGCAGATGCTGTTGGCGGCATTGCAAAGCCTGGCACGCCGCCTGATGCCGCGCACATCGCGTGTTCTGGTCAAAGACGATGCTGCCGCCGGACACGGCTGGCGGCTGGACGCGGGCGGTTGGCGATTGGTGTCGCCGCATGGTAAAGCTGTGCTGCTGACCTCCGCAGAACAATGCGTCGTAAACCTGCTCGCGCGGGAACGAGACCAGCCTGTGTCACGTGAAGTACTGATCCGCGCCCTGAACCGTCGTGCCGAAGAGTTCGATCCACATCGTCTCGAAATGCTGGTGCATCGTCTGCGCAGAAAGGCGCAGGCGCAGACGGGCGAACACTTGCCGTTGCTTACGGCGCGCGGCGTGGGTTATCTGCTGGCATGCGAGTTGGATGATTCGGCAGCTTGATCGGCTTATCGCTATGAAAGCCTGCGATGTAAGAGACCACAGGTTCCCTAACCGTTGACAGTCAACGGTCATTCAACGCGCTGCCGATATCGCGTCACTTTGTCAGATAACCACCCATCCTGTTGGTCGTAACAGGTGTATGAAACCGCCGGGTGAAGGCGAGGCCGTGCATTCACGCAGGCCATAAACAAGTAGCGCCAACGTGTCCACGGTTCATGCATCGCAGCAATGTTCTGCTCGCCGCGCCGTGAGAAAAAGTGAGTATTCGTGAACTTGGTGATTTTCACGTGCGATTACGTGAGTGCCCCATGGATGGCGAATCGAGATGCTGTTGCCCAAACACATTCCCGGCGTTGCAGATCACGCATCGACAGGGATTACACGGACAGCAGGGCCGAGGGGATCCCGCATCGGTTTCCACGCCTCGGTGCGTCACGCCACAGCGTGACGCGCTCTGCGTCATCTACTCGCATGGAGAGGGCAGTAAGGCATGAACAAGATCTACAGCAAAGTCTGGAACGCATCGATCGGCCAGATCGTAGTGGCTTCGGAACTGGCTAGCAGCAAAGTCGGCACGGGTGGTGCCGGTAACCACAAAGGGCGTTCCGGCGTTGCGTTGATCAAGCTTTCGCTGGCGATCATGCTTGGTTTGGGGTTGGCGCCGAAGGCGGCATTGGCGGACGTGTGCGAGGGCTCCTTTGCCGTGGGCAACGAACCGATCGCAGCCAGCACCGCCTTTGCATGCGGTGCGCTGGCCGAAGCGACTGGCAAGTACAGCGCGGCCATCGGGAATCAGGCAACGGCGGTGGGCGAATATTCCAGCGCGCTGGGATATAAAGCACGGTCGCGCGGTGACGAGAGCGTCGCTATTGGCCATGATGCTTCGTCCTTTAACAAGGGTAGCGTCGCCATTGGCCAGAACAGTCATTCCTCTGGCGAAGGCAGTGTTGCACTTGGACGGGACAGTGATGCTTCGGGCGCTGGCAGCGTGGCGCTTGGCGATGGTTCCATTGCGCGAGAGGCCGGGGTGGTCTCCATTGGCGACGTCGGCACAGAGCGTCGCATCGTCAATGTTGCGCCCGGCATCCATGACACCGACGCCGTAAACATGTCCCAGCTACATGAGCTTGGCGACAGCGTCAGCGACGCGCAGCACTACTTCAAGGCCAACGGCGATAACGATGGTTTCAACGACGCCAGTGCGCAAGGGCGGTATGCGGTAGCGGCGGGTAGCGGCAGCGTGGCGTACGGCGATGAGAGTGTTGCCATCGGTAAAGACAGCGCTGCCTATAAAGCCGGTAGCACTGCAGTGGGCGCGGAAAGTATTGCCAACGGGGACGCATCGAGCGCATACGGTGCAGGGGCGACGGCTCAGGGCGACTATTCAGTGGCTGCAGGTGTCGCTGCCACCGCATCCGCTAAATATGCAACGGCGATGGGTGCAGCGGCGCGTGCCGAAGACCTTGCCAGTACTGCCGTTGGCGCATCCGCCTACGCGAATGGATTAGAGGCAACCGCCATCGGTGCGGCTAGTAAAGCGGAAGGCGATCTAAGCACTGCCGTGGGTGGCCATGCACAGGCCACTAACAATGCGGCCACTGCAATCGGCAATAGTGCCATTGCCTATGGTATCGGCAGCACGGCACTTGGTCAGGACAGCATTGCATTTGGCATTGCATCGGTTGCCTTAGGTCAAAGCGCGCAGTCGTGGGGCGATCTCAACACGGCAGTCGGTACGTTTGCCATCGCCGACGGCGTCGAATCTGCGACGGCCGTGGGCGTGCTCTCCCATGCATCGGGCATGGGCTCCACGGCCCTTGGTGGCGGAGCAACCAGCTTGGGTGACGGCAGCCTGGCCGCCGGCTTCGGTGCCAGCAGCGTGAGTGAAGCCTCGCTGGCACTGGGCGCTTTCAGCGTGGCCAATGGGCCGCGTGCCGTGGCCGTGGGCGCAGATGCCTACGCGCTGGCTCAATCGTCCATAGCCGTCGGTACCGGTATCGATTTCAAAGCCGGCGACGTCATGCCGTATGCGGGATTTGATCCGGGTGTATCGGCTACGGGTTTCGGAGCCATTGCCATGGGTAAAGGCGCAGCGATCGGCAACAATGCGACAGCTGGCGTGGCGATCGGTCTGGGCGCGACCGTGAATCACGGCGCTGAGCAGGGCATCGCCATTGGCACGGCTTCGTATGCAGGTGGCTTGCAGTCCATCGCCATGGGCGGCCTCACCACCACATCGCCATTCGGGGCACCGCGCGCTACCACGGCCCTCGGTTTTGGATCATTGGCATTGGGTGCTGGCGCGCGCGTGGCGCAAGACCAGGGTGTTGCGCTGGGTTGGGCCAGCGAGGTAAACGCCGTCAATGCCGTGGCACTGGGCGCAGGGTCCTTGGCCGATCGCAACGACACCGTTTCGGTAGGCAATGCACTCACCGGCGAAACGCGCCAGATCACCAACGTGGCAGAAGGTGCGGAGCCCACGGATGCGGTGAACAAGTCGCAGCTCGACGCGTTGGCTGGCCGAGTCGGCGATGGCAACAAATATTTCATTGCCAACGGCGAAGGCGAGTTCTCGCTGGATGATGCTCTCGCCGCAGGCGATTACGCCGTCGCTGCAGGTAGCCGTAGTTACGCTGGAGGCGAGCGCTCGATTGCCGTGGGCAGGAATAGCCGGGCAACAGCGAACGGCGCGGTAGCGATGGGTGCGAACAGCCATGCGGATGGCGTCGGTAGTGTTGCTGTCGGCGAAGTCGCCGGTGCGGACAGCTCATTCGCTTCTTCGTTGGGTTTCGATGCGCAGGCAGCTGCCATTGGTAGCACCGCGGTCGGCGCATTCACGCGTGCCAACGGTGAGGAAAGTACTGCGCTCGGCGATAACAGCAACGCCAACGGCACCCAGTCCGTTGCTGCCGGTTATGCCAGCCAAGCCAGCGGTAACGGGGCCAGCGCATTCGGTGGGCAAAGTCAGGCCGCTGAGTCCGCGACAGCGGTGGGCTATGGCAGCCACGCAGATGGCATGTACAGCGTTGCCGCCGGCTTTAACGCCAACGGTACAGGTGGTGGAAGTACCGCCGTGGGTACCTTCAGCAGTGCAGCAGCCGATTACAGCACGGCTGTGGGCACGTTCAGCACCGCACGTGGTGGAAACAGCACTGCCATCGGTCGCGATAGCCTCGCGAATGCTGAAGACAGCATTGCCGCTGGTACCGTCGCATCGGCATACGGTAAGCGCAGCACGGCGGTAGGTTACCGAAGCGCAACGTTGCGTGATGACAGCATCGCGATGGGGACCTCGAGTACCGCTGTGGGTGACAGTAGCGTTGCGTATGGACCTGCTGCATGGGCGGGTAGCGACAACAGCGTCGCCATTGGTCGTGAAAGCCGAGTCGGTGGTTTCGGCGCCCCGGAAAGCCTGAATTCCGTCGCGATAGGAGCATGGGCGAAAGTTGAAGCCACCAATGCGGTGGCCCTCGGTGCAAACGCCTACACGGATCGCGACAACACGGTTTCGGTGGGTGGCATTGGCAACGAACGCCAGATCACCAACCTCGCAGCCGGTACGGAAGGCACGGATGCGGTAAACAAGAATCAATTGGACGAGGTGGCAAGCGCTGCATATCCAACGTCTCGCTATTTCAAAGCCAAGGGTGCGGTGGGCGACATAGTCGATCCTTTCGATTCGGCGATTGCCAGCGGCGAATATTCCGTAAGCAGCGGCGCATACAGTGATGCTGAGGGTGAGCGGTCTGTCGCCGTCGGTGCGTTCAGCCACGCCAGCGGTGCTTTTTCCACCGCGCAAGGTGCCAGTAGCGTCGCGGAAGGACTGGGGTCCAGCGCCTTTGGCGCGAGCGCGAACGCACTGGACGAAGCAACGACCGCCCTGGGTGCAGAGAGCGTTGCGGCTGCCTTTGAAGCCACCGCCATCGGCGCTGCATCGAGAGCGGGCGGGCAAGGCAGCGTCTCCATGGGTAGCCGGGCAAGCAGTGCCGGCGACCAGGCGATTGCCATTGGCAACATGGCATACGCCTCCGGCGATGGAAGCATCGTGCTAGGCGGAAGCTATGTGCCCCCGCCTGGCTCATTCCCCTTCCTGGAATTTGCACAGGCTTATGGTCGCAACGCGGTTGCCATTGGCGGAAGCGCCATTGCCCAAGGTGATGACAGCCTGGCGCTCGGTCCGGCGTCGCAAAGCAATGCCAATAACGCTGTGGCGTTGGGCGCAGGATCGCAGGCGAATCGGGACAATACCGTATCCGTAGGCAGCGTCCACCGCGAACGCCAGATCACCAACGTGGCCGCAGGTACTCAAGCTACCGACGCGGTAAACAAGTCGCAGCTCGATGCGCTGGGCGACAGCATCGGTGCAGCCAGCCATTACTTTGCCGCGACAGGCCAAGGTAATGATGACGCCGTCGTTACCGGCGAATTCGGTACGGCTGCCGGAGCGGGTAGTCATGCCAACGGTTACGGTGCATCGGCCTTCGGTAGCGGCGCCACGGCATTCGGCGATCAATCCACCGCTATCGGCTACGCCAGTGCTGTGAAGGGTGATCGGAGTGTGGCCATCGGTAGCAATAACAGTGTCGCGGGTGATTCAGCGACCGCCATGGGTAATCAGCTGCGGGTGAACAGCGATAAGGCCATTGCGCTGGGTAACCAGAACTTCATCGGCAACAACTCATCTCAAACTCTTGCTATCGGCAACCTGTCAAGCGTTGGTAATGACGCCCTTAACAGTATTGCGATAGGTACTCTCGCATCCGTTGGCGATAAGGCTCAAAATTCGATTGCGATAGGCACTAGCGCCATAGTCAGTTCTCAAATGTCCACCGGTGTTGGCGGTATTGCTGCAGATCTGTCTTTAGGGGTCGCTACGTTGAATATTTCCGGCGTAAGCAGCGTCGCACTCGGTGCCTCGCATGTCGTCGGTAACTTTGGCGTAGGTATCGGTAACTTCAGCGCCGTTCTGGGGAATCGGGCCGTAGCCCTTGGTTATGGGTCGATTGCTGATCGTGACGATAGCGTGTCGGTAGGTAGAGACACCTTTACGCGTCAAATCACCAACGTCAAAGCCGGTACGGAAGCCACTGACGCTGTCAATAAGTCGCAGCTTGATGCCGTCGCCAGCCAGATAGGTAGCGGCAACAAGTATTTTGCGGCCCAGGGGGGAGTTGGCGCGGATGCTGATGCGGTGGCTCAGGCTGACTACGCCACTGCCGCAGGCGAAGGCAGCTCCGCCATGGGCACTGGTTCGTCCGCTTTCGGCAGTGGCGCCAATGCAATAGGCGATTACAGTGTGGCGAGCGGCTATGGCAGCGCGGCGACAGGTAACAGGTCGGTAGCACAAGGCTGGCAGAGCGAAGCGATCGGGGCACAATCCGTCGCCATCGGTGCTGGCTCCATTTCCAACGGAAATTTTGGTGTTGGCGTAGGCTCAAAGAGCGTAGTCAATGGTTTCGGTTCCGCCGCCATTGGCAGTGGCGCAATAGTCAATGGACCGTTCAGCGTGGCCTTGGGCTTCACCGCTTTGGCCGACGGTACCTTCACCACAGCTATGGGTTCGGGAGCCCATGCTCTTGAAAATGCCACCGCCGTTGGCAGCAACAGTTATGCCGCCGACGCGGGCACTGCAGTGGGTGCTGGTGCGTCAGCAAACCTCACGGCTGTCGCAGTAGGCGTCGACAGCGTCGCAGATGAAGGCGGTGTCGTCGTTGGTCTTAATACGCTTGCCAGCGTCAATAGCACTGCGATCGGTACCGAAAGCTGGGCGACGGGCGATATGGCGACCGCGTTGGGCTACAACAGCTACGGCCAAGCCAGCGGCACTTTGGCACTGGGTGCCAATGCATGGGCCATCGCCGATAACAGCGTGGCGTTGGGCCAGGGCTCGTTGGCCGATCGCCCGAACACGGTCTCCGTCGGTGCAGCGCATGATTGGCAGGGCCTGGATGGCACCGTGTACAAGGCAACCGATCGCCAGATCACCAACGTAGCGGCCGGTACGGAAGGTACCGACGCAGTGAACCTGGATCAGCTGAATGCTGCAGTGGGCGATGGCAGCACCAATCGCTACTTCAAGGCTGACGGCAATAATGATGGCACTGACGATGCCGTCGCGAGCGGTACGTTTGCAGTGGCCACTGGTGCGCGCGCCAACGCCTCCAATGATGGTGCCGTGGCATTGGGTGCGTTCAGCAATGCAAAGGGCACCAATAGCGTCGCACTTGGCTATAACGCACGTGCGAACGGCAACGACAGCTTGGCGTTGGGAGCGCGCAGCGAGAGCAACCACTTCAATAGTGTGGCTTTGGGCAGTGGCAGCGTTACCGATCGCAACAATTCCGTGTCGGTGGGCAACAGTAGCCTGCAACGCCAAATCACGAACGTTGCCGATGGTGTCGCCGATACCGATGCCGTCAACGTCCGTCAGCTCAAGCAGGTTGGCTTGGTGGACGGTGCCGGAAGCATCGTGTCGGCCGTCACGTATGACGACAGCAACAGCCAGAGCAAAGTGACGTTCGGTAAATCCGGGCAAGGTACTACGCTGTCCAACGTTGCTGCGGGTATCGCCAATGGCGATGCGGTGAACGTCGCGCAGTTCAAGTCACTGGCTGAATCCATTGGGGGTGTGACGTATGGTGCCAATGGCATGGTGGTCGCGCCCCAGTTCAACATCCTCGGTACGCCTTACGGCACCGTGAGCGAGGCTTTCGGCGCGGTGAACAATGCGCTCGGCTCCCTGGATTCACGCCTCGGCAAACTGGAAAGCAATCCTGGTTCCGGCGGTGGTGGCAGCGGCATTCCAATGGGCACGGGCGATGGTTTGCCCGTGGGCGTTGGCAGCCATGCGGATGGCACGAACGATGTGGCCGTGGGCACGGGCTCCATCGTCAGTGCCGAAAGCGGCACCGCGCTGGGCCAGGGCAGCTCGGTCACGGCGTCCAACGCGGTGGCGATCGGTGCTGGTTCCGTAGCGGATCAGGAAAACACCGTGTCCATGGGCAATGCTGATCAGCAACGTCGCGTGACGAACGTCGCCGATGGTGTGGCAGCCACCGACGCCGCCACAGTGGGTCAGGTCACCGCCTTCACCCAGAATGCGATCAATGCGGCGCAGAGCTACGCCGATGCGGGTGACGCGCAAACACTGAGCGCAGCCAATGCCTATACCGACCAGAAGGTCTCCAACCTTGTCACCAATGACAATTTCAACGCCTTCAAAGATTCGGTGAACAGCCAGTTCCACGCGGTTAACCAGCGCCTGAGCCGTGTTGGCGCGATGGGCGCGGCGATGGCAGGTATGGCAGGTGCTATCGCCGCCGCACCGGGTACCGATAACCGCGTCAGCGCAGCAGCCGGCACCTACGGTGGCGAGAACGCACTCTCGGTGGGCTTCTCGCGTCGCCTTCCGGGTAATGGTGCGCTGCTGATCGGTGGCTCGGTTGCCGGTGGCGGCGAATCCAGCGGCACCGTGGGCGTCAGCTTCGGTTGGTAATGGGATAGCGCCCCTTTTCTCTCTTCGATGGAAGGGGCGCTGCTTCCAGTGTCATGCGACATGGCAAGAACCGATGGTTTGCGTCATTCGCCACTTCATCCGGGGCGGGGAAAGCTCCGGACCTACTTCAAGGAAACATGCATGAAGTCATTTCAGCCTCTGCGCATTGGCGCGCTTGCGGCAGCTCTGGTGCTGGCTATTCCGGCGGTCCATGCCGCGCAGACCACGTCTCTGCCAGCCAAAGTTATAGGTGTCAATCAAGCAAGCGAAACATATGATCGCTTCATCGTCACCTACAAGAACGGCTCCGCCGAGCGAAGCAGTAGCACTGCTGCTTTGCAGGGCGTGAACGCTGCGCTCGGTCGTACCGGCTTGAACAAGGCCACGATCTCATCCAACGGGACTTCGACGCCGGGCGTGTCTGCGTTCTATCAGCGCAAGCTTGCGACAGGTTCCGATGTTGTGCGTACGTCGCGCAAGTTGAATCAAAGCGAAGCCAACACCCTTATGACGCAGCTCGCTTCCGATCCGGCCGTGGTACACGTCCAGCCCGACCACGTCATGCGCGCGGTGCGAGATATCAAGGCTGCCTCCGACATCGCGAAACCTACCGACAAGACCTCTGGTGATCCGTTCGCACCGAACGATCCGGACTACACAAGGTACCAATGGCATTTCTCGAATCCTACCGGTGGCGCGAACGTCGACCAGGCATGGAATATCGCCGATGGCTCGGATGTGACCGTGGCTGTCATCGACACCGGCATCACGGAACACCCAGATCTAGATACGTCGCTGGGCGATGCCGGCTATGACTTTATTTCTGATTCGGCGGTATCTGGCCGTCCTGATAACGGTTATGCACCGGGTGGCTGGGATCTAGGCGATTGGACGATGCCGGGGAAGGGGCTGTGTTCCAGGAACGACCCGGTCCAAGGCAGCAGTTGGCACGGCACCAACGTGGCGGGTGTGATTGGTGAAGTGACTAACAATGGTGTAGGCATGGCCGGTGTCGCTTACAACGCCAAAGTGTTGCCAGTACGCGTGCTGGGTCATTGCGGCGGTTATGAAAGCGATATTTCCGAAGCGATTGAATGGGCCTCAGGTGGTCACGTGGACGGCGTGCCGGACAATACGCATCCGGTAAAAGTCATCAACTTGAGTCTGGGTGGAGCCGCACCGTGTACACCTGCCACGCCGGAATACCAGGCTATCCAAAACGCTATTAGTCGCGGCGTTACCGTAGTGGTGGCAGCGGGCAATGATAATCAGGACGTATCCAACGATACCCCTGCCAGTTGTCCTGGCGTCATTGCGGTAGCATCCAATGGCATCACCGGCAAGCGCGCGTTTTATTCCAACTACGGCAGCGGCGTCACGATCTCGGCACCAGGCGGCGGTGTCTACCAAAACGATGTGTCCTCCGGCCAGCAAGCCAACCCTGAAGGTTTCGTGTGGGCGGCCATCAATTTGGGTACGGAAGACCCCATCTATCCTGCCGATCCAGTCCAAGCGTACGCAGGCATGGCGGGTACCTCCCAGGCAGCGCCGCATGTCACGGCTGCGGTGGCGATGATGGTGGGTGCGGTAAAGACCGCGGGCCTGCCTGACCTTACTCCTGCGCAGATCCACGACACCTTGGAGAAGTCCGCACGTCCGTTCCCGGTGGCGGAGGACCAAAAGATCGGTGCAGGCATTCTCGATGCCTATGCCGCCGTCAACGTGGCGGTGAATGGCGAAGACAACGGCGGCAACCCCGGCGATGGCGGTACGATCGCCAAGACGTTGACCAAGGGCGTCCTGCTGTCCGGTCAGAGTTCTACTGGCGGCAGCATCCTGTATGCGATCTGGGTGCCAGCAGGCGCCACCACTTTGAACCTGCGCACCCTCGGTGGCGCCGGTGATGTGGCGCTGTACGTGAAGGCTGGCGCCGTACCGGCAGTGGATGGCAGCAATGCTGACTCCCGCTCTGCAAAACCAGGCACCAGCCAAGCGGTGGTCATTCAAGCTCCGCAGGCGGCTACGTACTACTTGCGCGTGGCTCCGCAGCAGGGCAGCGGCTTCAACAATATCTCCGTGCTGGGTGACTACAAGCCGTAACAGTCCGGTCTGACCTCAAAAGCCCCGGCGCTATGCCGGGGCTTTTTCATGCGCAAAAGCTGATTTGAAGAGGAAAGGGTTGCATTGCCGAAACTTATCTCTATGATGGAAATCCATAGATATTATCTATTAGTTGGCTTATGAACCTACGCGACCTCCACTACCTCGTCTCCCTCGCCGAACACCGCCATTTTGGCCGTGCGGCGGAAGCCTGTTTCGTCAGCCAACCCACGCTTTCCACTCAGATCAAGAAGCTGGAAGACGAACTGGGTGTGGCATTGGTGGAGCGTACCCCGCGCAAGGTGCTGCTCACCGAAGTGGGCCGCGATATTGCCAATCGCGCGCGTGAGGTGTTGAACGAAATCGAGCAGATCAAGAGCATTGCGCGGCGCACGGTTGATCCCGAATCGGGCACGGTGCGCCTCGGCATCTTCCCCACGCTTGGCCCTTATCTGCTGCCGCATGTGATCCCCGTGGTGCGTGAGCGTTTTCCGCGGCTGGAATTGTTATTGGTTGAGGAGAAAACTGAAGTCGTGCTGCATCGTCTACGCGAAGGAAAGCTCGATGCCGGCGTGCTTGCGTTGCCGATTCACGATGACAACTTGCACGCCGAAATGTTGTTCGAAGAGCCCTTCCTGCTGGCGGTGCCGCAGTCGCATCCGCTGGCCAAGCGTCCGTCGTTGAAGCTTAACGATCTGTCGGATCAAAGCCTGTTGCTGCTGGAAGATGGCCACTGTCTGCGCGACCAGGCGCTGGAGGTTTGCCATATGGCTGGCGCGGGCGAGAAGAGCGGTTTTCGCGCGACGAGTTTGGAAACTTTGCGCCAGATGGTCGCGGCCAACGTAGGTATTACCCTGTTGCCGACGCTGGCGGTGAAGCCACCGGTAGCGCCGGCGCCGAATTTGCAGTTGGTGGAATTCAGTGGCCATCCGCCGAGCCGGCGCATTGCGATGGTGTGGCGCAAGAGTTCGGCGATGGGTGGTTTTCTTAAGCAACTGGCGGAAGTATTCAAGCATCTGCCGCATGATTTGCTTGATCCGCATACGGCGGCGACGGCTTCGGCAAAAAGGCGGCGGGTGGTTTGACCCGTCGTCGATGAGTCCTTGTAGCTTTTTTTCATGTTCATTGCGTGCGACTCAACGCGCTGTACTTGATGTTCGCGTCGATGTGTTTCAGGGCGATTCGTCATTCCGGCTTTCGCCGGAACGACGTCCTGAAGCATGACGATCTTGATGATGAGTAGGTATTGATGCTGCGCGACCCTTCGCATACCACCAGCGTACGCCAAGCACTGAGCGATGCCACCCAACGCCTCGGCGACCGTATCGACGCCGAAGTGCTGCTCGGCTATGCCTTGAGCAAACCACGCAGCTGGTTGATCGCACACGCCGATGATGTGCTTTCGCCAGATCACGCCGCGGCGTATGCGCTATTGATCGAACAGCGTGAAGCAGGCGAGCCCATCGCCTATATCACGGGCCGGCGCGGCTTCTGGTCGCTCGATCTGGAAGTCACGCCCGCGACGCTGATTCCCCGTCCGGAAACCGAGCTGCTGGTCGAGCTGGCGTTGGAACGGGTGCCCGTCGACAAAGCATGCCGCGTGCTGGATCTGGGTACAGGTTCCGGCGCCATCGCCTTGGCGATCGCGCGTGAACGGCCGATGGCGGAGATGGTTGCCGTCGATGCGAGCAGCGAAGCGCTCGACGTGGCGCGCCACAATGCACGGCGTCATCATCTCGGCAACGTGCACTTCGTCCACGGCGATTGGTTTGCGCCATTGGATGACTACCGCTTCGACGTCATCGTGTCCAATCCACCGTATATCGAGTTGGACGATCCACATTTGCAGCAGGGCGATTTGCGTTTCGAGCCGATCAGCGCGCTCGTGTCGGGCCGTGATGGGCTTGATGACATTCGCCGCATCGTGCGTGATGCCGGTCTTCACCTTGTGCGAGGTGGTTGGCTTTTGTTCGAGCATGGTTGGCAGCAAGGCGACGCGGTGCGCGCGTTGCTGCGTGACGCAGATTTCGTGGAGCTTTCAACAGCGCATGATCTTGAACAACGCGATCGCGTGAGCATGGGGCGTTGGCCAATCGCGGGCACTTGCGATTCGCCATGACATTGGGCGTAGACTGCGGCGACTGAAGGGGCCCGGATTCCATCAGTGCGTTCGGGCGTAAACACACCACGTTTACCCCGGATGTGCTGCCATGAATGATCGTATCGCCGCTTCCTTGCTTGTGCCGCGCTATTTGTCGCGCGTCATCCGCTTGATGGTCATCGCCTTGATAGCACCGGCGGCGATGGCGCAGACCAACACGTCACCCGCATCGTCAAGCACTACGGCCTCGCCACTGTCAGTAGGCGACAGTCAACATGTGACCTTGAATGAAGTGATGGTGACAGCCAATCGGCGCCGTGAACCAGAACGGGATGTACCGATGCACGTCGACACGGTGCAGGCTGCCACGTTGCAGCAACTCGGCGCGAAGAATCTCAACGACTACGTGTCGTATCAGCCGGGCGTGTTTTTTGCGAGCGCCGGTGGTACGGGGCAGGGCGAACTGGTGATGCGCGGTGTGTCGACGGGCAATCAGACCAGCCCCACCGTGTCGCTTTATATCGACGATGTGCCCATGGGCGGCAGCACTGTGTATGCGGCTGCGGCGACGTTTTTGTTCGATCCTGCGTTGCTCGATCTGGATCACATCGAATTTCTGTATGGACCGCAGGGTACCTTGTATGGCGCGGGCTCAATGGGCGGGTTGGTGAAATACGTGACGGTGAAGCCAGATCTTGGTGGTTTCAGCGGCAATGTCGGTGCGGATGTTTCCAATACGAATCGCGGCGGCACCAGTTATTCCGAACATGCGTCCATCAATCTTCCGCTTATCAAAGATAAAGCGGCAGTGCGCGTTTCCGTGGTGGATCAGCACGCCACCGGCGTGTATCGCGCGGTGGGTGAAACGCCGGCCGGTGGTGCCGATCGCACGCATACCAAAGGCGCACGCGTGCAACTGGAAGTCGATCCTACCGGCAAGCTCAGTTTGAACGTCACTGCCATGGCGCAGAAGATCATGGCCGATGGTCTGTCGATGGGCGATTTCAATTTGCAGGGGCAGCCGATTTCCGGTGGTCCTTACAACCGAGCACTCAATCATCGCGAGCCATTCACGCAAACGCTGCAGCTTTACTCCTTTCACGCCGGCTACGATTTCGATTGGGGGACGGTGGACTGGATCAGCGCTTATCAGAATTTCGTCAATCACAGCGTGCAGGATTATCCGGATTCGTTCCTGGGTTTGTTGAACGAAATAGGTCCGTTGTTTGGCGTGGATCAGCCGCTCAGCTCGCTGTATGTCGATTCGCAATACACCGTGCACAAGTCATCGCAGGAGATTCGTTTTACGTCCAAAAAGAACCAGACGTTCGATTGGCTGCTCGGCGTTTGGCTGAATCGGGAGGACGTGTGGGAGCAATACGTGCTGCAAGGCGACAACGTGCCGCCGCCCGGTACCACGCCGTTGATTGCGCAAGCCGTCAATTCCCGCTTCGAGGAATACGCCGGCTACGGTGATGTCACATGGCATATCCGTCCCACGCTGGATCTCACGATCGGCGCGCGGGCCAGCGGCAATACGCAGAGGCTTTCCAACGCCGAGGATGGGCCGTTCGCCGGCAGCCCGGGTGGTTTTCGCGAACACGTGAAAGACCAGGACGTCACCAAGATGGTCACGTTGAGCTGGCGGTCCACCGATACCGGCACGTATTACCTGCGCGCTTCCACCGGTTATCGCCCTGGTGGTTTGCAGGCGCCGCTGCAAAGCACCCTGCTGGTGCCCAACCCCAATGCCACCAGCACGTTTGGTTCCGACAACCTGGAAAGCTACGAACTCGGCTACAAGGGCAGCTATCTCGATCATCACTTGAACGTGGGCCTCGATGGCTACGACATCGAGTGGCATCACATGCAGCTTTACACCTACACCCTCGGAAACACGATCATCCAGAATGCCGGCGATGCGCGCATCAAAGGCATCGAACTGCAAGGCAGCTATGCCGACGGGCCGTGGGAGCTGGGCGTATCCGGTGCCTACACGGATGCGTTCACCAACAACGGCGCGCCTCAACTCGGCATCCAGCCTCATGCCAGGCTGCCTTATTCGGCGCGCTGGGCGGGTACGGTAAGCGGTAAATACAAATTCGTGCTGGCCGGCATGCATGCGTACATGGGCGCCGTGGTGCGCGGTTCCAGCCACCGCAATGCCGGTTTCGACGGCGATCTGAGCGATCCGAATTTCAAGCTGCCGGGCTTCATGTTCGTGGATCTCAATGTCGGGGTGACATTGCACGGCGGCGCGAACGTGGATTTCTATGTGCGCAATATCGCGAACCGGCAGGTGCCGATCGGTACGTTGAACGATGAAGCAGTGAATTTCCTCGCCTCAGTCGGCGGCCCGATGCTGGTGCAGATGTCGACGCCGCGCACGGTAGGCATGGCGTTCAACGTGCCGTTTTAGCCGCAGGTTGAGGTGCAAACCCCAACATGGCCATGCGTGTCATCGCGCCATGTTGGGGTTCGCACCCCAACCTACATCGACGCGCGTGTCGCTGATCTGCTTGGGCGGCTCGCCAAGGCGTAGGTTGGGGTGCAAACCCCAACATGGCCATGCCTGTTATCGCGTGGTGTTGGGGTTCGCACCCCAACCTACGTCAATGCCCTGTGCCGCTGATTTCCTTCGGCGGCTTGATCGCATACAGCAACGCCGGCAGAAAAATAAACGTTGCCAGCAAGACCGCTACCAGGCTCACCAGCAGCATGCGGCCCATGCTGGCCATGCCCAAGTCATGCGACAACGCCAGCGAACCGAACGCGGTGCCAGTCGTCAGCGCCGAGAACAACACCGCACGCGCCGACGCCGAACTCACGAATCGCCGCATACCCGCGCGCCAGTTCATCACGAAGTACACGTTGAACGACACGCCCACGCCCAACAGCAACGGCAACGCAATGATGTTGGCGTAATTCACCGCCATGCCCAATGCGCCCGCAAGCAAGGCGGTAATCAGCGCGGACATGCCCAGCGTCAGCAGCACGATGCCGGCGTCCTTGAGGCGGCGGATCACCAGCATCAGCACGATGGCGATCGCGATAATCGCCAGCGTTGCCGCTTGCTTGAACGCCTGCATGATGGTGTCGGCCGAAGCGATGGTGGTGACGGCGGGGCCGCCAGCCTCGGGTGCAACGCGTTGCACGGCTTCCACGAATTTGCGCAGGCCGTCCGTATCTTCTTCGTTGACGGTCGGCGATACCTGGATGCGCACCTGGCCATTCGGGCTGAACCAATCGCGCTTGATCGATTCGGGCAGTGTTTGCAGCGTCACGCCCTGCGCATTCAGCGCATCGCGCAAGCTGTTCAATTGCTTGGGCAGGAAGCGGCTGATCGCTTCGTTCATCATCATCAGTCGGTCATCAGGTGCCTTGCTCAGCTTCTGCAAGGCTGCCTCGATGCTGTGCAGCGGCGAATCCACCGTCATTTCCGGCTTGGCATCGTTGATGGCGTCCAGCGTGTCGCTGATCGCCGAGCGCAACGCCTGCGGCGTCACCGGCGGGGCGGATGGATCGACATCCAGCGACGGCAGCATCAACACCTGCGCCTGGTTGAGCTGCGCCAGCGAGGCTTCCTGCTCGGCGGGTACGAAGGTCGCTCCCGAAATCACCTGCGACACTTCCGGCAGCTTCGAGAGCTTGTCCGTCAACGTGCGCGCGGTGTCCAGGTTGGGCACCATGATGTTGATGTTGAACGGGTTGGTGACCGGGTTATCGGCCAGGCTGCGCAGCGTGCGCATCGGCTCGGAATGGGGATCCTGCGTGTTGAGCGGATTGGCGTCGAACGGCATGCGTATGCCGGCGATCAAGCCGGCGATGCCGAGTGCCGCGAACACGAGCAGCACCGGTTTGTAGTAGCAGTGCAGGAACGAGTCGAGCTTCGGTCCGAACGGCAGCGACAGTTCCTTGTTCTGGCGCGCCGGCTTGGCCAGGCTCAGCAAGGCCGGCAGCAGCGTGAGCGTGCATACCAGCGCGATGCCCATGCCCACGCCTGCGATAGTGCCCAGTTCCGCCACGCCGACGAAGCTGGTGGGTGAGAACGCGAGGAATCCACACGCGGTAGCGGCGGCAGCGACGGCGATCTGATTGCCGGATACGCGCGCGCCTTCGGCCAGTGCCTTGTCGATGTCATCGAGCAACATGCGTTGTTCGCGCAAGCGCACCGCGAACTGGATGCCGAAGTCCACCGCCAGGCCGACGAACAACACCGCGAACGCCACCGAGATCACGTTCAACGTGCCCACTGCAATGGCGGCAAAGCCGGTGGTGAGCGCAAAGCCCACCAGCAGCGTGATCAGGATCGGCACGATGCGGCGGAACGAATGCATGGCCAGATACAGCCACAGCGCAAGCAGCAGCAGGCTGATCACGGTGCTGGCGACAATGCCCTTGGTCAGCGCGCCGAACTGCACGTCGGCCAGCGCGACCGAACCGGTGTAGTCGACGCGCACGCGGCCGGCTTTCACATCCGGCAAGTCTTTGGCGATGTTTTCCAGTGCCTGCGTTGCAGCCAGGCCCGGCTGCAGCGAGCCATCTTCCAGCACCGGATGAGTCAGCACGAACGTCGCGTTCTGCGGCTGCTGCGTTACGTCGGAACCGAGCAGGCCTTGCCACGACAGCGGCGTGGGATGGCCATCCGCGGCGTTGTTGAGGACCTTGGTCAGCTGATCGAGTGCGGGTTTGTATGGGGAAAGATCGGCATGCTGGATGCGCACGCCCGCGGCCATCAGCGACACGCCGTTCAACAAGCCGCGTGCCGACGGATCGGCGGCCAGCGGACCCAGCAGCGGCTGCGCATTCATCAGCGAACCGAGCATCTTGCTCAACTCATCCGGGCCGAGCAGCAGCAGGCCTTCCTGGCGGAAGAAGGGATCGGCATCCGGTCGGCTCACGTCGATGAAGTGTTTCTTGTCCGCGCTCAGCGCCTTGGCCAGGGCGGCGGCGGTTTCGTCGGATTCCTCCGGCGTATCGCCCCGCACCACCACCGCCAGCACGTTGTTGAACTGCGGAAACTCCTTGTCGAACGCCATGGCGTGCTGACGCCACGGCAGCGTCTCGGCAAAAAGGTTGTCGGTGTTGGTATCCACGCCCAAACGCCCGGCGGCGACCCAGATGCTGACGCCGGCCAGCGCGAAGGAAACCAACACCACGGCAATGGCGTAGCGCCGGCAGAATTGGACGAGGCGGACGATGAACTCAGTCACGAGCCTGGGGCTCCTCAAGCCGTGTATGAAAAACGTTAAGGATAGTGCATATACGCCAAGGTTTCCCTTAGAGAGGGATAACTACACAAACGGCTCGCAGGTGAAGATGGCGTGGATGGGCCGCGCAAGCCGGTAGGTTGGGGTGCGAACCCCAACATCGCCATGCCCGGCCATGATCACCATGTTGGGGTTCGCACCAACCTACATGATGCGGCTGTAGGCTGGGGTGCGAACCCCAGCATCGCCATGCCGGCCACGATCACCATGTTGGGGTTCGCACCCCAACCTACGCGTTGGCCAGATTCAGGGCGATGGCTTGGGGAAAGCGCTCCTTGATGGCCTTGCGAATGCCCGCCAGGTCCAGCCCTGCCTCACTCAGCACTTCCTCGCGGCTGCCATGTTCCAGATAGGCATCGGGCAGGCCCAGATGCAGGATCGGCACGCTCACGCCATGCGCCGCCAGGCATTCGGCCACGGCCGAGCCCGCGCCGCCGGCGATCGCGTTGTCTTCGATGGTCACGAAGGCGTCGTGGCCATTCGCCAGTTCCAGCAGCAGCGTTTCGTCCAGCGGCTTCACGAAGCGCATGTTGACCAGGGTGGCATCGATTTCGATGGCGATCTCGGCGGCGGGGGCAAGCATGGCGCCGAACGCCAGCAACGCCAGCCGGCGACCGCGACGGCGCACCTCAGCCTTGCCGATCGGCAGCGTGTCCAGCGTGTTGCGCACGGCAACGCCGGGGCCGTTGCCGCGTGGGTAGCGGATCGCTGCGGGACCAGGATGGTAAAAGCCGGTGCTCAACATGCGTCGGCACTCGTCCTCGTCGGCCGGCGCCATGATCAGCATGTTCGGCAAACAACGCAGAAAGCTCAGATCGAAACTGCCAGCATGCGTGGCGCCATCCGGCCCGACCACGCCAGCGCGATCGATGGCGAAGGTGACATCCAGGTTCTGCAGCGCGACGTCATGAATGGCCTGGTCGTAGGCGCGCTGCAAAAACGTGGAGTAGATCGCCACCACCGGCTTGGCGCCTTCACACGCCATGCCGGCGGCGAGTGTCACCGCATGCGGCTCGGCGATCGCCACGTCGAGGTAACGGTCGGGATAGGCCCGGGAAAAACGCACCAAGCCCGAGCCTTCGCGCATCGCAGGGGTAATGCCGAACAGGCGCGTATCCACGGCGGCCATATCGCATAGCCAGTCGCCGAACACGTCGCTGTAAGTGAGCTTGCCAGGGCCGGTTTTCTTCACTACGCCGGCTTGCGGATCGAACGGGCTTACCGCGTGATATTCGATCTGCGCCTGTTCCGCGGGCGCGTAGCCTTTGCCTTTGGTGGTGATCACGTGCAGCAGTTGCGGACCCTTCGCATCTTTCAGCGTCTGCAGTACTTCCAGCAGCTTCGGCACATCGTGGCCGTCGATCGGGCCGGTGTAATGAAAGCCCAGTTCCTCGAACATGGTGCTGGGCACGGCCACGCTGTCGTCGCGTTTTTCCAGGCGCTTGGCAAGGCCGCCGACGTTTTCGCTGATCGACATGCCGTTGTCGTTGAGCACCACCAGCAGATTCGCACTGAGGTCGCCGGCATGGTCGAGTGCTTCGAACGCCATGCCGGCGGTCATCGCGCCATCACCGATCACCGCGACAAATTTGCGTGTTTCACCTTTGTGCTGCGCGGCGATGGCCATGCCGAGCGCCGCAGAGATCGAGGTGGAGGAATGGCCCACGCCAAAGGCGTCGTACTCGCTTTCCTCGCGGCGTGGAAACGGCGCCAGGCCGCCTTTCTTCTTGATGGTGGTGATGCGATCGCGCCGGCCGGTAAGGATCTTGTGCGGATAGCACTGATGGCCGACGTCCCAGATCAAGCGGTCATGCGGTGTGTCGAACACGTAGTGCAGCGCCACCGTCAGCTCCACCACGCCCAGGCCGGCGCCGAAATGGCCGCCGGAGCTGGCGACTGCTTCAATCAGGTAATCGCGCAGTTCGTCGGCGATGGCGGGGAGTTGCTCATTGGGGAAGCGGCGCAGGTCGGCGGGGGACTGGATGGACGCGAGGTGGGGAAAGCGGGAGAGATCGATCATGCGCATATTGTGCGCTGAGCCGGTAGGTTGGGGTGCGAACCCCAACATCATGCCTCTCGGGGACATCCATGTTGGGGTTCGCACCCCAGCCTACGCCAAGGCTTCGCGCCGATGCCGCGGCAGATGGCTCACCAGAAACTCCATCTGGTCCGCCAGGATGTTGCGGTTGGAGAGGATCAGATGCTCCACCCAGCTCGGCCGGTACGGTACGGCCAGCAGCGGCATGTTGGCTTCCTGCGGCGTGCGGTTGCCTTTCTTCAAATTGCAGGCCAGGCAGGCACTGACTACGTTTTCCCATTCGTCGCGGCCGCGCTTGGAAATCGGCAGCACATGGTCGCGGGTCAGCTCGCCACGACTGAAGCGAACGCCGCAATACATGCACAGGTAGCGGTCGCGGCTGAACAGGGCGACGTTGGTGAGGGCGGGTGCGGGGTCGATGGCGTGATCGTGGCAATGGCCGCGGCTGGCGACAATCGGGTGCAGTTCGATGCGGCTTTGCGCGCCCAGGTGCCGGTTGTGGCCGCCATGCACCGTGAGGCAGGGGTCGCCCAAGGTCCAGGCGACGGCGTCCCGGACATAAAGGCATACCGCGTCCTGCCAGCTGATCCAGTCCAGAATCCGGCCCGCGGCATCCAGTGACAGCACCCGGGTCGAGTTGAGATCGGCCCTACGTGGCACTTCCATAAGCATGCGTTTCGTCCTTCACGTATAAGCGAAAGAGCGTCTTTCTATGCAATGGCGCTCGGTTTTTCCGGAGCATAGACCAAGTTGATTGCAAAACACATGCAATCCATAGAGGGCCGCCGACGGAAAGCTGGGGCAAAGTGCCAACTCGCCCCGGAAATCCGGCGCTGATATAGTGGCTGTTCATCTGTAGTCCCGACGCCGGGCTTGGGAGGGGGAGCCGTGGGTGGCGACCCCGGCACGGCGGGGCAGAGGTTAGTAACGTGGCTGAAGTACTTTTCTACGAGCGTCCGGTTCCGCTCAACCGTACCGCACACAAGGATTTGCGCATCAAGGGGCTGCAAAACCTCAAGTTCGCGCACAACGTGCACTCCGTGCCCCTGACCTGTACGGAATTTCCGATCACTGCCCGCGATATTCCGATCCTGTTCGCCGGTCCCGATGAGGGCAATGCGGGTCCGATGGCATTGCTGGGCCTGCGCCAGAACGAGAATCTGTTCCTGGATGCCGACGGCCAGTGGGCACCGAACGTGTACATCCCGGCTTTCGTGCGTCGCTATCCGTTCGTGCTGGCCGAAAAGCCGCCGGGCGCCGAAGGCGACGACTTCACCGTGTTCCTCGACGAAGCCTATGAAGGCTTCAACAGCGCCGAAGGCGAGCGCCTGTTCAAGGAAGACGGCAGCGAGAGCGACATGCTGAAGAACGCCGTGACCTTCCTCGGCGAATTCCAGCAGCACGTCGCACGCACCAAGCAGCTGATGGAAGACCTGCGCAAGCACGACCTGCTCGAGCCGCGCAACATCCGCCTGGAACGCAACGGTAACGTGATCAACCTCAACGGTCTGTACGTGGTCAGCGAAGAGAAGCTGCGCAAGCTCGACGCCGAAACCACGCACCGCTTCCTCACCGATGGCACGCTGGGCTGGATCTACGCTCACTTGCTGTCGCTGATGAACATCGATCGCGTGGGTCAGCGTCTGGCGGTGCTCGAAGAAGCTGAAGCGGCCAACGCCACCAAGAACTGATCGGCTGTTTTGTAGCCGTCATGAAAAAGCCACCCGCTCGGGTGGCTTTTTTGTGCCGGGGGTCATTCGGTATCGCGTAGGCTGGTATGCAATCCCGGCATCAGCAACTTATTGGAAAGCTGGAATTGTCATCCCAGCCTACGGTTGCTTCGCCGCGGTTTGCGGATGCATCGCCGCCACGTCGGCTGCCGTGATGCTGTTGGTGTAGTGATTGCCGAAATGCGTGCGCACGTAGTTGATCACCTCGGCGATCTGCGCATCGGTGAGCATGGTGTCCTTGAAGAAATTTCCGTGCGCCGCTGGCCGCTCGACGAAGGAAGGCATATCGTGCCGGCCAAACAGGATCACGGCGGCCATGTATTGCGGCGATGCCAGTTTCGGATTGTTCGCCAGCGCGGGATATGTGCCGGCACCTATCGCGCCTTTGGCATCCGGCATATGGCAGCCTTGGCAGATGGCTTGGAAGACCGCTTCGCCGTTTGCACTCGTGAGCGTGTCGTTGGTGTAGAACGTGTGGCCGGAAGTCTGCGCCAAGGCAAAGCTGCTGCTGGCAAGCAGAAGCATGATGGCTAAGAGCGATCGCTTCATGCGGCACCTCCCGCTACCACACGCTGATGAAGGCGGCTGATCACGTCCAACGCAGACGTCACCGCACCTTCCTGCCACGCCGGCAGATAGGAAGCATGTTCGCCGGCCAATGCAATGCGTCCGTCGATCTGGCACAGATTGTCGTAATGCTTCGCACGCAGTTCATCGGTCCATGTCGCGAAGCAGCCCAGCGTGAAGGGTGCGCGATGCCACGCCACGGCAACACCGTTTTCGAATTCCTGCCTGTATTGCGGATGGATCTGGCTGCCGTATTCCACGGCTCTGCGCACACGCTCGTCAGGTGGCATGGCGGTGAACTGATACGCGTCGAGGCCGTAGAGATAGGCGCCCAACAACACCCCTTTGCCTGTGCGATTGAAGTCGCTGCTCGGGTAGCTGATGGTGTTGATCGGCAGATCGGTCAAGGTGATGCCGCCGTAGATGTGCTCATCTTCCTCCCAGAAGCGGCGCTTGAATTGGAGGCCGACTTTCACGGAAGCGGCATAGGGCACCGCGCCGATCGCCGCCGCCATTGGCGCGCTTACGTTCATGGGAAGCTGGCTGAGGATGGAGAGCGGGATGGTGCAGATGCACCAGTCTGCGCGCGCGGTTTGCGTGTGGCCGGCGCGACGCGCGTCGTCGTAGCTCACGGTGACGCCATGCTCGTCCTGGTGAATGGCGGTGACCTTGGCGTTGTAGCGAATCGCGCCATCCAATTGCTTGCCGAACGCTTCGCCGATGCGGCCCATGCCGCCGACCGGTTGGAACAGCGTGTCCTGGAATTCGTAGTTTTCGCCATCGGTAAGGCCCGACCACAGGCGTGAACTGAGTACGTCATGCAACTGCAGCGGCTGCGAATCCAGCGGTTTTGCGGACAGGCCGCCGCCTGGTTCTCTGTCGTAGCCGCGGCGATTGCTGACGTGCGGGCCAGCGGCGTAGGCGTAGTTTTCATTCAGTGCGCCCCATTGGCGCAGCGAATCGAGCAGCAACCCCTGTTCGTCCTTGGTGACGTGCGCATCGAGCTTGCCTTGCTGCGTGACCTTGGCCAGCAGTTCTGCGATATGTCCGCGGTAGTCCGCGTTGATCGCGCGGTAGCGTTGCGGTTTGCCATCGAATGCTTTGGCACTGTGCAGATAGGCGTTGTAGTTGACCTGCACGAACGGCTGGAGCGGGATGTTGAGTTTCTTGCAGTAATCGAGCAGGCCGCGATGGTGATACGGAATGCGCCATGGGCCCGGGTTGATGTAGAGGCCACGCTCGAACTGGCAATGCTGGGTGAAGCCGCCCAGTTCGGTGTACGTATCGCCGCCGCGCAGCGTCCAGTTCCGACCGCCGGGGCGTGCGTTGTATTCCAGCACCTGCACCTTGTAGCCGGCCTGGCGCAACTCATACGCCGCCACCATGCCGGCCAGTCCCGCGCCGAGAATCAGCACTGACGTACCGCGCGGCGCACCTTGCAGCACGGGTGTGCCCTTGTACGGTGATTCGGCGGCCAGGCCGAGGCGGTTCATCACCGCATACATCGCCGCGCCGCCCGCGCTGAGCCCGATCAGGCGCAGCAGGTCGCGCCGCGTTACCGAAAGCTGGGAGTCGTCCCCGTGCATCGCTTGCCCCTTGTCATCGAGTTCTCAGCACAGCGCATACGGGGTGATAGGGACAGTGACATAAGACACGGTCGTCTCATTATGGACGCGCTGACCTTGGCTCCGTCGCCCGGCGAAAGCCGGGGCCTAGCGTCTTGATGGCGACAAAGCCGCTGGGCCCCGGTTTTCGCCGAGGCGACGAAATCTGAGGCTTTTTTTTGCGGCGTGGCGTAAGCGAGCACCGCTGCGCATCAATGCACCGGCTTGGCCATCCGCAACAAATCCAGGTTGTACCCCGCCGCCTCATACAGCGCCCGCGCCCGCTCATTGCCCGGAAACACCGCCAGCGTGATCAACTGGCATTGATGCTCGCGCGCCCATTCCTCCGCATGCTCGATCAAGGCCTTGCCTACGCCCTGGCCTTCGTGGCGCGGTGCAACGGCAAGGTCGGAGATGTGGCAGTTGTAGCGGCCGGTGAAATAGTCCTGGGTTTTCTGCAGGTGGATGAAGCCCACGCGGTCGCCATCGTCGTTTTCGGCGACGAACACGTAGCTGTTGGAAGGCTGGTCATCCAGGTGGCGGCTGAGGTCCTTGCGAATGCCTTCGATGCATTCGTGCCGCTTGCGCCAGGCAGGCAGGTGGAAATCCACGAAGCGTGGAACCAGGCCGAGGATGAAGTCGTCGTCATCCTCGGCCAGACGGATAAGAAAAGTGCTGTCGCTCATGCGTCGGCCGGTCGATAAGAACGGGTAGGTCGGTTCTACACCCAACGGGGTTGTGGGTGGAAGACCCTGCGGCGCATCCGTGGCCGGTGGGATCGCAGGATGAAATCCCAGCATGGGCATGGCGATGCTGGGGTTCGCACCCCAGCCTACGATTTCATCCCAGTCTACGTGACGGCCGCCGGGCTACTGGCCAATCACCGGCAGCGCGATGTAACTCGCCTGTTCGCCCGAGTGATAAACCCGCTGTGTCGCCTTCTGATAATCCGCCGGCTGGGCGAAAAAGATGTTCGGCACGAAGGTCTGCGGATTGCGGTCGTACAGCGGGAACCAGCTCGATTGCACTTGCACCATCACGCGATGGCCCGGCAGAAACACGTGGTTCGCGGCCGGCAGGTCGAAGCGGTAGGCCAATGGCTGGTTGGCGGCAAGCGGCTTGGGGTTGTCGTAGCCTTCACGATAACGGCCGCGGAAGATGTCCATCGACACCGCCAGCTGATAACCACCCATTTCCGGCTGCTCGGATACCTGATCGGGGTATACGTCGATCAGCTTCACCACCCAGTCGCTGTCCGTACCGCTGGTAGAGGCCACCAGATGCACCATCGGCGCACCGGCGATGGTCAGCGGCTGGATGAGCACGTCGGAGACGTAGGTGAGCACGTCGGTGCGGCCGGAGGCTTCGCGCTGGTCGTCCACCAGCCACTGCGACCAGGTGAGGCCGTTGTCATAGCCGATCGGCTGGATCGGTCGGGCGCGGAACGGCACGGGATGGGCCGGGTCGGAAATGTATTCGTCGTAGGCGCTGCCGCTGCCCGGTGCGGTGAAGCCAAGCTTGTTATCCGGTTCCAGGTACAGCGGGCGGCTCTTGGTGCTGCAGCCTTCTTCGCATGCCAGCGGCCAATGGTTGAGGCGCTGCCATTGGTTGCTGCCGGTTTGATAGGCGGTGACCGGCGCGATGTCCGCCTTGGGCGCACCATCTTTCAGGTACTGCGCCAGATACGGACGCAGGATGTGCTCGCGGAAATATTTGGCAGTGTCGCTGCCGAAGCGGATCGCGCCAAGCGAGCTGGCTTCGTCGATCTCCTGGCCGTGATGCCAGGGACCCATCACCAGCTTCACCATGTCGCCGTTCTTGTCCTTCGGCTTGATGGCGCGATACACGGCGAGCGCGCCGTAGATGTCTTCCTGATCCCACAGGCTATGCACCAGCATGGTCGGCACTTTCAGTGGTTGTGCGCCGAGTACCTTGTCGACCGCCTGTTCGCTCCAGAACGAATCATAGGCTGGATGCGCGGTGACCTTGTTCCAGAAGCCCAACTGTTCCATGCCGTATTGCTTGCCCATGTTGCCGGCGGAGACGTAGTGCATGAACAAGTCGTATTCGTCGTGATAGTTGGTCCACCACTTGTAGCTGTTGTCGCGGCTGGCGGACTGCTCGTAGATGTAAGACATGTTCTGCTGGCGGAAGGCGCCATGATGGAACCAGTCGTCACCCATCCAGCCGTCTACCATCGGGTTCATCGGCACGGCGACTTTCAGCGCGGGATGCGGATTCACCAGCGACATCAGCGGCTCGAAGCCGTCGTAGGAAATGCCGATGGTGCCGACCTTGCCGTTCGATTCGGGAATGTTTTTGACCAGCCAGTCGATGGTGTCGTAGGTATCGGTGGCATCGTCGACCGGCGTGGGATTGAGCGGGCCGTGCACCGGCCGGTTCATCACGTAGTCGCCTTCGGAGCCGTATTTGCCGCGGATGTCCTGGATCACGCGGATATAGCCGTCTTCCACGATCACGTCGGTGGCGTTGTCGTAGCCTTGCAGCATCGGGCCGAGGTGGCCGCTCATCAAATGATGGGTGAGTTCCTTGGCATCGTACGGCGTGCGTGTCATCACGATGCCGGCGTGATGCGCGTTCCGCGGAACAAGGATGACCGTGTTGAGCTTGACGCCATCGCGCATCGGGATTTTTACGTCGCGCTCGACGTAGTCGAAGCTTTCGGTGGCGGGCTTGAATTGCGCCGGTGTTTCGCTGGGATAGTTGGGGTATTGCGGCTTCGGCGTGTCGTCCATGGCCATGGCGGCGCCACTCAGGCTGAGCAGCAGAGCGAGCAGGGCGGGTTTGATACCGCGTACAGCGATCTTCATGGTGACTCCCCTTTGGATAAGCCTCCCTAGACTACCGGGAACTTTCGTAGGTTGGGGTGCGAACCCCAACATCGCCATCTTGGTGGTGGCCATGTTGGGGTTCGCACCCCAACCTACGCAGGCATTGCATCATGCAATGGCTGGAAGCGTATCGATCCCCGCCTCGATCGCCGCCTTGTGCATCTGCGTACGCGGCAGCAGACGTGCGAAATAGAACGCTGCCGCATCCCGCTTCGCCTGCTTGAACGCCGGCTGCTGCGTACTCTGCGCCAGCGCCGCCACCGCGCGTGCCCAGAAATAGGCAAGCGTGATGTAGCCGCTGTAATAGAGATAATCGGTGGCGGCCGCGCCCAGTTCTTCCGGATTGGACTGGATGCGTTGCGCCAGCTTCATCGTCAGCTCGCCCCATTCCTTTCCAAGCGTGCTTAGCGGGCCAATGAACGGCTTCAAGGCTTCATCGTTTGCATGCTGCTTGCAGAACGCGCCGACTTCGCCGAGGAAATGCTGCAAGCCGATGCCCTTCAACTGCAGGATCTTGCGGCCCAGCAGATCCGCAGCCTGGATGCCGGTGGTGCCTTCGTACAGCGTGATGATGCGTGCATCGCGCACGAACTGCTCCACGCCGTTCTCCACGATAAAGCCGTGGCCACCGTACACCTGCAGCGCTTCCTTGGTGCATTCCTGCGCCAGCTCGGTGACCAGGCCTTTGGCGATCGGAATCAGGAAGGCGAGCAGTTCGCTTGCCTTCTGCCGCTGCGCTTCATCGGCACCGCGTGCTTCGATATCGGTTTGCAGCGCGGCATACAGCAGCAGCATGCGCGAACCTTCCACGAACGCGCGCTGGGTCAACAGCATGCGGCGCACGTCCGGTTGCACCAGCAGGTTATCAGCGGGCTTGTCTGGGAATTTCGCACCGGAAAGCGAGCGCGACTGCAGGCGTTCGCGCGCGTAGTTGAGGCTGTTCTGCAGTGCGCGTTCGGATAACGCCAAACCCTGCACGCCCACCGACAGGCGCGCGGCATTCATCATGGTGAACATCGCGGCCAATCCCTTGTGCGGCTGGCCGATCAGGAAGCCTTCCGCCTCATCGAAGTTCATCACGCAGGTGGCCGAACCGCGTATACCCATCTTGTGCTCGATGGCGCCTGCGTACACGTTGTTGCGCTCGCCCACGGCACCATCGCCGCTCACTTTGAATTTCGGCACGATGAACATGGAGATGCCGCGGCTGCCAGCCGGCGCGTCGGGCAGGCGCGCGAGCACCAGGTGAATGATGTTTTCGGCCAGATCGTGATCACCGGCGCTGATGAAGATCTTGGTGCCGGTGATCTTGTAGCTGCCATTCGCGCCCGGTTCCGCGCGCGTTTTCAATAGGCCCAGATCGGAACCGGCCTGCGGCTCGGTCAAGCACATGGTGCCGGTCCATTGACCGGACACGATGGGCTTGAGATAGGTGTGCTTCTGGTCTTCCGTGCCGTGCAGTTCCAGCGCATGGCAGGCACCTTCGGAGAGCAGCGGATACAGGCTCCACGACAGATTGCCGGACTGGAACAGCTCGGTGGTGGCAACGCCCAGTACCGATGGGAGTGCCTGGCCCCCAAATTCTTCCGCCATGGTGAGGCCGGCCCAGCCGCCTTCGGCGAATTGCTTGAACGCTTCCTTGAAGCCTTTCGGCGTGGTGACGGTACGGCTGGCCTTGTCGAAGTGGCAGCCTTCTTCGTCGCCCGGTGCGTTGGTCGGCGCCAGCACCTGTTCGCTCAAGCGGCCGGCCTCTTCCAGCACCGCATCGAGCAGGTCGCGCGTGTGGCCGTCGCCCCCTTGCAGCTTGGTCAGTACGGCTTCGGCGCCGAGTACGTCGAAAAGTGCAAAGCGCTGATCATCGAGCGGGGCCTTGTAGAGCGTCATGGCTGAATCCTTCGTAGAGCGTTAGCGGTACGTGTTGGGGACACCGGGAACCGGCGAGAGGAATGAGTTGCTGCTGACCGGGAAATCACGCGGATTCTTGTTGTCCGGGTGGTCTTCCAGATTCGGCACGCAATGCACGATGCCGTTGAGCACGTAGGGCAGGGAGCCGGAACTGCCCTTGCTGGCCACGGCCTGCAGGGCCTGCGTCATGGCTGGCGTCGGCAGCACTTCCGCTTGCACCACGTCGCCGGCGAAAGAGGGCACGTCCAGGTTGAACGTGGCATGCACCCGGACCGGGATGCCTTGCGCCACCTGCAAGCTGCCTTCGATCGACTGGTATTCCATGCCGGTGTAGCTGTTGTTCTGGAAGCGCAGGGTGAGTTGCCAGGCGCCGTCCGGCTGCACGCGCATTTGCTGGATGGTGATGGTGGGCGGGAACACGCTTTGCCGTTGCGGTCCGCAGGCGGTCAGCACGATTGCCAACAGCAACAAGGCCAATCCGTGGAGCAGTCGTTTCATGGAGGCACCTCAAACGATTGTTTGAATATAACAGGGAATGGGATGGGTGGAATGGGGGCGTGCAGCACGCAAAACGTTTGAAACGAAATGGTCGCATGCGGTTCCCAAGGTCACACAGAGCAGGCATCATTACTGGCTGCTCTCACTTTCAATCCAACTACGGTCATCCATGTCCCGTCGCATCGTTGCTCGCCGCTCACCCATCCATGGCAATGGCGTCTTTGCCACCGCCCCCTTCAAGAAGGGTGAAGAAATCATCGAATACAAGGGCACGCTGATGACCCATGACGAAGCCGACGAGATGTACGGCGACGGTGGCGAAACAGGGCATACCTTTCTGTTCACGCTCAACGAGGAATACATCCTCGACGCCAACCGCAAGGGCAACGTGGCGCGCTGGATCAACCACAGCTGCGCGCCGAACTGCGTGGCGTTTGTGATCGAAAGCGAAAGCGGTGACCTGCGCAAGGACAAGGTGGTGATCGAAGCCAAGCGCAACATCAAGGCTGGCGAAGAACTCACCTACGACTACGGCATCGTGCTGGAAGTGCCGCACACCGCGCGCCTCAAGAAAAAATGGGCCTGCCTGTGCGGCTCGCCCAAGTGCACCGGCACACTGCTCAAGCCCAAGCGCCAGCCCAAGCCCTGATCACGCCGCGCTCACTGCCGGCATACGCGGCCTGGATCGGGCCGTTTGCAGACTCTGGGTCTCTCACCCGGAGTCTGCCCATGAACAGCAAATCCTTGTCCGGCAAGAAGATTGCCGTGCTCGCCACAGAAGGTTTCGAATACGCCGAGCTGACCGAGCCCAAGCGGATGCTCGAAGAAGCCGGCGCCAAGGTCGACGTGATCGCGCCCGGCGATGCGAAGGAAATCAAAAGCTGGAACATCAGCGACTGGGGCGATGCAGTGAAAGTGGATCGCTCGCTCAGCCAGGCCAAGCCCGATGATTACGAGGCCTTGCTGCTGCCGGGCGGTGTAATGAATCCCGACAAGCTGCGCCTCAAGGAAGAAGCGGTTTCCTTCGTGCGTGCTTTTGGCGATGCCAACAAGCCGATCGCGGCGATCTGTCATGGTCCGTGGACGCTGATCAACGCCGGTTGCGTCAAAGGCCACACCATGACCTCCTGGCCCAGCCTGCAGAAAGATCTGGAAAACGCCGGTGCCCGCTGGGAAGACCGCGAAGTGATTCGCGACGGTAATTTGGTGACCAGTCGCAAGCCGGATGATATTCCGGCGTTTGGCAAGGCGTTTATTGAATTGCTGGCGGCGTAATTGATTTGAGCATCGTAGGCTGGGATGGCATCCCAGCTTTCATTGGCGTGGCGATGCTGGGATTGCATCCCAGCCTACGCGGGCGCGCTACTTGCGCGCCTGTCATAGCTTGCCCCTATACTCAAACCACACATCGGCATGGGGGCCGGTGTTCAGATAGGGAAAGCACGCCATGGAAACGAATCCGTATGCCGCGCCTGGCGCGGTGGTAGATGATGCGCCTTTATCACAAGGTGGAAATCTGGAAGCCCGCAAGGCGACCCGAGGGCAACGACTCGGAGCCGCTTTGCTCGATGGTGTGATCATCGCTGTCTGCGTCATGCCATTTATTTTTATTGCAGCCGTTTATCGAGACGTGAATAGCGGCCTTCGCCCCGCCATATGGCCAATGCTCGCTGGCCTGATCGGTTTTGGGCTGGTCATTGGCGTATTCGTCTACAACTGCATTCTTCTCAGCCGAAACGGCCAAACGATTGGCAAGCGCACGCTCAATATCAAGATCGTGCGCAGCAATGGTGAGGCAGTAACACTCTCACGTGTCATCTTTTTGCGCTGGTTGCCGGTGGCGTTGATGGGGGCCATTCCGATCATTGGCCGCTTCATCGGGCTGGCGGATTCATTGGTGATCTTCGGCAACGAAAAACGCTGCATCCACGATTACATCGCCGACACCATCGTCATCGTCGACTGATGCTCGACACCGTACGCGAAATCGAAACGCCGGAAGGCGTCAGCCTGCGTCTGCGCGCTGCCGGAGCCTTTGGCCGCGCGCAAGCCTGGTTGCTCGATACGTTATTGCGCGTGGTCGTTTTCTCCATCGGCGTGGGCATTCTTTCGGCGGTGTTCGGACGTGGTGGCGCCGGTTTGGGCATGCTGCTGATGTTCACGCTGATGTGGGCGTATAACGTGGTGTGCGAGGTCTGGTTTCACGGGCAAACCATCGGCAAGCGTGCCTTGGGTCTGCGCGTGGTCAGTGCCGATGGCACGCCGATTACCTTGCTGCCATCGATCACACGCAACCTGCTGCGCGTGGTCGATGCGTTGCCCGGCATCTACGGCGTTGGTCTGGTGACCAGCATGATCGATCCGTCCGCGCGCCGCATTGGCGACATCGTCGCGGGCAGCCTGGTGATTCATGCCGATGAGCTTCCTGCTGGCAGCAAGGTGCCGGTTGCTCCGGCGCAACCGCTGCCGCTGCCGCTCGATCAGGACGAGCAGGCTGCCGTGATCGAATTCGCCGAGCGTTCGCCGCAACTCACGCCGGAGCGCCAAGAAGAACTGGCCGACATTCTTTATCCGCTGACCGGGCGCGAAGGCACCGCCGCGGTTACGCACATCACCGCCTATGCCAATGGATTGCTGGGAAGGCCATGAAGCAGGAGCAGTTCGTCGCCTTGCATGAAAAGGAATGGGACGTGCTGCGCTCCTGGCTGGGGCAGCTCGACCGCAAGGCGCAGGTGGCGATGCAATCGGAGCACGCACTGGATTTTCCGCAGGCGTATCGACGCGTGTGCCATCAACTCGCGCTTGCGCAAGCGCGTGGCTACAGCCGCGAAGTGACCGAACGCCTGCAGCAGATCGTGCAGATGGGTCATCGCCAGCTCTATCGTCCGCCGGCACCGCGCTGGCACAAGGTGGCGGTGTTTCTCATTGCCGACTTTCCGCGCCTGGTGCGTCAGCAATGGCGTTACATGCTGGTGGCCGCGTTGTTGCTGTATGTGCCGGCCGTGGTGATCTACATCGTCCTGCAATGGAAGCCGGAACTGGCACATTCGCTGTTCAACGCGAAGCAGCTGCATGATTTCGACACCATGTACGACCCGGCCAACAGCCATATCGGGCGCAGCAGCGGTACTGATCTGCAGATGTTCGGCTTCTACGTGATGAACAACGTCAGCATTGCCTTTCGCACGTTTGCGTCGGGCCTGTTGTTCGGCGTGGGCGCGATCTATGTGCTTACTGCCAATGGCGTGATCATGGGCGGCGTGGCCGGGCATTTGAATGCCATCGGTTACGGTGGCCCGTTCTGGCGTTTCGTGGTGGGGCACTCGGGTTTTGAATTGACGGCCATCGTCATTGCCGGTGGCGCCGGCTTGCAGTTCGGCCTGGCGTTGCTGGCGCCGGGACGGTTGCGTCGAGAAGTGGCTCTGCGCCATGCGGCGTGGACTGGCGCACGGCTGGCGATGGGCGCGTTTGCCATGTTGATTGCCGCCGCTTTCATTGAAGCGTATTGGTCTTCGATGGCGGCGCTGCCGGATGTTGTGAAGTTCAGCAGCGGCGCGGGCATCTGGTTGCTGGTGCTGTGGTGGCTTGTGCGTGGTGGTGCGGGGGGCGGCCGTGCAACTTGAACGCATCGGTGTGGCGTTGCGTCCGCGCACCTCGCAGGAAGCGCTGGACCTGGGCATGACTCTGTTGCGCGCACATGCGCGGCCGGTGTGGTCGGCGTGGTTTGCCTTCACCCTGCCGATGTTTCTGCTGTGCCAGGCTGTGGCGTGGCTGCTTGGCATGCCGTGGCTGGGCTTTCTGCTGCCGTGGTGGTTGCGCCCCGTGTTCGACCGCATTCCGTTGTATGTGCTGTCGCGCGCCGTGTTCGAGCAAGCACCCACGTGGCGCGCTACGTTGCGGGCGCAGCGGCAATGGTCATGGAAACGTACGCTGGCCGGTTTGACTTATTTGCGCGTGGATACCAATCGCGCCTTGCGCCTGCCGATGGAGTTGCTCGAAGGCGTCGCGGGTAAACAGCGCCGCGCGCGCTGGCGTGTACTTAGCCGGCCCTTGGTCGGCGTGGCCAGCGGCTTGACCTGGACGTGCATGGCGTTCGAGGCGGTCATTGCCATCAGCCTGTGCCTGTTTGCCGCGTGGATGCTGCCGAACGAAACCTTGCCCGACTCCATGCGCGACTTGAATGAGGCGTTTACGCTGCCCGCGTTCCGGCATGCGCTGGTGTGGATCTTCTCTGGCGTGACTTACGTGGCGATGAGTATCGTCGAGCCGCTTTATGTAGCAGCGGGATTTGCGTTGTATCTGAATCGCCGCACGCAATTGGAAGCCTGGGATATCGATCTCGCGTTTCGGCGTCTGCGCGAGCGCCTGCTGGAAGCCGGCGTGGGCGTGGCGCTGTTGCTATGCGTGGCATGCGTTCCATCCCTCACGCATGCTGCCGATACGCAAACTCATTTCAAGCAGGCGCCGGTGCTTGTCGTCGCTGATGCATTCCATCAACCGGTCGACGATCAGGATGCGCAGTTTGCCCGTGCCGCGGCGGAGGTCTATCGCGATCCACGCTTCGGGCAGGAGCGCAGGGTGCAGCGCTGGATACCGCGGCAGCAGCCCACACTCAAGCCTGCGGAGCCGAACGCATGGCTGGCCGGCATGATCGGTAATCTCGGCTCGGCCCTGATCAATCTGCTGCTGTGGGGATTGCTGGCCGTGGTGGTGATGGCGCTGGTCATCTTTGCCGTGCGCCATGTGCGACGCGTTTCAATGCCGTCGCTGGCGCCGAAAGAAAAGCCAAAAATCCTGCGCGGCAGCGCCGTACACGACGAGCCTTTGCCGGACGACCTTGCGGCAGCCGTGCGCAAACGCTGGGACGCGAGTCATCGCCGTGAGGCATTGGCTTTGCTCTATCGCGGTAGCGTGCAGCGCGCGGCCTTGGCATTGCGCATGCAGGCGCCGATCGATGCGACGGAATCCGATTGGTTGCGTCATGCACGCTCGATGGATGATCCGGCGCGGCGCGAGCGGCTTATCGCCATCGTGCGCACGTGGCAGCTTGCGGCGTATGCCGATCGCTATCCCACCGATACTCACGTCGACGAGCTGCTTTCGGGGTGGCCGGCGCAACAGGTGGCACCATGAAAAGCCGGCTGCTGGTCGCACTGGTGGTGGTCGCCGTGGTGCTGCTGGGCTGCGCCATGTTCTTGGCTACTTACAAGCGCGATTGGGTGACCGAAACCACGCCAGCCAAAGGCGAGGCGGATTACAACCCATTCTTCGCACTTGAGCGCATTCTCGTCGGCATGGGGCAGCCTGCCAGCAGCGGTGTGCTGCTCAATCGGGTGCTCCCCCAATTGAAACCGGGCGATACGCTGGTGATGGATGGCGATACCAGCGGCATCACGACCTTGCAGGCCCAGGCGATCGGCCAATGGGTGCGCGCGGGTGGCCATCTGGTGTTTTCGCCGTTCTTCGTGGCGGATACGCCTTTGAATGACAATCTCGGCTTGCAGCGGAAGACTGAGAAATGGACGTCGCTATGCATGAATCTGGCGATGGATGCAAAGGATCAGGTCGACACAAAAAAGTCGCCGCCCATGTGCGGGCTGGGTTTCTACCTGCAACCGCAGGCGATGGCGCGCGCCTCGGTGATCATCGGCAAGCCCGAGAGCGATGGCCTGCTGTTTGCGCGCGTGCCGATAGGCAAGGGCACGGTCAGTCTGCTGTCGAGTTTGGCGATGGACGTCCTTATGCGCGATCGCCTCAAGCACGGTCCCGAACAGCAATTTGCCATGCGGCTGCTTGCGCCCAATTTTGGACGCGGCCAGTTTTTTCTCTTGTACAAGCTGATCGGCAACTCGTTCTGGGTGAGCCTCTTCATGCGCGGCTGGCCGGCGTTGCTCGCCTCGCTGCTGCTGGTCCTGGGTTGGATGGCCATGCGCAGCGAACGTCTCGGGCCGCTGGTACCGGCACCCGCCGCGCATCGGCGTGCATTGCTGGAACATATCCATGCCGTCGGCGAATTCCTGTTTCGTCGAGACAGTGGCCGCAGCCTGCATCGCCTGGCTTGCGATGCGATTCTGGTGCGCCTGCATCGCACGGATCCTGCCAGCGTCATGCTCAAGCGCGACGAACTTTACGCATGGCTGGCACAACGCAGCCGGCTGGATGCCCACCACATTGAGAACGCCTTCCAATCGCCGGCGAACGCAGCGGCGTTTCGCGGCAGCATGACGACTCTGGCGCGGCTAAGGAGCCACCTATGACGACAGAAACCCTTGCGCCAGCGGCGCCGATGACGGTCGACATCATTCATGCGCGCACCAATGCCTTGCGGCAGCAGGTAGCGCATGCCTTTATCGGCCAGACCGACGTGTTCGACCAGGTATTGATGGCATTGCTGGCCGGCGGCCACGTATTGATCGAAGGCGTACCGGGGCTCGGCAAAACCTTGCTGGTGCGTGCACTCGCCGCTGCGATGAACTGCAGCTTCGGGCGCATCCAGTTCACGCCCGATCTGATGCCGACCGACGTGACCGGCCACGCCATCTATGACGTCAAGGCCGAGCGCTTCCAGGTGCGCCGCGGTCCCGTGTTTGCCAACCTGTTGCTGGCCGATGAAATCAATCGTGCACCCGCAAAAACGCAGGCGGCGTTGCTGGAAGCGATGCAGGAAGGGCAGGCCACCATCGAAGGCCGCCGCTTTCCGCTGCCGGCACCGTTCATGGTGGTCGCCACGCAAAACCCGATCGAGCAGGAAGGCACCTATCCGCTGCCGGAAGCGCAGCTCGATCGTTTCCTGATCAAGGTACTGATCAACTATCCGTCGCTGGAAGACGAGAAACGCATGGTCGAGAACGTACTGCACGGCAAGGTTGCCGCCGATCTCGATGTCTCGCGCGTGCAGCAAGTGATGACGCAGGATGAACTGCTTGCCATGCAACAAGGCGTGGCGCATATGCATATGGACCCCGCCGTGATGGATTACGCCGTGCGCATGGCACGCGCCACGCGCGAATGGCCGGCGGTGGTCGGCGGTGCCGGTCCGCGTGGCGGCTTGGCATTGGCTCGCCTTGCACGCGCGCAAGCGGCGATCGATGGCAGGGATTTCGTTACGCCGGATGACGTGCGTGCAGTTGCGCTGCCGGCGCTGCGTCATCGTTTGATGCTGGCGCCGGAAGCGCTGGTGGAACGGCAGCGCCCGGATGATGTCATTCGCGCGCTGCTCCATAAGGTGGCTGCACCACGGCAATGATGCGACCGGCGCCGTTGCTGCTGTGGTTGCTGCTTGGCTGGACGCTGGTTGGCGTGCTGGCGAGCATCGGCATGCTGCCGTTGACGGCATGGCTGGCTTACGGCGGCGTGCTGGCTTGCTTGATGCTGGCGGATGCCTGGCAACTGCGGCGCATGCCATCGCCGGCGTTGCAACGCGAGGTCGCGCCCGTGGTGCCGTTGGGCGTGGAAATGTTCGTGCGGCTACGGCTGCAGTCCGCCGCCAAAGCAGCACGCCGCATGGATGTGCATGATCTGCACCCGGGCGGTTGGCCGGTGCATGGTTTGCCACATCGGATGCAATTGGCGCCACAGACCGAATACAGCTTCGACTACGCGCTCACGCCAGACGCGCGCGGTCCGGCCATGTTTACCGGCTGCCATCTGCGTTTCCACTCGGCATGGCGCTTGTGGTCGCAACGCCGCACGCTCGATGTCGTGAATACCGTGCGCGTGTATCCGAACTTCGCACCGCTCGCCGAGATGGCTGGGCTCAGCGTCGAGCTCGCTTCGCACACCATCGGCGCACGCTTGCAACGGCGGCGAGGCGAAGGCACGGAATTCCAGGAGCTGCGCGACTATCGCGTTGGCGACAGCATGCGCAAGATCGACTGGAAAGCCACCGCGCGCATGGGCCATTTCATTTCGCGCGAGTACCGCGAAGAACGCAACCAGCAGATCGTGCTGCTGCTCGATTGCGGTCGCCGCATGCTGGCGAAGGACGGCGCCATCGCGCATTTCGATCACGTCTTGAACGCATCGCTATCGCTGGCCTACATCGCCATGCGCGAAGGCGATGCCGTGGGCCTGCTTGCCTGCACGGGCCGCACACAACGCTGGTTGCCGCCGCAGCGCGATAGCGGCGGCATGGATATGTTGCTGGGCACCGGTTACGACCTGCAGGCGACATCCGCACCCACCGATTACCTCGCCGCTGCCAGAGCACTGCAGGAACGCCAGCGGCGACGCGCCCTGGTCATCCTCATCACCAACGTGCGCGATGAAGACGATAGCGAACTGGCCATGGCCGTCACCTTGCTGGCGCAACGCCACTTGGTGCTGGTAGCGAGTTTGCGCGAACAAGCCGTGGAGCAAGCCGCCAACCATGCCGGCGACAATCTGGAAACCGCCATCCGCAGCGCATCCGCTATGCATTACCTGGCCGGCCGCGAACGCGTGCATGACGATCTCAACCGGCGTGGCGTGATGACGATGGATGTGGAGTGTGCGCAGTTGTCGGGGGCGCTGATCGAGCGGTATTTGCGGCTGAAGCGGGAAAGTCGGTTGTAATGCCTGCGTAGGTAGGGATGACAATCCCAGCTTCCTCACGCACCAATGATGCTGGGATTGTCATCCCAGCCTACGTGGTCAGGTTGTGGCGTAGTGGATGTTCAACACCTCAATCATCATGTCTCCCGCCGGCCGTTGCCAGCGCACTTCGTCACCTACCCGCGCACCGAGCAGCGCCGTTGCCAGTGGGGATACGTAACTCACCAGGCCATGTTCCGCATCGGCTTCATCCTCGCCCACGATCTGCCAGCGCCGTTCACCTTCATCACTGTCCACGGTCACGGTGGCGCCGAAGGCCACGCGATCATGTGGTTGCTTGGATAGGTCCACTTCGTTGGCGCTGGATACGCGTGCATGGAGATAACGCAGTTCGCGTTCCAGTGCGGTCAATTCATTGCGTTGGGCGAGGGTGTCCTGCTCGTTCGCTTTCAAGACATCGTGGCGCGCCGTGGCTTTGTCCAGGCGCGCGCGCAGCAAGGCGAGGCCGCGTGATGTCACGTAGTTGGTGTGTGTGCTGATGGGCAGTTCGGGCAGCACCTCGGGGGTGTCGTCCTCGTTGTCTTTGACGAAGGCTCGGCTCATGCGGCCCTCCTGATTGTATTTAGTCGTTGAGTAAACAGATGAAGCCGGGCGGCTGCGACGTCGCCCGGCTCGTTCGGTGAAGGGAGTGGCGACGTCAGTCTTCGTCGAGTTTTGGCTTCCAGGCCTCGCTGAGCTGGCGCTGGACGGGTGGCGGCACCGGTTCGTAATGGCTGAGGTCGAGGCTGTAGCGGCCGCGGCCGCCGGTCATGGCCTTGAGCTCGGTGGGGTAGTCGGTGAGCTCGGCCAAGGGTGCTTGCGCCTTGATCACGATTTCGCCGTCGTGTTTGGCATCCGTGCCCATGATGCGTGCGCGCTTGCCGGCAAGGCCGCCTGTGACGTCGCCCACGCTGGGTTCGGGAATGGCCACTTCAACATCCACGATCGGCTCCAGTACCAGCGGCCGCGCCTTGCTGACCGCATCGAGAAACGCTTTCTTGCCTGCGGAGATGAACGCGACTTCCTTGGAATCGACAGGATGGTATTTGCCGTCGTAAACCGTCACGCGCAGGTCCTGCAACGGATAGCCCGCCACCGCGCCGTTTTCCATCGCCTGGCGCACGCCTTTTTCGATGGCGGGCAGGTATTGTCCGGGAATCACGCCGCCTTTGACCGCGTCGACGAACTCGAAGCCGGCGCCGCGATCGAGCGGGTCGACACGCAGGAAGACTTCACCGAATTGTCCGGCGCCGCCGGTTTGTTTTTTGTGACGATGATGTCCTTCGGCCGAATGGGAGATGGTTTCGCGATAGGCGATACGTGGCGGATGCGTGACCACTTCCACGCCGTAACGCTCTTTCATGCGCTCCAGCATGATCTTCAGATGCAAGTCGGAAAGCCCACGGATCACCGTTTCGTTCAGTTCCTTGTGGTGCTCCACGCGGAAGCACGGGTCTTCCTCGGACAGTCGCGATAACGCCTGGGAAAGCTTCTGTTCCTGCCCTTTGTGCTTGGGTTCGAGCGCCAGGCCGAACATCGGTTGCGGGAAGCGCAGGGGCTCGAGATGGATCAGGTCTTCGTCGTGCGAGTCGTGCAGCACGGCATCGAAATGGATGTCTTCCACCTTGGCCACGGCGGCGATGTCGCCGGGTATCGCCTGTTCCATTTCCACGTGGGATTTGCCGTTGAGGCGAAACAGGTGGCCGACCTTGAACGCCTTGCGGTTGTCGTCGATGAACAGCTGGCTATCGCGGCGAATCGTGCCCTGCCAGACGCGGAAGATGCCCAGCTTGCCGACGAAGGGATCGTTGACCACCTTGAACACATCGGCGATGACGTGCGCATTCGGATCGGGCTCCACCGGAAGCTGCAGATGCTGCGCGTTGCGGAACGGCGGGGGATTGCCTTCGGCCGGGTTGGGCAGCAGGCGATCGAACAGATCCAGTAATTCGTTCACGCCCGCGCCGCTGCGCGCGCTGACGAAACAGATCGGCACCAGGTGGCCTTCGCGCAGGCATTGCTCGAAAGCATCGTGCAATTGCTGCGGCGTGAGCGCTTCTTCACCGGCGTCGAGATACGCGCCCATGGTGGTTTCGTTGATCTCCACCACTTGGTCGAGAATCTGCTGATGCGCTTCGGCCAGCGAAGAGAAATCGGTGGCGCCATCGCGATGGAAAAAACAGTCCAGCACCTTGCTGCCGTTGTCGGCGGGCAGGTTTACCGGCAGGCATTCGCTGCCGAATTCCTCGCGCAATGCATTGACCAGGGCCGGCAGGCCGGCGCTCTCGGCGTCGATCTTGTTGATCACCAGCAGGCGCGCCACGCCGCGCTCGCGGGCGCGCTCCATCATGCGGCGCGTGCCGTATTCGATGCCGTTGGAGGCGTTCACCACAATCGCTACGGTTTCCACGGCGGTGAAGGCGGAGAGCGTGCCGCCGCGGAAATCCTGATAGCCGGCGGTGTCGATCAGGTTGATGTGGCAGGCGTTGTGGTCGATGCCGGCAACGCAGCTGTCGATGGAGTGGCCGCGCGTTTTCTCCTGTGGATCGGTGTCCGACTGCGTGGTGCCGCGCTCTATCGATCCTTGCGTCTGGATGACGCCGCCAGCGTGCAGCAAGGCTTCGAACAAGGTGGTCTTGCCCACGCCGGCGTGACCGGCGAGCGCGACGTTGCGGATGTGTTCCGTGTGATAGGACACGATGCGACCCTCCTCTGCATGAGCCGCTATGGGCGGCTATCGTGGTGGGCCGTCATGGTCGTCCTTCGCGTACAGGACGCAGGGCGGTCATGGCGGGATGGCAGCGGCGCCTGCAAGGCTGCTGCTGCGGTTGGGCTAGCCTTCTCTCATTGGCCGGGTTGGTCAAGTTGCAGTGCGGAGACCGCGTCGTATCGCTTACCTACAATCGTTAATCTGATGTGATCGCCGGCGGAACCGTACGACCCGCTCACGGTCTGTGAGGGCATCCCATACCCGCGACGGCCGCGTGATGTGGCCGGCAAGCATACCGAGGATGTTTTCCTATCGAACGCCCTGATCAAGTCGAGCACCATCGATGGTTTCCGCCGCCGGATGACGACAGGCACCGCGGACTGGCGCAGCTCGATGGCCCCACGCGCGCCATGCTGCATCAATTGCGCTGGCGCAAACCGCCGCGCGATCGCCGCCGCCTGTGGGGCGCGTTGGCGATCGCGCTGCTGCTGCATGTCTTTTTCACCGTGGCGGTGTGGTACGAGATGAAGCCGGGCGTGCGTGCGCCGGAAGTGGTGCGGGTGCAGCTCGATCAGGGCATCCAGGTGCGTTTCATCACACGTGGCGTGAGCAAGCCCTCGGCCGCGCCGCCGCCGATCGCACCGCCAACGCCGCCACCCCGTCCGGTGCGTGAGCCGCCATCGAAAAATGCGATGACGGTACATCTGCCGACATCCGCACCAGCGCCGCAACCAGCACCGGCGACGTCGGCGCCGCGTCCGTTGTTGTTCGATCGCAGCGGGCAAGTCGTGCTGCCGGCCAGTGCCTCCAGTGCACCCTCCGAGGAATACGTACAGCATGCGCCGCAAGGCGACACGCAGATCATGCATGACCGCGACATCATCAAGTACAAGCCCACCAAGCTCGACCCTTATTGGCGCAAGAGCAGCAACGCCATCGACGATGCCTTGCAGAAGGCAGTCGAAAAAACCACGGTGAAGAAAACCATCCAGTTGCCAGGCGGCATTCGCATCCATTGCGGCGTGTCGCTGGCGGCGCTGGCAGGTGGATGCGGCGGTGATCCGCCACCGCCGCCGCCACCCACCGATGGCGACGAGCGCTTGAACATGGCGCCTGCGCCCTTGGTGAAAGGAACGTCCACACCCAAGCCGGACGTGGCGACCTGCATCGCCGATTACCGCGCCGGCAAGCCGTTGCCTTATGGATGCCCGGTGGATACGCCCACGCGCGCAGTGGATGCGGAAAAGAAAAAGCCGGGCACGTAGGCTGGGGTGCGAACCCCAGCATGAGGATGTATGTGTGGAAAAGAATGTAGGGGTTCGCACCCCAACCTACCGAGTTTCGCGCCGATAAAGAATCACAAGACGTAACGCGTAGCGAAAACCCTACCTTCGTCGGATCATCATGCCTTCTTCACGAAGATATTTACGGAGCTGTTTTTGTATTTGCATTTAGAAGTCTAAATTTTAGACGTCTAAATGAAACTTCTATTTGCTGGCAAGCAATTTGATTACTAAAAGCACTGGACGTCCAAACACAACTGTGCGCACCATCGGTACCCCGGCGTTCTCGCGGGAATCAAGTGGGAAATAACTTAAGTCAATGCAACCGCAGCCTGTGGCTGCGTCGGGCCCGTACGGCGGTGCGATGGCTTTATCCGTTCTCAAATTACAGAGAGGTGACCACGACGAGTGCATGAATGAGCAGCAGATACATCACAGGGGGCTCGCTTTCTTTCATTTCCTTTTTATGGAGAAAAAACGTGAAAACCGAGCATGTGATGATCAGTGTTTGCATTGCGGCAGCCCTCGCTACGCTGCCTTCGATGTCTCTGGCTTCTGCTTCAAACGCCGCGCTGGCGGGTATCGACACCACCGAAGCGCCGCGGGTCACGCAAACGGTCGATAACAGGGTCGTTTCCGCCCTGGGCAATACGCATCTATCTCTGTTGGGCAAAATGACGTCGGCCGGTGCAGTGGCCGACTCCACGCCGATGAACCATATGCAGCTGGTCCTGCAGCGCAGTGCTAAGCGCAGCGCTGCACTGACTAAGCTGATCGCCGCGCAGCACGATCCTTCTTCCTCCAAGTTCCATCAATGGGTCACCCCAAGCCAGTACGGGCAAGCCTTTGGCGTCAGCGATGCGGATATCAGCGCGGTGACCGCCTGGCTCACATCGCAGGGCTTCAAGGTTAATGGCGTGTTGCCGAACAAAATGCAGATCGATTTCAGCGGCACGGCAGGACAAGTGCGGCAGGCGTTCCGCACGCAGGAGAATCATTACATCGTCAATCATGTGAGCCATATCGCCAATGATGGCGACATCAGCATTCCGTCGGCGTTGCACAGCGTAGTAGTGGGCGTGGCGGGCTTGAATGATTTTCGGCCGCAACCGCTGCATCAGCAGCCGCAAATCGCACAGTTCGATCGTTCCACCCAACGCTTCAAGGTCCAGCAGTCGGCCAAGACCGCCAATGCCAGCAGCGGTCCCAAGCCGCTGGTGAATTTCGAAGGTGGCGTACGCGGTTTCGCGCCGTACGACATGCAGACCATCTACAACACTGCGCCGTTGTACGTGCAGGGCCTGACCGGCAAGGGCATCAACATCGCCGTGGTGGAAGACCAGGATATGGATGTGTCGGACTGGCCGAACTTCGTCAGCCAGTTTGGCTTGGGTGGTTACGGTGGCACCTTCCAGCAGTTCCAGCCGCAGCTGTCGCCGAGCACGGGCAATTGCACGGATCCGGGTGGCAATGATCCCGATAGCGAAAGCATCGAGACTGTGCTGGATTCGGAATATTCCACCGCCATTGCGCCCGGTGCGAACATCTGGGTGGCGACGTGCAGCGATACCGGCAGCAACAATTTCTTCGGTGGCGTGTTCACTGCGGCCAGCAACCTGATCAACGGCACGTCGCGCCCCAACATCATCAGCGCCAGTTATGGCTATGGTGAAGGCTTTACCGATGCGGCCAGCAAGGCCGCCATTGATGCGATGTGGGCGCAGGCCGATGCGGAAGGCATTTCGGTGTTCGTCTCCAGCGGCGATTCCGGTTCCAACCCCAGCTTCAACGGTTCGATCATCAACGGCGTGCCGGCCATCGATGCCAATTCGTTTGGTTCGTCGGTCAACAACACTGCCGTCGGCGGTTCGGATACGGCGGATGTGCTGGATGGCACGAGCAGCAAGTACTTCAACAGCACGTTGAATCCAGTGTATGGATCGGCCAAGTCGTACGTACCGGAAATCACCTGGAATCAATCGTGCGGCAACACTCGCGCGGCCAAGGACCTGATCGGCGGCAGCGCCTTGCAGTTCTGCAAGAACGCGATGATCTACGACCCCTATGGCTACTACGTTACTTCCGAAAGCGGCAGCGGCGGTGCGTCTTCGGTGGTGTCGAAGCCGTCGTGGCAACGGATCGTGCGCGGCGCGGCCAAGGATCAGTCGCGTGACTTGCCGGATGTCTCGCTGTTTGCCGGTTCTTATGGCGGTTATTCCTGGGTGATTCTGTGCACGGGTGCCAGTCCGTGCGCGCCGAACTTCACCACGCCGGTGGTACTGGAAGGCGGCACCTCGCTGTCCTCGCCGATGTTTGCCGGCATCCAGGCGCTGATCGACCAGGGACTGTCCAGTGCAGGTGGATCGGTGGATCAAGGCAACGCCGCGCCCACGCTGTATGAGTTGGCACGCAACGAGTTCGGTGGCCCCACCGGTTCGGCGCCGTCGACGCTTGCTGCCTGCAATGCCAACAACGGCACCAAGGGCACCGGCAAGTGCGTGTTCCACAACATCACCGATGGCGGCAACTCCACGCAGTGCATCGAGTTGCAGGGCGAAGTGACGCCCGATTGCTACTTCTACGGCACGATCCAGAACTTCGAGGGCTTCTATGGGCCGACCCAGGTTGGCCTGACCTCGTCCAATGCCACGAAGTACAACAGCACTACCGCAGCTTATGCGGCGCAAGCCGGTTGGAGCGGCGCCAACGGGTTGGGCTCGGTGAATGCCACCAACCTGTTGTCCGCATGGAAGTCGTTCAACGGTTTGTAATGGGCATTAGTGAGCATGGATGTTCGGAACCCTGGCGGCCAAGGCCGCCAGGGTTTTTTACAGATCCAACGTAGGCTGGGATGAAATCCCAGCGTGCTGATGCCGCCTGATGCTGGAATTTCATCCCAGCCTACAAGAGCGTTCCCAAGCTCAAGAAATCCGCTTGCCCCCAGTACACTGGCGCCCATGTCGCCTTTGCCTCCCGATCAGCCCGAATCCGTCTCGTCCAAGGTCATCATGATCAAGTCGCCGCGCGATGCGGCGACGTGGGCGGTGGTCTATCGGCGGCGTACGCGCGAGAAGCCGCGCGACTATCTGTTGAAGCTGGCCGGGGTGATCGGCGCGCTGCTGGTGCATGTGCTGGTGCTGCTGGGATCGTTTCT
>NZ_DATEJY010000197.1:0-8597 GCF_035277725.1 Dyella sp. | reverse complement strand
GCGATCGGGCAAGGCGGCGCCGACGCCGGCATGATCCTGGTGGTTGCAGGTGCCTTGGATCTTGAGCGGCTTGCCGTTCAAGAAGAAACCGTGGTCGGGATCGAAATGAGCCGTACGAATGCCGAACGGAATATGCTCGCCGTCGCGCACGCTGCCGTCGACAAGCACTTTCACCAGCGCGGTGTAGAGATGCGGTTCGTCGAGCGACCAAAGTACAGGGTTTTGGACGTTTGCGTTGGCGCGATAATCCAGCGATGTATTCGGCGCAATCGCCTGCGCAGGTGATGTTGCCTGTGCAACCGTGCGGCCGGAGGCATCGACGATGATCCATTCAAGCGAAGCATTGACCGGATGCTCGTGCTGATTCTCGACGACAGTCGCCAACTCAAGCGCGGCGGCGTCGCCTTGTACGGTGGAGCGCACCACGCTTTCCCATTTGGCCAGGTGCACGGGATCCGTCTTGGTCAACCACACGTGGCGATAGATGCCGGCGCCTTCGTAGAACCAGCCATCGCCAAAACTGGCGTCGACGCGTATGGTGATAACGTTCTTGCCGCCGTAGTTGAGGAAATCGCTAAGGTCGAAGCGGAACGAGGTATAGCCGTCGTCATGTCGGCCGATGTAGCAGCCGTTGACGAACAGCATGATGTCACGCATCGCACCGTCGAATTCGATCCAGATGCGGCGTCCGCGATCGCTCTCGGGAATGGTGAACGTGCGGCGGTACCAGCCGACGCTGGTAGCCGGATAGCGGCGCCCAAGCGGCTTGTAGCCGTGCGAGGTCATGCGATTGTCTTCGTCGCCCTTGTCGTCGTGCACGAAGGGTAGTTCCACCGCCCAATCATGCGGCAGGTTCAGGTTGCGCCAGTTGCCCGCATTGAACTCGGCGGTGGCGATCTTGAACGCGCCCGTCTTTGAAAAATCGCTCTGGTTGAAACCGAAATCGAAGTCTTTGCTCGGGTCGTCGCCGTTGCCGAAGGCGAACTGCCAGCCGAAATCGAACAGCAGTTGCTCGCGTGGCGCCAGGGCGGTCGTGCTTTGCGGCGGCAGTGCCCAGGGTGGTGTGCCGGCCATGGGCTTGCCATTGCTTGCCAACACGAAGCGCGGCAGCAAGCCGGCACCGACCAATCCAAGACCTGAAATGACGAAAGTGCGACGGGTGATGTCAATCATGCGAATCACGATCTCCAAAGGTAGAACCTGCCGGTGCCATGCCGGAGAAGATGGCCGATGACGACATGACAGCGCCAGATCGAGTGATGTCCTGCTGACTGCAGAAGGCATACAGAGTCATCGCCTTCCGAGGCCGCACCATACCAAAGAACGTGTGACGCGTGCCGCCGTGCCGTAGGCTGGGATGAAATCCCAGCATCATGATGCCAAGCGCAAGCTGGGATTTCATCCCAGCCTACGATGCCGACGATGCGCGAAAAAAGCGAAAAAGCGTGCGGAAAAGATAGGGTTTCACGCGGTGTCGCCCCTCACCCCAACCCTCTCCCCGAAGGGGAGAGGGAGCCAATCGCGGCACGTATCGTCATAACCGACATGACAAGTCTGACGTTTGCAAGGAGACGCAAATTTCTTGCCAGGCAGCAGTGTGCTTTCGCTGGAATGATGGCGCGGCAAGATGGGCTCGCTTCGCCCGCGTACCGTCTTGACCCTACCGCACCAACCTGACCATCGTCGTCCCGGCGAAAGCCGGGACCCAGTGACTTTGAGTATCTAAAAGTCGCTGGAATGACGAAGGGGATGGCTGTTTTTTGTGGGTGGAGGTTTACTTCACCACTTCAACCAGCGGCTTGCCGATGGGAACGATATAGGTGCCAAGCTCTGCCGCAACGGTATGCCCCACGTTGGTAGCGCTATGCACGACTCCTGTTGGCACAAACAGTACGTCACCCGCCTTGAGCGTCATGGGCGGCTTGCCTTCAAGGCGGTACTCCAGCGTGCCCTCGATGACGTAGATGATTTCCTCGCCAGGGTGCCGGTGATTGGGCGCGGTCACGCCGGGATCGATATCGACACGCAGCTGGATTTCCTCGTAACCCGGCATGCCGAGGTTATGTCGCGACAATTCCTGCCGATGCGTTCCTTGCAAGGTTTGCGCTGATGCCGCTTGCGGTGCAACGACACTGATTACGGTGATGAACATTGCAAGCCCGATGATGGATGTCTTCATGGCATAGCCCTCGCTCAAAGATGATCGGCATCGATCACGGCTTGCGTGAACGCTTGCGGTGCTTCTTGCGGCAGGTTGTGGCCGATGCCGCCGGTGACCAGCCGGAACTGATACTTGCCGGTGAAGTGCTTGGCATAGGTTTCCGGCTGCGGATGTGGCGCGCCGTTGGCGTCGCCTTCCAGGGCGATCGTCGGCACCGTGATGGCAGGGAATTGCGCCAGGCGCTGTTCCAGCGGTGCGTACTTGGCTTCACCATTGGCCAAGTCCAGGCGCCAACGATAGTTGTGGATGGTGATGGCGACCTGATCCGGGTTGTTCAACGCCGCTGCGCTGCGTTCGAAGGTGGCGTCGTCAAAGTTCCACTTGGGCGAAGCGAGCTGCCAGATCAGCTTGGCAAAATCGTGGTGATACTTTTCGTAGCCGATGCGGCCACGCTCGGTGGTGAAGTAATACTGATACCACCATTGCAGTTCGGCCTTCGGCGGCAACGGCGTCTTGCCGGATTCCTGGCTGCCGATCAAATAGCCGCTTACCGTCACCAGCGATTTGACGCGTTCCGGCCACAAGGCGGCGACGATGTCCGCCGAACGCGCACCCCAGTCAAAACCGCCCAGCTCCGCACGCTGGATGTGCAGCGCATCCATAAAGTCGATCACATCCTGCGCCAGGGCCGCCGGTTCGGCGTTGCGCATGGTGCTGTCCGACAGAAAGCGCGTATCGCCGTAGCCGCGTGCATAGGGCAGCAGCACCCGATAGCCCTTCGCTGCCAGTGCCGGCGCGACGTCTGCATAGCTGTGGATGTCATAGGGCCATCCATGCAGAAGAATCACCACCGGGCCATTGGCCGGCCCCATCTCGGCATAGGCAACATCCAATACGCCGGCGTGCACGTGCTTCAACGGGCCCCATGGGTCGGGCGATAGCGCTTGCGAGATGGATGATGGGGCCGACTGCTCGTCGGCATAGGCGGCCGAAGCAAGGCCGGTGAGGCTCAGGCCCAGGGCTGCGGCAAATGCCAAGTATGTGCGTTTCATGGTGATCTCCTTGGACGTGGACGGCGGAATGGAAAGATTCAAATCACGGTGATGACGGCTTGGATGTTGCCGCGCGTCGCTTTCGAATAGGGGCAGATCTGGTGAGCGCGCTCGGCGACGGACAGAGCGACGGCGTGGTCCAGCCCCGGCAGGCTTACGTTGAGGCGTGCCTGCAGGGAGAAGCCTCGTTCCACGTCATTGACCAGGTCGACTTCCGCGTCCACCGATGTGTCGACAGGCAACGTAACGCCCAATTCCTGCGCCGCACGGCCCATCGCGCCGATAAAGCAGGCGGACCAACCGGCGGCGAACAATTGCTCCGGATTGGTGCCGGCACCGTTGGAGCCGGGAAGCGAGAGCTTGATGTCGAGGCGGTTGTCGTCGCTGCGCGCCTGGCCGTTGCGGCCGCCGGTGGTGGTGGTCTTGCCGGTGTAGAGGATGGACATGATCAGTTTTCCCAAGTGGTCGGATGGCCGCCTCGTCGCGAGGTCCTGGCCGGTGTGCATAGGAAACCGCGGCGTCGTATCCCGGTTGTGTCCGGGCAAGCGCCGAATGGCATCGAAATGTATGGCGGAGGGGGATCGATACGTTTTGATACAAACGCCGGGCGACGCGGTAGGTTCAATGCTCCGAACTTAAGGATTTTCCGCCTGCCGGAAACCCTGATTCGTCATTCCGGCGAAGGCCGAGGCGCTTTACAACAGCGAAGCTGGTCAATCCATGCTTCGTATTGACGATGGATTCCGGGCTTCGCCCACTACTGTCCGGGGAAATTTTTTTTAATTGATTAGGTCTCGACACGTAGCCCGACGGCGAAAATTCTTCTCGTAAATTCAACGGCACCGAAAATCGTCGCCCCGGCGAAAGCCGGGGCCCAGTGTCTTCGGCGAAATGCAAGTCGCTGGGTGATTCGCTCCGCTCACCCCTTTCGGGGCCGTCCATTCGGACGTTCTCCGCGCTTCGCGCTGCGTCCGGCTTTCGCCGGGACGACGATCCATCAAGCGTTACGGCGAATGCAACGATTTTTCCCCGGACAGCAGTGGGCCTTCGCCGGAATGACGGGTTTGGGTTCTGCTGCGACTGGAAGAACCTTGGGTTCGGAGCATTGCCTGGAGGTTGGGGTGAGGCAACGCCGAACCCCAACATCGGGGTGCCGGCATGCGATACGGAGCTGCAAGGACGCCGCTGATACAAACCGATACAAAAAGCCATCGAAGCGGACACGTTCCAGATAAGGCGGGGAGATTTCATAGGCGTCATGGCCGCGCCCTGGTCGATTACCATGCCGGCAGAACCGCAACGCAACCTTGAGAGCGCATGCCTATGGACCACGTCGACAATATCCTCGTCGTCGATGACGATCGCGAGATCCGCACGGGTGTCATGGAGTACCTGCGCAAGAACGGCCTGCGCGCCAGTGCGGCCGTCGATGGCCGCGACATGTTCGCGCAACTGGATACCTCGGCGTTCGACCTGGTGGTGCTGGACATCATGATGCCCGGCGACGATGGCCTGGTGCTGTGCCGCACCTTGCGCAGCGGCAAGCATCGCGCGCTGCCGGTCTTGCTGCTGACCGCGCGTGACGATGAAACCGATCGCATCATCGGCCTGGAAATGGGCGCGGACGATTACGTGGTCAAGCCGTTTTCGCCACGCGAGTTGCTGGCGCGCATCAAGGCCGTGATTCGCCGCACGCGCATGCTGCCGCCGAATCTGCGCATCACCGAAACCACCGACGTGCTCTCGTTCGGCCGCTGGCGGCTGGATACCACCGCACGCCATCTGCTGGACGAGGAGGGCACCATCGTGCCGCTGAGCGGGGCGGAGTTTCGATTGCTGCGCGTGTTCCTGGATCATCCGCAGCGGGTACTGTCGCGCGACCAGTTGCTCAACCTGACGCAGGGCCGGGATGCGGAGTTGTTCGATCGTTCCATCGATCTATTGGTAAGCCGCCTGCGCACGCGGCTGGAAGACAACGCCAAGGAGCAGTCGTACATCAAGACCGTGCGTAGCGAAGGGTATGTATTCAGCATGCCGATTACCTTGCCCGGAGATGGCGCGTGAATCACGTGTCTTCCATCGCCCCAAAGCGCTGGCTGCCGCGCAGCATGGCCACGCGTATTTACCTGATCATCTTTATCGGCCTGATGCTGGCGCAGGGGCTTTCTTTTGCGGTGATGTTGCATGAGCGCTACCAAAGCGCCACGGCGACCATGTTCGATACGGTCGAGCATGAAGTTGCCACGTCGGTTGCCATGCTGGATCGCTTGCCGGTCAGCGAACGCGCTGGCGCATTGAGTCTGCTGGAACGGGACAACTATCGTTTCGTGCTGGGCCACGGCCAGCCGGGCGCGCTGTTGACGAGCAAGCGCTCATGGGGGCTGGTGCATCGGATCGAGAAAGAAGTCGGCCCCGGCTATCGCGTTAAGGCCGATTCGATCTCGACGCAGCCGGAGCGCTATCAAGTGCATTTCACCCTGCGCGATGGTTCGCCGCTTACGCTGGTAGTGATGCCGCACGGCGTGCCGCCGGTCGCGCAATGGCTGCCGATGGTGCTGGTGCTGCAGTTGATATTGCTGCTGGTGTGCACGTGGCTGGCCGTGCGCCTGGCCACGCGGCCGCTGGCGCAATTGGCGCACGCCGCAGAAACCATGGCGCCGACGGCAGATGGTCCGCGCATGAGCGAGGAAGGTCCTGCCGAGGTGGCGCAGGCGGCCGTCGCCTTCAACACCATGCAGGAACGCATCGCCCGCCACCTCAAGGAACGCCTGCATATTCTTGCTTCGATCTCGCATGATCTGCAGACGCCGATCACCCGCATGCGCCTGCGTGCGGAATCGCTGGACGACGGCGAGGAACGCCAGAAGATTCTGCGCGACCTGCACGAGATGGAGCATCTGGTGCGCGAAGGCGTGGCATACGCACGCAGCGCGCATGGCGGCGCGGAGGTGCCCGTGCGCATGGATGTGAAAGCGTTCCTGGAAAGCCTGGTGTTCGATTACCAGGACATCGGCAAGCCCGTCACGCTGGCGGAATCCATCGGCGGTGCCGCCATGGTTCGCCGGCAGGCACTGCGGCGCGTGCTGGGTAATTTGATCGACAACGCACTCAAATACGGCGGCACGGCGGAAGTCAGCGCGTGGCGCAGCAAGGATGGCGGCATGTGCATGGCCGTGTGCGATCGCGGGCCAGGCATTCCCGAGGATCAACTGGAGCAGGTGTTGCAGCCGTTCTATCGCCTGGAAGGTTCACGCAGCCGCGATACCGGTGGCACAGGTCTGGGCTTGGCGATTGCCGCGCAGTTGACGCGGGCGATTGGCGGGAACCTTCAGCTGTCCAACCGCGAGGGCGGTGGGCTTGCAGTGATGGTTACCTTGTCCGAATAACGTAGGCTGGGATGAAATCCCAGCATCTGAAAACACAACTAAAGCCGGGATTCATCCCAGCCTGCGATCGCGCTCAAAGAAACTTGGCAAACGTATCGATCGGCCGGACCTTCAACGCATCAAGGTCCCACGCGAGCAGATTCGCGATGGCCGTGGTATCGGCATGGATCTGCCGACGCTGGCCGGAGAACAGGCGCAGAACGCGGTTGCGCCATTGCGCTTGCGTCTGCAGTTCAAACGTAATCGCCGCCGCGGCGATACGCGTGAGGTCGCTGGTCGAATCCATGCTGATCGCTGCACGCGCAATCGCGATCAAGCGGTCATGCGACACCAACTGATCCACGCGCTTTTCGATGGAGAAGGATTTCGAGCTGCGGTTATTGCCGGGCTCAAGCACCGCGTGATAGAGCAGGGCGCACAGCACGCGCTCCACGCGACGCGCCAGGCGGTGCTCCGGCGGATCGAGTTCCACCGCATTCGTTTCAATGGTATGTGCCTGATCAACCCACGACCCGCGCGGACGGGCGCCCGCATCCCGTGGGGTACGCCGAGCCGGCCACAGCGGAATCACGTTGCTCGGCACGTTGCACTCGGCTTCGATCAGGAAATTAGTGGTCTTCATGGCACGTTTCCATGCATCGGGCGTGCCAGGCGACGCCCTTGGGAGGCTATCGGCCGCCGGCGCAGGTACTTGACCCCCAACTCGCCCGCGGCGGACGGCTTGGCCCGGGCCACCGCCACAGGCCGGGCAGGCATTTACGCCACTGTGAACGGCCGGGCCTGATCGGTTACCGTGCTGCCCGGGCCGGTGTCGCTGGGGGTGAGTTGCAGCCCATTCGCGTCACATGCCGTCTTCACAAATATGCGCAGGAGACAGCTTTGCGGCACATGTCGATTTATCCGCCCGCCGTTCGTTGCATGCAGGAAGGCGCACCCCCGATAGGGAAACATCCACTCGATACGGAACGACTTGTCATGAGCCACACCATCCGAACTGTTCTGCGCCCGTTTGCAGCCGGCGCCGTTGCCATCTTGCTGGGCATGCATGGCCCCGCATCCCGCGCAGCCGACACCGCACCGCCCGCCATGCCCGCCATTACCGCGCCCACGGCCGGCGTGTACCACCTCGACAAGTCCCATGCGAGCCTGCTGCTTCGCGTAAGCCATATGGGATTTTCGACATACACCACGCGCTTCAGCCGCTTCGATGCCACTTTGACGTTTGATCCCGACAACATCCCCGCATCCAAGCTTGACGCCACCATCGAATCGGCATCGTTGGAAATGGATGCGGCACCGAAGATGTGCCTGGATATCGTGAAAGGACCGCAGCTGCTCGACACGGTCAAGTATCCGCAGATCGTTTTCCGCTCGGAAAAAATCCGCATGACGGGTGCCAAGACGTTTGAAATCGCGGGCACGCTGGCACTGCACGGCGTCACCAGGCCACTGGTTCTGACCGCCACGTACAACGGTGGCTACGGCGGCATGCCCGACATGGATCCCCATGCGCGCGTCGGCTTTTCCGCGCACGGCTCTTTCAAGCGCTCCGATTTCGGCATGGCCTTCGGCGTCCCTGCACCCGGCACCACGATGGGCGTAGGCGACTTGATCGACCTGACGATCGAGGCCGAGTTCAGCGGTCCGGCCTTGAAGGCTGCCGCCGCATCGCATTAAACCCCCGCACCAACCTGAAGTAGGCTGGGATGAAATCCCAGCATCCACAAAGCCACCGGAAAGCTGGGATTGTCATCCCAGCCTTGTATCTTGTTTTTGTGGCGGCCAGCTACCGTCACATGGCTTAGAGGAAGCTCGCTCCCAGCCTTAAGGGCCAACCTTGCGGCGTAGATAAAGCCCTCTAGCAGGCTGTTGAGAAACGCATCCGCTTTGGCACAATCATAGCCAGTATCAATCGCAAGGGTTTGATGGTGCGCGGATTGGATGTGCAACAGCTGGGTATGTTCTCGTATGTGTCGGTGGAGGAACGTGTGCCGAAGG
>NZ_DATEJY010000196.1:0-6416 GCF_035277725.1 Dyella sp. | reverse complement strand
TGCACCGTTGGGGACGGCAAGCAGGCATACGCGCCCTGGGAAGCACGCATTATAACGAGAACTACGTCACAAACGTTAAATCCATGACCTATGGCCCATGCTTTTTTTAAGCATACGTATGCATTGGCCAAGTGCATTAATTGCCCAGGGATGCTCTGATCTATGCCATATACCCGTCACCGCACTGTATGCGCGGGTGCATGGCATAGATCAGAGCATCCCTAGGCCAAGGGCGGCCCTTTCAGCTCCACCATGTTGCCTTGCGGATCAAACAGATAAATGGAAGGGCCCTCGCCCTTGGCGCCATAACGGCTGCCGATCTCGCCCACTCGAACGCCATGCGCTTTCAAGTGCGCCAGGATGGCGCCCTCGTCGTAATCGGCCACGCTCAGGCACAGGTGATCCATGTTGTGCCCTTCCGTGCCGGGCCCTTTACCGCCGTAACGGCCCAGCTTGCCGTCGATGCTGACCAGGTCGATCAGCGAATCGCCAGCGCGCAGTTGCACCAGGCCGATGTCCTCCTGGCGGCGCTCCACGCTGCAGCCGAGCACGTCGCAATAGAACGCCTGCATGGTGGGCACGTCGTAGGCACGCAGGACGATGTGGTCGAGTTGCTCGAGGCGGAAAGGTGGTTTGTTCATGTCTTTTGCCCGACGCGTAGGTTGGGGGTGTGAACCCCAACATCTTTATCTTCAAACATGGCGAATGCTGGGGTTCGCACCCCAACCCACCAGCCGCGAGGCCGCGACGAGGTATAATGCCGCCCTTGACGTACATGGTGGGAGAAGCGGGCAAACACCCGCTGCCGAAGGCGCAACGCCCGTAATCGCTCAGGCCCCATACCGCCATTTACCCAAGACTCTGGAGAGACCGGTTGAATCCGGCGCCGAAGGGGCACGAAGCACAGGCAAAGCCTTGGCTTCCAAACTCTCAGGCAAAAGGACAGAGGGGCGCCCCGCGTGCGGCCTGCACGTTTTCTTCGGACGCCCTTGCCCATGACCCAGAATTCTTCCCCTTCCCTGCGCGATCTCGAGCACCACGACGCTTTCATCGAGCGCCACATCGGCCCCAACGATAGCGAAATCGCGCAGATGCTAAGCGCGATCGGCTACAACTCACTGGAAGCGATGACCGACGCGATCGTGCCGGGCCAGATCAAATCGCAAGCACCGCTGGCGCTGCCGGCCAGCATCACGGAAGAAGAAGCGCTGGCGAAGATCCGCGCCATCGCGCGCAAGAACAAGGTGTTCAAGAACTTCATCGGCCAGGGCTACTACGGCACGCTCACGCCGAACGTCATCCTGCGCAACATTCTCGAGAACCCGGCGTGGTACACGGCGTATACGCCGTACCAGGCGGAGATTTCGCAAGGCCGCATGGAAGCGCTGATCAACTTCCAGACCATGGTGGCTGATCTCACCGGCATGGATATCTCCAACGCCTCGCTGCTGGACGAAGCCACCGCCGCCGGCGAAGCGATGGCGCTGGCCAAGCGCTCGGCAAAATCCAAGAGCAACGTGTTCTTTGTCGCGAGCGACGTCCATCCGCAAACGCTGGAAGTGCTGCATACGCGCGCTGACGGCGTTGGCATCCAATTGCATGTGGGTGAACCCGCCGACGTGTCCAATGTGGACAGCTTCGGCGTGCTGCTGCAGTACCCGAACACCTATGGCCAGATCAGCGACTATCGCGCGGTGGCCGAAGCCGTCCATGCACGCGGCGGCATCGTGGCCGTCGCGACGGATTTGCTTGCATTGACGCTGATCGCCTCGCCTGGTTCCTGGGGCGCCGATATCGTGATCGGTAACAGCCAGCGCTTCGGCGTGCCGTTCGGTTTCGGCGGCCCGCACGCGGCGTACCTTGCCTGCCGCGATGCATACAAGCGCTCCATGCCGGGTCGCCTGATCGGCGTGTCGGTGGATGTGGAGGGCAAGCCGGCATATCGCCTCACGCTGCAGACGCGTGAGCAGCACATTCGCCGCGAGAAGGCCACCTCCAACATCTGCACCGCGCAGGTGCTGCTGGCGGTGATGGCCAGCATGTACGCGGTGTATCACGGCCCGGATGGCTTGAAGCGTATTGCCTACCGCACGCATCGCTTTGCCGCCATTCTTGCCGCTGCGCTGCGTCGCGCCGGTTTGACGATCGGTACCGATTTCTTCGATACGCTGCACATCACCAACGTGGATGCCGATGCGATCCACGCCAAGGCCGCAAGCGCCGGCTTGAATCTGCGCCAGATCCACGGCCAGAGCGTAGGCATCAGCCTGGATGAAACCACCACGCGCGCCGACGTGATGGCGCTGGCCAAGCTGTTCAGCGCCGAGATCGTCGACATCGACGAAGCGAACGCCACCACGCCGGACGAACTGCCGCCCGCGCTGCTGCGCAAGGAAGCCTTCCTGCAGCATCCAGTGTTCAACACCCATCACAGCGAACACGAACTGCTGCGCTACATGCGCTCGCTGGCCGACAAGGACCTGGCGCTTGATCGCACCATGATCCCATTGGGCAGCTGCACCATGAAGCTCAACGCCACTGCTGAGATGATTCCGGTGACGTGGCCGGAATTCTCCAGCATCCATCCGCTCGCGCCGGCCGACCAGACGCAAGGCTACAAGCAGTTGATCGACGAACTGGAAGCGATGCTGGTGGAATGCACCGGCTACGACGCGGTGAGCCTGCAGCCGAACTCCGGCGCGCAAGGCGAATACGCCGGTCTGCTGGCCATTCGCGCCTATCACCGCTCGCGCGGTGACGACAAGCGCGACATCTGCCTGATTCCCGAATCCGCGCACGGCACCAACCCCGCTTCCGCGCAGATGTGCGGCATGACGGTGGTGGTCACCAAGTGCGACAGCAACGGCAACGTCGACGTGGAAGACATCCGCGCCAAGGCGGAAAAATATTCCGACCGTCTCGCCGCGCTGATGATCACCTACCCTTCCACGCACGGCGTGTTCGAGGAAGACGTGGTGCGCATCTGCGAAATCGTGCATCAGCACGGTGGCCAGGTGTACACCGATGGCGCCAACATGAATGCGCTGGTCGGCCTGGCCAAGCCCGGCAAGTGGGGGTCCGACGTATCGCACCTCAACCTGCACAAAACCTTCTGCATTCCGCATGGCGGTGGCGGCCCGGGCGTCGGTCCGTGTGCGGTGAAGTCGCATCTCGCGCCGTTCCTGCCGCGCACGCTCGGCGGCGAAGGCAACGTGGGCATGGTGAGCGCAGCCAGCTTCGGCAGCGCCAGCATCCTGCCGATCTCCTGGATGTACGTCACGCTGATGGGCCAGCAGGGCCTGCGTAAAGCGACGCAGGTGGCGTTGCTCAACGCCAACTACATCGCCAAGCGTTTGGCATCGCATTACGAAACGCTCTACACCGGCCGCAATGGCCTGGTGGCGCACGAGTGCATTCTCGACCTGCGCCCGCTCAAGGACAGCACCGGCATCAGCGCCGAAGACGTGGCCAAGCGCCTGATCGATTTCGGCTTCCACGCGCCGACGCTGAGCTTCCCCGTGGCCGGCACGCTGATGGTGGAACCGACCGAAAGCGAATCGATGCATGAGCTGGATCGCTTTATCGACGCGATGATCCAGATCCGCGACGAAATCCGCGCCATCGAAGACGGCCGCCTGGATCGCGAAGACAACCCGCTGAAGAACGCACCGCACACCGCCACGATGGTCACCGGCACGGAATGGACGCACGCTTATCCGCGCGAACTGGCCGCCTTCCCGCTGCCGAGCCTGAAGCTGCAGAAATACTGGTCGCCGGTGGCGCGCGTGGACAACGTCTACGGCGACAAGAACATCATGTGCGCCTGCATCCCGGTGGATGCGTACAAGGAAGAAGTCGAGGCGTAAGCAGAAAGGCAGCCATGCCCGTGGGTCGGGATTCATCCCGACCTGCGAGGCACGCTCAGGCACGTCGGGCTGAAGCCCGACCTACGCCAGGCACGCACCCAAGCCCCGCCAAGTGCGGGGCTTTTTCGTTTGAGGAGTGCGGCCATGGATGGCCGCCCTTTTTGATCCTCGCGATCAGGAACGATCGCAAGAACTGAAGCATTGAATCCGCGCCATCTCCCCGCATGTGTACTTTGCACATGCCTGCAGGGGCCGCACGCCGCCGCGCGTGCCAGAATGCGAGGCCCCAGGCGCCGTCCATTCCCCGGGATCGAGAGGTATCGCCTTGAACGCTTCCACGCTCGCCGAAGCCGGCCGTCGTACCGACGCTGCCACCACCACGCCGCTGCCGCGCACGCCGAACCTGCACGAAGCCGATCCCGCACGAATGCGTGCGACGCTGCGCGACTACTTCATCAGCACCTTCGACCGCTATGAGTCGCTGTTCAAGACGCTGGCCGTCGACGCGGCCTGGTACGAGCCGCCGATCACGCTGCGCCATCCGCTGATCTTCTACTACGGCCACACCGCCACGTTCTTCGTCAACAAGCTGCTGCTGACGCGGATGATCGAGGAGCGCATCGACCCGCACCTGGAATCCGTGTTCGCGGTGGGCGTGGACGAGATGGGTTGGGACGACCTCAACGACGCGCACTACGACTGGCCCAGCATCGCCGAGGTGCAGGCCTACCGCGACAAGGTGCGTGCGCTGGTCACCCGCCTGATCGACGAGGCGCCGCTGGAACTGCCGATAGCCTGGGACCACCCGTGGTGGGCCATCGTCATGGGCATCGAGCACGAGCGCATCCATCTGGAAACCTCGTCCGTGCTGATCCGCCAGCACAAGCTGGCCTACGTGAAGCCGCACCCCGCGTGGCAGCCGTGCCCACAGAGCGGCGCGGCGCCGGAAAACACGCTGCTGAAAGTGCCGGCCGGCAAGGTCGCGCTGGGCCGCGACACCGCCAGCGCGGTCTACGGCTGGGACAACGAGTACGGCCACCACGAGGCCGAGGTGCCGGCCTTCGAGGCCAGCCGCATGCTGGTGAGCAATCGCGAATTCCTCGCCTTCGTGGAGGACGGCGGCTACGCCCAATCCGGATACTGGGAAGACGAGGGCAATGCCTGGCGCGAATTCGCCAAGGCCGCCCACCCCACGTTCTGGCGCCGCTCCGCCGAGGGCTGGCAGCTGCGCCTGATGACCGCCGAAGTGGCTATGCCATGGGATTGGCCGGTGGAGGTGAACTATCACGAAGCCAAGGCGTTCTGCCGCTGGAAATCGGCGCACGGCGGCCAGCCGGTGCGCCTGCCCACCGAGGACGAGTGGTACCGCCTGTACGCCGAAAGCCGCCGCGGCGCGCCGGACGGCGAGGCGCCGGACGCGAACCTCAACCTCGCGCACTGGGCCTCGTCCTGCCCGGTGAACCGCTTCGCGCAGGGCGAGTTCTACGACGTCGCCGGCAATGCCTGGCAGTGGACGGAAACCGCCATCTACCCGTTCGAGGGCTTCCAGGTGCATCCGATCTACGACGACTTCACCACGCCCACCTTCGACGGCCGCCACAACCTGATGAAGGGCGGCTCGTGGATCGCCACCGGCAACGAGGCCGAGCCCGCCTCGCGCTACGCGTTCCGCCGCCACTTCTTCCAGCACGCCGGCTTCCGCTACGTGGTGTCGAAGCACCTGAAGCCCGCGCCGGCCTCGCACTACGAGACCGACAAGCTGCTCAGCGAATACGCCGAGTTCCACTACGGCGACAGCTATTTCGGCGTGCCGAATTTCTCGCAGGCGCTGGTGGAGCTGGCGATGGATGCGCTGGCCGACGCACCGAAGCGCAAGGCGCTGGACCTCGGCTGCGCCTCGGGCCGCGCCAGCTTCGAGCTGGCCCGCCACTTCGGCCAGGTCACCGGCGTGGATTTCTCCGCCCGCTTCATCGGCCAGGGCGTGGCGCTGGCGCGCGGCGACAGCCTGCGTTACCTGCTGGCCGACGAAGGCGAGCTGGTCGAGTACAAGTCGCGCAGCCTCGCCGAACTGGGCCTCGCGGACACGGCCGCGAAGGTGGAGTTCTTCCAGGGCGACGCCTGCAACCTCAAGCCGCAATTCGGCGGCTACGACTTCATCCTCGCCGCCAACCTGATCGACCGCCTGTACAACCCCGCGCAGTTCCTCGAAGCGATCCACGAGCGGTTGAATCCCGGCGGCATCCTGATGATTACCTCGCCCTACACCTGGCTCGCCGAACACACGCCACGCGCGGACTGGCTGGGCGGCTACAAGAAGGACGGCGAAAGCTTCACCACGCTGGACGGCCTGGACGCCGTGCTCGGCACGCACTTCCAGCGGCTGGGCGAACCGCGCGCGGTGCCGTTCGTGATACGCGAGACGCGGCGCAAGTTCCAGCACACCTTGTCCGAGGTGACGCTGTGGCGGCGGCGCGCGTGAACCGTCGCCTCCATCGCTCCAGCAACCCCACCGTCGCCCCGGCGAAAGCCGGGGCCCAGTGACTTTGCTCC
>NZ_DATEJY010000195.1:0-6800 GCF_035277725.1 Dyella sp. | reverse complement strand
TCACCCCTCCGCGCTGCGCGCTCCGGGGCCAGCCTGCGGCTGTCCAAATTTGTTCCAGACAAATTTGTCGAACCGAAAGGATTCTCATCAAAACCTCTCTCTCCGCCACCCATAAAAAAACGCCCTTGCGGGCGCTTTTTTATGGGTGGCGGAGAGAGAGGGATTCGAACCCTCGATAAGGCTTTTGACCCTATACTCCCTTAGCAGGGGAGCCCCTTCGGCCTCTCGGGCATCTCTCCATGTTTTGTCCCCGTGCGTCACACAGCTATCACGGGAGCCGGAAAGGATACCGGCCGTTGCCCGTCAGGTAAAGGGGGAATCAACGTCCGCCTGACTCGCCGGTCGCGCCGCCGTCGTTCTCGCTCTCACCTTTGATGCGCTGGTAAATCTCCTCACGGTGCACGGCAACGTTTTTGGGCGCATTGATACCAATGCGGACCTGGTTGCCTTTAACGCCGAGAACGGTAACGGTCACCTCGTCGCCGATCATTAGGGTTTCCCCGACCCTGCGGGTCAGAATCAACATAGCTGTTACTCCATTTAATGCTTGTGGTCACAGGCCGTCTGCATGTTGTTGCCTCACCCCTGAGCACATCACCACGCAGTTCTGACGTTAGCGTCCGTCAAAGGCCTTACCGCCTTCCCCGGCTCTCCAATCGCCGAATTGCTTCGAAAAACAATTCGGCACTTAAACAGTGCCACCGCAACCAGCGACACCGATATCTGACCGATACTAGCCGAGCCCCTGCGCTGGGTGCAATCTATACAGATTCTTGACAGCAGGTCCATACGCGGCGCATCAACTTGCCAATTGTTTACCGATCCAGGCCACTGTACTGGTCAAAATGTCAGGCAATTGTGGTTTGTCGATACCGCCGCCTTGTGCCATGTCCGGACGCCCGCCACCTTTTCCATCGATCTGATTGGCGACGTGCGCTACCACGTCGCCAGCCTTGACGCGACCGGCTGCTTTGCCGTTCACGCCGGCCACCAGTGAAACACGCCCATCCGCCGCGCCTGCCAGCACGACCACGCAATCGGTCAGCTGCTGTTTCAGCTGGTCGACACCATCGCGCAGGGCTTTTGCGTCCAATCCTTCCAGGCGCGCCGCCACGACTTTGATGCCATCGATGTCTTGGGCCGATTGAGCAAGATTGCCGGTCATCGAGCCCGCCGCCTTGGCGCGCAATGACTCCAATTCGCGCTCCAATTTCTTCTGGCGGTCGAGTAATTGACGCAGCTTTTCAGTGACGTCGTCACCGCTGGCCGAAAGCAGGTTCGATAGCTCGTTTAAGCGGCGTTCTTCTTCGGTGACATACGCCAACGCACCGTCACCGGTTACCGCTTCGATACGGCGCACGCCGGATGCCACGCCGGATTCACTGACAATCTTGAACAGTCCGATGTCGCCAGTGCGGCCCACATGCGTGCCACCGCATAGCTCGGTCGAGAATTCGCCCATCTTCAGCACGCGCACTTCATCGCCGTATTTCTCGCCAAACAAGGCCATGGCGCCGAATTCGATCGCTTCGTCGTAGGCCATGTGGCGCACTTCGGCTTCGACGTTGCGACGCACTTCGATGTTTACCAGCGCTTCGATCTTGGCCAGCTCCTCGCGAGCAACCGGCTTGAAGTGCGCGAAGTCGAAACGCAGGCGATCCGGCGCCACCAGCGAGCCCTTCTGTGTGACATGCGTACCCAGCACTTTGCGCAGCGCTGCGTGCAACAAGTGCGTGGCGGAGTGATTGAGCACCGTGGCCTGACGGCGCAACGTGTCGACACTGGCGTCCAGCACGTCGCCCGTGCGCAAGGGTTGTGCACCATGCCAGCGACCGGCGTGACCGAAGAAAACGCCGCCCATCTTGATCGTGTCGTTCACTGCAAATCGACCCGCGCCGTTCGACAGCGTGCCGGTGTCGCCGACCTGGCCGCCGGATTCGGCGTAGAACGGCGTTTGATCAAGGATCACCAGGCCTTCTTCACCTTCCGTGAGCTGCCCAACCTGCTTGCCGGCCTGCACGATGCCGACCACCTTGCTGGCGCGGCTGGAGAGCGTTTCGTAGCCGAGGAAAGCGGTCGGCGCCAGCTGGCTGGCCAGTTCGGCGGGCATCTGGCCCTTGGCCTCGAAACGGCTGGCGGCACGTGCGCGCTCACGCTGCTGCTCCATGGCCTGTTCGAAGCCGGCCATGTCGACGCTGAGTCCACGCTCGCGGGCAATGTCGGCGGTCAGATCGACAGGGAAGCCGTAGGTGTCGTACAGGCGAAACGCATCTTCACCAGCGATCGTGTTGCCCGATTTGGTGGCCACCTCGTCGAACACCCGCATGCCGTGCTCCAGCGTTTCGCCGAAACGCTGTTCTTCCGTGCGCAACGCGTCTTCCACGAAAGACTGCTTGGCGGCCAGCTCGGGATACGCCGCGCCCATCTCCTCTACCAGCGGCTGCACCATCTTCCAGAAGAAGTCGCCGCGCACACCGAGCATCCAGCCATGGCGCAGTGCGCGGCGGATGATACGGCGCAGCACATAGCCGCGGCCTTCGTTGGACGGCAGCACGCCATCGACGATCAGGAAGGAGCAGGCGCGAATGTGATCGGCGATCACGCGCAGGGATTTGTTGGCGAGATCCGGCGTCTTGGTGAGCTCCGAGGCCAGCTTGATCAGATGCTGGAACAGATCGATTTCATAATTGGAGTGCACGTGCTGCAGCACGGCGGCCAAGCGCTCCAAGCCCATGCCGGTATCTACGCACGGCGCCGGCAGCGGTGACAGCGTGCCATCCGGTGCACGATCGAACTGCATGAACACCAGGTTCCAGATCTCGATGTAGCGATCGCCGTCTTCCTCCGGCGAACCAGGCGGCCCACCGGCAACGTCAGGGCCATGGTCGTAGAAGATTTCCGAGCACGGGCCGCACGGGCCGGTATCGGCCATCTGCCAGAAGTTGTCGGAAGCGAACGGCGCGCCCTTGTTGTCGCCGATGCGCACGATGCGTTCGGCCGGTACGCCGATTTCCTTGGCCCAGATGTCAAAGGCTTCGTCATCGGTGTGATAGACGGTGACCCACAGCTTGTCCGCCGGCAGCTTCAACACGACGGTCAGCAACTCCCATGCGTAGCGAATGGCATCGCGCTTGAAGTAGTCGCCGAACGACCAGTTGCCCAGCATCTCGAAGAAAGTGTGATGGCGCGCGGTGTAGCCCACCGCATCCAGATCGTTGTGCTTGCCGCCGGCACGCAGGCAGCGCTGTACGTCGGCCACGCGCGCATAGGGCAGTTTTTCGCTGCCGAGGAACACGTTCTTGAACTGCACCATGCCCGAATTGGTGAACAACAAGGTCGGATCGTTGGCCGGCACCAGCGAGCTGGAGGGCACGATGGTGTGGTCCTTGGCGCGGAAATAATCGAGAAAAGCGGAGCGGATGTCGGCGGTTTTCATGGAGTTCGAGGCACAAGACGAAAAGGGCGCCACAGGGCGACGCCACCGGCCCTCAGCCGGCCCGCGCGGGGGCCTCAAGGGGTTTCGTCAGCAGCATCGTCCACGTCGGCGTGGGTAACATCCCGTACTGTGGCGGCGGGAAAGCCGCGGCGCAAGAGGAATTGCGCACGTCGGGCGCGCTCGGCGGGGTCCGTGGTGCCTGTCGTGCGGTAGCGGCGACGCAGTTGGGCGGCGGCGGATTCAGCCCAATCGATGTCTGCTGCGTCCAGCAAGCTGCGAATGCGTGCATCGGGCAAGCCGTGGCTTTTCAGCTCCGCACGCAGGCGCATCGGGCCATAGCCCTGGGCGGAGCGATTGCGGATCAAGGCCTCGGCGAAGCGGTCGTCATCTTGGTAATGCTGCTCGCCCAAGCGATCGATCGCCGCGCTGGACTCGTCGCGGGCGTAGCCACTGCGATCCAGTTTCTGATGCAGTTCTTTGCGGGAATGATCGCGCCGCGCAAGCAAGCCCAGCGCCTTGTTGTAGGCGCTGGCTTTGGGTTTGGCGTTGGGATCGTCGTCGCGTTTCTTCATGACTGCGCGAAGCTGCCTCCCTTCGATGAGCAGGGAGGGAGAAGCGGTATCAAAACACTTTGTACACCTGCCCCGTCTGCGCCCCTTCCACGCTGCGCGCAAACGCCAGCGCCGCACGCGCCGCGCTGACAGGCTCAAAACCACGAAAGAACGGCGCATAGGCAGGCATTGCCTCGGTCAGCACATTCGGACTCACCGCATTGATGCGCAGACCGCGCGGCAACTCGATCGCCGCTGCACGCACGAACGCCTCCACGGCACCGTTCACCAGGCTTGCAGAACTGCCCGCCACGATCGGCTGCTCGGACAAAATACCGGTGGTCAGCGTGATCGAGCCGCCATCGCGCAGATGGTCACGTGCCGCGAGGGCCAGGTTCACCTGCCCCATCAGCTTGTCGGCAATGCCGAGCGTGTGCAGCGATTCGCCGTAAGCCGCCGGCTTGAAATCCGCCAATGGCGCGAACGTGACCTTGCCCGCGGCACTGATCACCGCGTCCAGCTCGCCCGCTTGCTGAAGGGCGTTGCGAATGCTGGCGACATCGGTCAGATCGATGCGAAGGCTGCCGGAGTTGCGTCCGGCAGCCACCACTTCGTGGCGCGATGCGAGTTCCGCCTCTACTGCACGTCCCAGTGTGCCCGAGGCGCCGACGAGCAAAATCCTTAGCCGCCGCTCAGACATCCTCAGGCTTCCTCTACGGCTTCTTCGGAAGTCGTCATGGCGCCACCGGCGCTCACCAACAGGCGTGCACGCAGTTCGCGATCGACCTCATCGGCAATCTTCGGGTTGTCGCGCAGGAACTGACGTACGTTTTCCTTGCCCTGGCCGATGCGGTCGCCCTTGTAGCTGTACCACGCACCGGATTTCTCGATCAGGTTCTGGGCGACGCCCAGTTCGATGATCTCGCCTTCGCGCGAGCTGCCCTCGCCGTACAGGATCTCGAATTCGGCCTGGCGGAACGGCGGCGCCACCTTGTTCTTCACCACTTTCACGCGCGTTTCGGAGCCGATGACCTCTTCGCCCTTCTTCACCGCGCCGATGCGGCGAATGTCCAGGCGCACGGAAGCGTAGAACTTCAGCGCGTTACCACCGGTGGTGGTTTCGGGGTTGCCGAACATCACGCCGATCTTCATGCGGATCTGGTTGATGAAGATCACCAGGGTGTTGGAGCGCTTGATGTTGGCCGTGAGCTTGCGCAGCGCCTGGGACATGAGGCGCGCCTGCAGGCCCATGTGCTGGTCGCCCATCTCGCCCTCGATCTCGGCCTTGGGCGTGAGCGCCGCCACCGAGTCCACCACCACCACGTCCACCGCGGCGGAGCGCACCAGCATGTCGGCGATCTCCAGGGCCTGTTCGCCGGTGTCCGGCTGGGAGATGAGCAGGTCCTCCACCTTCACGCCGAGCTTGCCGGCGTAGACCGGGTCGAGGGCGTGCTCCGCGTCGATGAAGGCGGCGGTGCCGCCCTTGCGCTGGATCTCGGCGATCACCTGCAGGGTGAGCGTGGTCTTGCCCGAGGATTCCGGGCCGTAGATCTCCACCACCCGGCCGCGCGGCAGGCCGCCGACGCCGAGGGCGATGTCCAGGGTCAGGGAGCCGGTGGAGACCACTTCGAATTCGCGGGTGGCGGCGTGATCGCCGAGGCGCATCACGGAACCCTTGCCGAACTGCTTCTCGATCTGGCCGAGCGCGGCGGCCAGGGCTTTCTTGCGGTTGTCGTCCATCGGAACCACCTTCAGGATCGCGTTCATCGTCATTATCCTTCTGTTGCCATTATTCCACAGTTGATTCAGAGCAGTGAGGCTTGCCTGCCGAGCGTGCAGCGCGCGAGCGGCGTGTAACGCACGCCGGCGGCCAGGGTCTCGGAACGCATCAATACGAACTCGCGCACTTCCCAGGGGATGCGCACCGCCGCGGGCAGCGCGCCTGCGTGGCGCACCCAGCGCGCCAAGGTCACGTGCGGCACGAACTTGTCGGCCTTCGGCGGCAGGCGCGCGGCCTGGAGCCGGCGGCGCAGCTGCATGGCGAGCTCGCGCAGGGTGTCGGGGGTCTGCCGGCAGCCGTACCAGAGCACCTGCGAGCCCGGCCAGTAGCCGATCTCGTCCAGGTCGAAGCTGAAGGGCGCGGCCGCCACCTCCGCCGCCGTGTCCGTGGCGAGCGCGGCGACGCGCGCTTCCAGGTCCGCGGCCACGTTGCCGAGGAAGGCGAGGGTGATGTGCAGGTTCTCGCGGGAAGTGGGGCGCCCGCCGCTGGCCTGGACCGCGTTGCGGGTGGACTTATAGATGGAATCCCCAGCACCCTGGTCCGGGCAGAGGGCGAAGAAGAGGCGCGCGCCGGCCGGCTGGGTATCCGGGGTATTCACTGGGGTGCTTAGGGGAGATCGCTGCGGCATCTCTTAAGGCCCGTCCCCGGCAGCGGTACAGGGCTGTACCCAGGATTTTGCCGGTGTCTGTATTTATATACAGTACTGGATAAAAAGTCAAGGCCTGGGGAGATTAAACCTCAAGGGAGCCCGTCCCTCAAGCCCTCCAAGGCGGCAGCCACCGTGGCCCTTCTAATAGCCTCCCGGTCCCCCTGAAAGAGGAACTGACGGGCGGTCACTTGGCCTTCGGCCCAGCGCCAGGCGATCCAGACCGTGCCCACCGGCTTCGCAGGGCTGCCCCCATCGGGTCCAGCGATGCCGCTCACGGCCACGGCGATGTGGGTGCCGCTGCCCTCGGTCGCCCCCGCCGCCATCTCCCGCACCACGGCCTCCGAGACCGCGCCCTCGGCATCCAGGGTCGCCTGCTTCACGCCC
>NZ_DATEJY010000194.1:0-24859 GCF_035277725.1 Dyella sp. | reverse complement strand
CGACGATTACCTTCGTTGTCCGGGTGGTGAAAGCGTCCGGCGCGTCCTCCCAGTCGGCGATCAGCGTCGCGACCTTGAGTGGATCGAACAGGCCTTGCCGCACCAGTTCGATGACGTCGGGCAGGTCGCGCCGTGGGTGCGATATGCCCACGTGCAAGGTGGTGCTGTTGGCATACATTTGCATCAACGGCAGCCCGGTCTGCTTGGCGAAATAAAAGCCTGTCGCCGTGCAGTATCCGCCGGGCGCCAGCGAACGCAGCGCATAGCGCAGACCAGCCGTGGTGGAGCTGGCATCGACGGAAACAAGATAACGGCCATGCACGCGTGGCGCATGGCGATCGAACCACGCCGCTCCACGCTTGCTTTCTATAACGCCGGCGCCAAGCGTTTCAGCGATGCGCAACCGCTCGGGATCGTAATCAACGTAGTCGACACGCGATGCGCCAAGCGCAACCGCCATGCCCGCGGCGTAAAGTCCGATGCTGCGCGCTCCGCCACCCACCACCAGCACAGGGGCACCGGGTTGTTGGGCAAGCGGAGGACCGACACTGCGCCAGGCATCAGGCATGTTGTCGCTGGCGCTGGCAAGTTTGAGCGGCTCGATATCGGCGGGTACCGGTACCAGCATGGCATCGGCGAACGGTACGCGCAGCAGATCGCAGACGGTGCCACCCCATGGACCCATCGATGTGCCAAACCCATAGCCGGAGAGCAACGTACTGCCCGCCTGCGTGCAATGGGAGGTATGTCCGCGATGACAGGTCGGACAACTACCGCACGATATCGACCAGGGCACGATAACCAACTGGCCTTTTTGAACGTGCTTGACCTCCTCGCCACACTCGATCACCTCGGCAATGCATTCGTGGCCGATCGCAAACGGTTTGCCATAGGGATACGGCCCAAGCAGCTCCGGTACCAGCGGATCGAAGCAATGCAACGCGACGCCCGCTCGCAGAGCCGTAGTCACATGATTGAAGATCGGCAAATTGTCGCCGTCGCAGCGCGCGGCAATCACCGGCCGCACCAGGGCCTCGGCAGGGCCACCCAACGTCGGCGACGCCACTGATCGCCAGGCCACTCGCCGGGTCTTGATAAACGCTAATTCCCTCATATACCTATGTCCGGTGTGGCTTGGGGGGCAGTCTAAAGTCGGGACTTAAGCCCCAGGTCAAGTGCATCGGCAATGGCAAACACGAGGAGCGGGTATGAGAACGGCAGCGTTGATTAAACGTGCGGGCGTCACGCGCGACACACTGCGCTATTACGAACGCGAAGGACTCATAACGCCGCCCGTGCGCTTGATCAACGGCTATCGCGATTATCCGGAACAGGTGTTGGCGGAAATCCGCTTCATCCGATTAGGCCAGTCCGTGGGCTTGCCGCTGCAGATCATCCGCCGAGCCATTCCTTACCTGATCGCACCGCAGCCCGGCTGCGAGGAATTACGCGAGGTGCTGGAAGCACAAATGCGCGTGCTGGACGAACAGATGGATAAATTGCGTTCAGCAAAAGCGCGCCTCAGTAAATGGCTGCTCGCCAATCGCGCTGCAGCGATGGCCGGCTAATCGGCCTGACGTGTAGCCGCTTCCAACGCATCGAGATAAGCCAGTGCATGCTGGCGATCTGCTCCGCACATCGCCGGTTCTGGCTTCAGGCCGCTGCATACCGCAGGACGACGTGGATCGCCAAAGATCGCACAGCGATTGTCAGCCGTAAGTTGGACACATTGCATACCAGCAGGTTTGCCATGCGGCATGCCGGGAATAGGCGAGGTGATGGACGGCGCAATGCAACACGCGCCGCAACCTGATCGGCACGGCATGCCCACGCTTACGAACCTTGTGCAAGCAGCGCCTGGTAGACCGGTTCGGTGTCGGGGCGCTTGCCATGCCATAGCTCGAAGGCATCGGCCGCCTGCTCGACCAGCATGCCGAGGCCGTCATACGCGTAGCGGGCGCCGGCGGCACGCGCCCATGCCATGAAACCAAACGCGGATTTGCCGTAGCCCAGGTCATAACAGGTGGCACGCGAACCAACCAGCGAAAACGGCAGGCTGAGCGACTGGCCAAGGGTGCCGGCCGAGGTGGCGTTGACGATCAAGTCGAAGCTGCCGATGCCGGCGAGATCTTCCCAATAGCGAGTATGCACGCGCGCCGGTTCGCCGATCGCATCGGCGAGGGCGTCGGCGGCTTCGGGCGAACGGTTAACGATGGTCAGCGTCTGCACGCCTGCTTCGAACAACGCCCAGGCGACGGCACGGGCTGCACCACCGGCACCGAGCAGCAGCGTGTCGTGGCCGCGCAGATCGAGATCATGCCGATCGGTAAGGTCGCGCACCAACGCGGCGCCGTCAGTGTTATGGGCGGATAGACGTCCATTTGCCAGACGCGTAAGCACGTTGGCGATACCGGCCCGTTTGGCGGCCTGCGTGTGTTCGTCGGCCAGTGCGAAGGCTGCGGCTTTGTGCGGCAGCGTGACATTGGCGCCACGGCTTTCTTCGTCCTGGAAGAAATGCTTGGCGGCTTCGCCGAAGGCTTCCGGGGTGGCATCGATGGCGCGGTAATCCAGCGCAATGCCGAACTGCGCGGCAAACGCCTGGTGGATTTGCGGCGATAAGCTATGCGAAATCGGATGGCCGAAGACGGCGAAGTGCAAAGGTTGGGACATGCGGCGGCTCCTGCGTGGGCGGCCATTGTATGCGTTTTGGGCGGCCGGTTTTCCTCGCATGTACGGTGCATGCAGCACCTATTCGCCGCGTTCGCGCCCGCCCCTGCGAGCAGGGGCGGGTACCGCTCTTTCGTGCTTATCTACCTGGCGATGGGAGCGCTTCGCTTCGATTACCAGCGATACGTCACTTTGCCGTACCAATAGCGTCCATCGAAGCCGAACGGCGACAGCGCCGAGTACTGCAGGCCGTTGCCGCGGTCTTCGTAACCGCCGTTGTTGGTCAGAGCCACCTTGGTCGGGTATTGATTGGTGACGTTGTCGGCGCCCGCGGCGAAGATCCAATGCTCCAGGCTGTAATTGACGGACAGGTTCAACAACCAGCGCGGCGCGAACTTTTGCCCGACCAGCCCGATGGCCGCATCGGAAACATCGGTCACCGACCCGTAGCGCGTGACGTCGGCATGCACGTTCCAGCCACTCTTCTGCCAATCGCTGTACAGCACGTACTTGGTGCGCGGCGTGCCCTTGGTCAGCAGGCCCTGGTTGTAGGGACCCAATAGCGCCGGGTTGCTGATCGATTCAATGTGGACCTGATTGTAGTTGGCGCTGATGCCGTTATTCAGTTGCCCCCAATCGCCAAGCGCCTGGTTGTAGTTCACGACCAGGTCCGCACCACGCGTACGCGTGTCGCCACCGTTGACGAAGAACTGCAATTGCGCGATCTGCGGGAAGTTCGGATTCGTGTTGGTCAACGGATCGCTGTAGAGGATCTGGTGCCAGATGCGGATCTGGTAGATATCCAGCGTGGCGTTGAGATCGCTGAGCGGCGTGAATACCGCACCCATCGAGAAGTTGGAGGATTTCTCCGGCGTCAGCGGCTTGGCGCCATAGGCGATGGCCAACGGGTTATCCGGGCGCAACGTGCCCACCTGCACGAGTTGTCCATTCGACACCAGCGTCACGGTGGAACTGTAGTTGACCTGTGCCATGGAGGGTGCGCGGAAGCCATTGGATGCCGTCGCACGCAAGGCAAACGTATCGGTCACCTGGTAACGCGCAGAAAGCTTGCCCGACACTACCGAGCCGACGCCGCCGGAATAATTCTCGTAGCGCGCAGCCGCACCTGCGGAGAACTTGTCGGTGATGTCGCTTTCGAGATCGATATAAGCGGCATAGTTGTGGCGACTGAAATTGCCGGCAAGATCCGGCGTAATGCCCGGCCACACCTGCGAGCCACCGGGATAGACGCTGCCACTGGGATCGAGCGTGTTGGGATTGAAGTAGTACGACGCCGGCTCGCCGGCCCCCACGTCGTATTCGTCTTTCTTGTACTCCACACCCCACGCCAAGGTCATGCCGTTTTTGAGAAAGCTCGGATTGAATTCGCGCGACGCATCGAAGTTCAACACGCCAAGCTTGGTTGCGTATCGACCCGAGTAAAACGATGTCGGCGAGGAACCGGTGGAGTGGTAAAGATTGGTGTTGATGGTATTGGTGATATCGAACGTCAGGTCGTTCTCGCCATAGGTGCCGGAGAGATCCCAATTCCAACCCCACGCCTGGCCTTTCAATCCCAGCGTGCCCTGGTAATCCCGCGTGGGATTGACGATGTGTGGCAGAAAGCCATCTGGATACACCGCGACGACGTTGCGATCGGGATTGTTCCACATGCGCCAGTAACCGTTGGAGGTTACGTCACGCTTGCCCATGATCAGGTCGCCGTAAAACTGCACGCCACCGCCAAGGTTGTATTCCATGTTCAGAACACCTTGCAGCACCTTCTCGGCCGGTTCGCCATAGCGTTGATACGGTGTTGGCGGCGGGTAGGGATTGTTGACGAAATCCCGTGGCGGATAGTTGAAGGTGGGATCGGTGTTCTCGGCGCGATTGGTGTTCATCACGCTTTGATAATTCCATGAAAACCGCGCCCAACCGGGTGCCTTGCCCTGCTCGCCGCCAAGCGGAATCGCCACCGAACCTTCTACGCCGTTGTTGGCGCCGTCGCCAACATCCATGACACCGCCATAGACGTCGATACTGTTTTTACCCGCGCCTGGCGCTCCTTTGAGGATGATGTTGATCACGCCGGCAATGGCATCGGAGCCGTATTGCGCGGAAGCGCCATCACGCAGCACTTCGATATGGTCGATGGCCGCCATTGGAATCGAATTGAGATCGACGGGTGCCGAACCGCGGCCGACGCTTTCGTTGTAATTGACCAGTGACGAGGTGTGATAACGCTTGCCGTTGACCAACACCAGCACGTCGTCGGGAGAAAGTCCGCGCAGCGTGGCGGGACGCAGTGCATCGTTGCCGTCGTTGATGGCCGGATGCGGAAAGTCGAGCGAGGGTAGAAGACGGTTGAGCGCGGTGGCCAGGTCTCCGGCGCCGGTCGATGCCAGGTCTTTCGGTGACAGGACGTCGATGGGTGCCAGCGAATCATCCACGGTGCGAGTGGTACTGCGTGTACCGGTAACGACGACTTGTTGCAGTTGCTTGGTGTTCTTGTTGTCTTGCGTGCTGCTGGTAGTGGTGTCTTGCGCGTGGGCTAACGGTGCGCACAGCAATGCGGACGTCACTGATAACCACAACGCATGTCGTCGGAACGACGCCGTATACAAACCAATAGGCATGAGTTACCCCTCCCCGCCGTTAGAGATGAAATGAAAAGCAATGGATTTACGTGTCTCCCCGACACGTCGACGGCACTCCCCTAGTGCCGTCGAATTCAAAGTAGGCCGAAAGTCACATATCGGTCAAGAAAAGTGTGTAGGCACATCGCACTTTGCGAGCGAATGCACAGTTGCGGCGTCTGTTTGTCAGTTCTGTGCAAGTTCGCAATGAACGCATACACATCGCATTGACACAGTGGCACGTGCACTGCTGTCGAATCTGGTTATCCGTGCATCGCAACCTATGAGACGAACCCGGGGCAAGCTGTCTCCATCGCGCAGCCCTGGAGTTCGCCATGCAAAACCCGCCGATCGATACCAGCCGTCACCCGCGCCTGCTCGCCACGGCCTTGCTTTGGTTGTTCGCTGGTAGCTTGCTGCTCGCTACGACGCTCATTCCTGCCCATACCGATTTGCTCGGCTGGACACCGTTCTTCTGGCTGTTCGTGGCACCGCTTGCGGTGGCGCTGACGCTGGAGCCGCGTCTGCCCCGACAACTGTTGAGCCTGCGCAAGCAGCGTCGCCGCACCACATCGCAGTTGATCTGGAACTGATTCCGCTTGGCAGTGGAGCCGTTGCGGCGGGGAGCGCCGCAGCAGGGATGATCGCCGGCTGGAAGGGAGTGGTCGCGGCTTGGCGGTCAGCGCGAGGGAATGCGCCAGCGATTCCGGTTCGCCCAGGGAAGGGTGACCGGAATAGCCCTATCACTTTGGTTTGAGAGCTAAAGGCACAAACTCAAGCGTCGTCGCCCGGCGAAGGCCGGGGCTCAGCGACGTTGAGGATCTGAAAAGTCACTGGGTGATTCGCTGCGCTCACCCCTTCGGGGCCATCCTTCGGATGTTCTTCGCGCTTCGCGCTACGTCCGGCTTTCGCCGGGACGACGATTTGAAATTTTTCGTCGTATTCGAGCGAAGTACGGCCTGAGTCAGTACCAACCGACCTTACGTCACGATGCCCATGCGCTTGCGCTCCATGCGGCGCAGGAATTCCTGCATGATGCGGCGGTAGAGATCTTCGCCTAGATATTTGTCTTCCACGCCGGCATCGATGGACGGGTTGTCGTTCACTTCGATCACCACGACCTTGTCGCCCACCTGCTTCAAGTCCACGCCGTAGAGGCCGTCGCCAACGGCACTGGTCGCTTTCAACGCCAGCTTGACGACATCGGCAGGAGCATCGCGCACAGGGATCGTTTCAAAGCCGCCGGATTTATCCGTGCCCTTCGCGCCGTGGTTGTAGATCTGCCAGTGGCCGCGCGACATGTAGTACTTGCAGGCGTACAGCGGCTCGCGATTGAGTACGCCCACGCGCCAGTCGAAATCGGTGTAGACGAATTCCTGCGCCAGCAACAGCGCGCTGTGCTGGAACAGTTCGCCGGCCGCTTTTTCCAGATGCTGTTCGCTTTCCACTTTGACGACGCCGCGCGAGAACGAACCGTCCGGAATTTTCAGTACCAGCGGAAAGCCGAGTTTTTCGGCGGCGTCGTGCAAGCCCTTGATATCGTCGCGATAAAGAATCTCGGTGCGCGGCACGGCGAGCTTGCGCGACACCATCAGGTCGTTGAGGAAGATCTTGTTCGTGCAACGCAGAATCGAGCTCGGATCATCCATCACCACCATGCCTTCGCGTTCGGCGCGGTGCGCGAAACTGTAGGTATGGTTGTCACTGGCGGTGGTTTCGCGGATGAACAGGCCGTCGTATTCGGCTAGCCGTTGGTAGTCGTTCTTGCCGATCGGATCGACTTCGATGCCCAGCTCCTTGCCGGCCGCAATGAACGATTTCAGTGCCTTCTTGTTCGACGGGGGCATGGCTTCGTTCGGGTCGACCAGCATGGCGAGGTCGTAGCGGTAGAGGCGTCTTGCGCGAGGCTTGCGCCACAGCTTTTTGGAGAAGCGGTCGAGTTCGGCGGCGAAGGCATCTTCTTGCGCATCGTCCAGCGTATGCAGGCCGACCGGTTTGACCGAAGAGATCTGCCACACGCGCTCGCGCTCGAATTCGATGCGCAACAGCGGGCAGGGATAGGTTTCGAACACTTGCCGCGCCAGGTCCTGCAAGGCGGGATAAGCGGTCTCGCCGAAGTAGACGAGGATGCCGAAGTCGGTCGTGTCGCGCCCGCCCGCAGGCAGGAAGTGCGTGAGCTTGGCGTTGAGATCGTCAATGGCCAGGCCGTAGAGCGAGCGGCGGCGCAGGTCGTTCACCGTGCGCACGGACGGCATCACGCGATGTCCGCGCGCTTCGGCCAGCAAGGAGACGTAGTAGCCCGTGCCCAGATACTTGTAGCTGCGGCACAGGTTGATGACGTGCGTGCGCTCTTCATCGCCGCCGACCGGCTCGCGCAGGTAGTCCATGGCGGTGACGACGTCGACGGATGGATAGTAGGAGCCCCAGTCAGAAGCTTTCTCGACGACGATGACGAGTCGGGTCATGACACCTCAAGGAGTCAGCAGGTGGAACGTCGTCACGTGGGGAAACGAGGCGGCGCAGCGCAAGGCGGCAGTGTCTTGCAGCTTGGCGTGGCGCACAAGGGCGGCCGGTGAAGCGGAAGTAAATGAACCTGGTGGTTGACCTCGCGAAGCCGTCGACGCGCGGTATTGGCGGGACAGGCGAGCGGCAGCCGTGTAGGTCGTCCGTCACCCATCCGGACAGATGATTTCCTGCCCATACTGCACTAGAGTGCCGCGCTTCCCAGACCCACCCTGCTACCGAGCTTCGCGAGTACCACCGATGACACCATCGCCTGCAACCGCCGCCGTGCGGGTGCGCCGCGCCGAACTTTCCGATCTCGATGACCTGGTCGCACTGGAACAGGCCACGTTCGACAGCGACCAGATCAGCCGTGCGCAGTTTCGCCGTCATCTCGACAGCGATTCGGCGCGGGTGCTGGTTGCCAGTGCCAATCGGCGCCGCTTCCTAGGCACCGCGATGGTGTTTTTCCGCAAAGGCAGCCGCGTGGCACGACTGTATTCGATCGCCAGCCTGCCGGAAGCGCGCGGCAAGGGTGTGGGCACCGCGTTGATCGACGCGGCCGAGGCGGCGGCGCGCCAGCGACGCTGTCAGTCTCTGCGGCTGGAAGTACGCACCGACAACGACAGTGCGATTCGTCTGTATGAGCGCTTGGGTTACACCCGCGTCGGCCCGGTGAAGAAAGGGTTCTACGAGGACGGTTCGGACGCTTTGGTCTACGAGAAGATACTTACCTGAGAACACCGGCATGAAAAAGGCCTCCAGCGCGGGAGGCCTTTTCGCATCGGCACTGCTCAGCGGTGGTGTTCGTTGGATTCTTCCGCCGCTTTCTTGAGTTCCACGTTGGCCTGATCGAGCAGCTCCTTGGCGCGCGCGGCGTGGCCACCCAGATCGAATTCATTGGCTTGCTGCGCATCGACAACGCGCTTGTAGGCCTGGTCAACCAGATGCTGCGCGGCGGCGATATTCGGATGGCGTCGGCCACTGACGTCGCGCACCGGCTGCTGGGCGGCGGCAGTGGCGAACACGGCAAGACCGGCAATCATGCTGATGAGCGCAATGCGTTTCATGCTTTCTCCCCCTAAATAGCTGCAGAGCAGGTTGATGGTGGGCGGAATCTAGCAGGGCCGAATGACAGCGGCCACGAGCGAGTTCTTGCGAGATGTTCTTTCGATCGCGGTTCGAAAACTCAGCCGCCGAGCGGCTGGCCGATGCGCTGTGCTGTCGCCTCGTCGGGGCGCGCCACCAAGGCACCCGTGCGCATCAGGCTCACGCTGTAGTGCCCGCCATCGACCAGCGGCAGGAAGGCCCCGCTGCCAAACAGGGTGTCCACTTCGGGGAACCAGCGCGGTACCTGTTTCTTCAAGTCGAGCAGATCGCCCGCGCCGGCCTGGCTGAAATCGATCACTGTGCGCGGCGCGGTGGTTTCCTGACTGGCGTCGTCATAGCGACCGGAGATGCGGTCGAGCCGGTACAGCGGCGGCAGGCCGGCGAGCATGGCCGGCAGCTTCCACTTCAGCACGATCGCGTCGACCTGGAAGTCGTCGCCGGCCAACGCAACGTTGCGCGTACTGCCATCCGGCCAGGTCAAGGTGAGCGCCCAGCGTTGCGGCGACAGAATGCGCGAGTCGACCTGCACCACCGGCTCTTCTTCGCTCAGGAAACGGTAACCGCGCAGCGACATGGCCATGCCGGCGAACAAGGCCGCGACGACCAGGCAGATCACCAGCAGCAGCGTGTGACCGGTGGCGGCGAGAGGGTGGCGGTTGCGTACATGCTGGCGTGCGGCCAGCAACTGCGTCAGGGCGAGCAACAGGACCACGCCCGCGACGATGACGAGCAGGGTGGTGGGTAGGCGCAGCACTTCGTTCCAGTTCATCGGGGCACTCCAGGAAAGCATCTGCAGGTCCGTTGCAGCGCGCACATCATAACGGTGCGCGCATCTAGGGATGCTCTGATCTATTCCATGTACCCGTCACCGTACTGTATGCGCGGCTTGAACAGACGGCCAGTCTGCCCTGCGCCACGCAACACACCCTGCGGGCCTTCTGGACGTCATGCCGGGTGCATGGAATAGATCAGAGCATCCCTAGGCTTGGCTATACTGCGGGCGATTTCCGAGGGATCTCCATCCATGCGCCGATCGATTCTGCTGCTGCCGACCTGCCTCGCCCTCGTGGCGATCGCCGGCTGCGGCAACAAGGGCCCGCTGTACTACGCCAAGCCCACGCCGCCGCCGCTGCATCAGGCACCCGCGCCCGCACCGGCACCGGCGAGCACCGCCGCCGCGCCGGCCAGCGCCAGCAGCGTCGAAACCAAGCCTCTGAGCGGAAACTGACCGCGCGCGATATGAGCTTGCGTTTTTCCAAGATGCACGGCGCCGGCAACGACTTTGCCGTGATCGACAGCCGCGACGGCGCACTCGCGCTGCATCCCGCCACCATCCGCGCGATGGCCGACCGTCACACCGGTATCGGCTTTGACCAGTTGCTGAGCGTGGAACCGGCTCGCGATGGCGTGAGCGCTTTCTATTACGGCATTTGGAACGCCGATGGCTCGCCGTCAGGCCAATGCGGCAACGGCGTACGTTGCGTGGCGGCGTGGCTGCAGCGCGCAGGAGCGTTGGCGGTCGGCGAAACGGTGCGGATCGAAAGCCCTTCCGGTCCGGTGGCGGTGCGCGTGGTCGATGCACAGCGTGTGACCGTCGATATGGGCGAGCCGATCTTCGAGCCGGCGCGGATTCCGTTGCAGGCCGCGAACACCGGTGAACGCTACGCGCTGGACGTCGACGGCCAGGTGCTGGAAATCGGCGCGGTGTCCATGGGCAATCCGCATGCGGTGATCGTGGTTGATGATCTGCAGGCGCCGATATTGGAACGCCTCGGCCCAGCGGTAACTGGCCACGGGCGGTTTCCGGAAGGCGTCAATACCGGTTTCGTGCAAAAGCTCAGCCCCAAGCACGTGCGCCTGCGTGTGCATGAGCGCGGCTCCGGCTGGACGCTGGCCTGCGGCACCGGTGCCTGCGCGGCGATGGCGGTGTTGCGGCAGCGCGGCGACGTGGATGCACAGGTGCAGGTCGATCTTCCCGGCGGCACGCTGCAGATCGATTGGGCTGGCCCCGGCGAACGGCTGTGGATGACCGGACCTGCAACATTTGTCTATGAAGGCGAGTGGCTGGCCGATTGATGTTGATGCACACTCCAACCCAGGGTTTAGAGAGGCTCCTTGCATGACCAACGCCCTGCTCGAAGAAACCATCAAGGCCGGCGACGTGGCTGCGTATCTGCGGCGACATCCGGGCTTCCTCAGCGATTATCCGGAACTGGCCACGCTGCTCACCCTGCCGCGCGAGCAAGGCGCGGTGGCATCGCTGGCGGCATACCAACTGCAGGCCCTGCGCGACAAGAACAGCGAGCTGGAACGCAAGTTCGCCGAGCTCACCACCATCGCCGCTGAAAACGAGCGCCTGATGCAGCGCGTGCACGACCTCAACGTGGCCGTGTTGCGTGCCAACACGCCGGAAGTGGCCGCGCGCAGCGTGGTGGCCAGGCTCTCGGAAGATTTCGGCACCGACCACACCCGCCTGGTGCTGTTCGGCAAGTTCACGCTGCCACCGGCGGACTGGTTGGTGCTGGAACCCGAAGGCCGCAGCGCGATGCCCGAGTTCGCCGATTTCCTGGGACATCACGAACCGGTGTCCGGCCGTTTGTCCGCCGATCGCCTGCATCGGCTGTTCGGCGCCGAGGCATCGCACATCAAGTCGGCTGCACTGATGCCGCTGGGTGAACTGGGTTTGCTGGCCTTGGGCAGCAAAGATCCCGATCACTTCCAGCCAGGCATGGGCACGGTGTTCCTGAAGATGATTGCGTCGACGGTCTCCGCCGCGCTGGCGCGGATCCAGGACGGCGCTTGAGCGCAGCGATGGACGCCCAGCCACAGGTCGAGGCATGGCTCGCACGGCTGGGCAGCGAACGCAAAGCGTCACCGCATACGATCGAAGGTTACCGGCGCGATCTGGACAAGCTGCTGCGCCATATGCAGAAGCTGCAGATCGCTGCATTCGAGCAATTGCAGCCGCACCACATGCGCGGCTTCGTCGCCGCCGAGCATCGCGGCGGCCTGGCACCGAAGAGTTTGCAGCGCCTGCTTTCTTCCTGCCGCAGCCTGTTTCGCCAACTCACGCGCGAAGGCTTGCTGACGCACGATCCACTCGCCGGTGTGCGCGGACCGAAAGTGCACCGCAAACTGCCGCAAGTGCTGGACGTGGATGAAGCCACTGCGCTGGTGGAAGGCGATGGCAACGACGACGCACTCGGCGTGCGCGATCGCGCGATGCTGGAATTGTTCTATTCCTCCGGCCTGCGTCTTTCCGAATTGACCGGCTTGCGCTGGCTGGATCTGAATCTCGATGCTGGTGAAGTGCGCGTGCTCGGCAAGGGCAGCAAGACGCGCATCGTACCGGTGGGCCGGCACGCGATCGCCGCGTTGCGTGCGCTGGGCGATGCGGAAGGCCGCGCGCCGGAATCGCCGGTATTTCGCGGACGCCAAGGTGCGCCGATCAGTCCGCGCACGGTGCAGGCGCGCCTGAAAACACTCGCTCTGCGCCAGGGCTTCGCCAAGCACGTGCATCCGCATTTGCTGAGGCATACCTTCGCCAGCCATATGCTGGAATCGTCGGGTGATTTGCGCGCCGTGCAGGAATTGCTCGGCCACGCTGATATCGCCACGACGCAGATCTACACGCATCTGGATTTCCAGCACCTCGCCAAGGTGTACGACGCGGCGCATCCGCGGGCGCGCAGGAAGTGACCGCGCCGATGAATTTGCTCGCCAAGGCGTTGAGCTCGCCCTGCCGGTTCTGAGCGGCAACCCCTCCAGGCGCAGGCCAAGCGGCTTGGATTCCAGCAACGCGGCCCCACCTCTGGCGGATTCACTGTTTACGGAGTCCTCCATGGAATCCTTCCACGCCACCACCATCGTTTCGGTGCGCAGGAACGGCCGCGTCGTGATCGGCGGTGACGGCCAGGTCACGCTGGGCAATACCGTCATGAAGGCCAATGCCCGCAAGATCCGTCGCCTGGGCAAGGGCGACGTGCTGGCCGGTTTCGCCGGTGCAACCGCCGATGCCTTCACCCTGTTCGAACTGTTCGAGCAGAAACTCGACAAGCACAGCGGCAACCTCACCCGCGCTGCTGTCGAGATGGCCAAGGAGTGGCGCACCGATCGCCGCCTGGGTCGCCTCGAAGCCATGCTCGCGGTGGCCGACAAAGATGCTTCACTGCTGATCTCCGGCAACGGCGACGTACTGGAACCCGAACATGGCCTGATCGCGATCGGCTCCGGTGGCCCTTACGCACAATCCGCTGCGCTCGCTTTGATGGAGAACACCGATCTCGATGCACGCGCCATCGTGGAACGTGCGTTGAAGATCGCCGGCGACATCTGCATCTATACGAATCACAACACCACGATCGAAGAACTTTGATGGAGTCGCGGGAACGCTGTTTATCCCTCCGCGTTCCCTCCCCTGATCCCGCTTTTTGGATTTAAAAGCCCATGTCCGAACTCACTCCCCGTGAAATCGTCAACGAACTCGACCGCTACATCATCGGTCAGCACGACGCCAAGCGCGCCGTTGCCATCGCGCTGCGCAACCGCTGGCGCCGCATGCAGCTGGAACCGGCACTGCGCGAGGAAGTGACGCCGAAAAACATCCTGATGATCGGTCCCACCGGCGTGGGCAAAACCGAAATCGCGCGTCGTCTGGCCACGCTGGCAAACGCGCCGTTTGTGAAAGTGGAAGCGACCAAGTTCACCGAGGTGGGCTATGTGGGCAAAGACGTGGAATCGATCGTGCGCGATCTCGCCGACGTTTCCTACAAGCTCACCCGTGAGCAGGCGATGAAGCGTGTGCGTTCGCAAGCGGAAGACCGCGCCGAAGATCGGCTGCTGGATGCCCTGCTGCCGCGCCGCATGTCGCCGACCGACTGGACGCACGATCCAGAACCCGCTTCGTCGCTGGAAAGCGATACGCGCCAGAAGCTGCGCAAGCAGCTGCGCGAAGGTGCACTCGACGATCGCGAGATTGAGCTGGACGTCGCCATGAACGTCGGCGTGGAGATCATGTCGCCGCCCGGCATGGAAGAAATGGGCCAGCAGTTGCGCCAGATGTTCCAGAATCTGGGTGGCGCACGCACGCAGAAGCGCAAGCTGGCAATCAAGGCGGCGCGTCCGTTGCTGGTCGAGGAAGAGGCAGCCAAGCTGCTCAATGACGAAGAAATCCGTGCTCAAGCGGTCGATGCGGCCGAGCAGAACGGCATCGTGTTCATCGACGAGATCGACAAGGTGGCGCAGCGCTCGGAGTGGGGCGGCGCGGGTGTGAGCCGCGAAGGCGTACAGCGCGACCTGCTGCCGTTGGTGGAAGGTTCCACCGTGTCCACCAAGTACGGCCCGATCAAGACCGACCACATGCTGTTCATTGCCTCCGGTGCGTTCTCCCTGGCCAAGCCGTCAGATCTGATTCCGGAGCTGCAGGGCCGCCTGCCGATCCGCGTGGAGCTGTCCGCGCTCTCGGTGGACGACTTCAAGCGCATCCTGCGCGAACCGCATAACGCGCTGACCAAGCAGTACGTCGCGTTGCTGGGCACCGAAGGCGTCACCCTCGGCTTCCAGGAATCCGGCATCGACCGCCTGGCCGAGGTGGCCTATCAGGTGAACGAGCGTACCGAGAACATCGGCGCTCGCCGCCTGCATACCGTGATGGAGCGGCTGCTGGAGCGGATCTCCTACGAAGCTGCGGACAAATCCGGCGAAAATTACGTGATCGACGCCGAATATGTGGACAAGAACCTCGGCAGCCTGGTCAAGGATGAGGATCTGAGCCGGTATATCCTCTGATCCCTGATCATTCGCATAACTCTTTGTTTTTATTACATTGACGGAGTCCTTAGCACGCTGTAAACAAGCGGCCAGACCCCCTCTGGTAAAATTCTCGCCATGGGTACGATCATTGAACTAAAGGCCACCGGCTCGCGTGCGCAACTCCGCGAAGCGCAGCAGAAACAGCAGCTGGTGCGTCTATGGCGCGGCGAATTGGAACACGGCAGCTTCTGCGGTTATGTCGGCAACGTGGGCCGTGAATTTTTTCTGCTTTGGGTCGTAGGTGATGGCATCACCTACGACGGCATGTATGTGATGCGTCATCGCGACATCACGGAGCTTGAGGCACCGGACAAACACAATGACTTCATGTCGAAGGCATTGGTGTTGAAGAACCTGATCCCGCGCCTCCCGCGCAGTTTCCCGCTGGACAACATTCGCGAGGTGGTGCAAGCCGCCAGCGCGATGGCGCCGGTGATCGGCGTGCACGTGGATAGCGAAGATGAATCGGAAGTCTGCTACATCGGCCGCCTTATCAGCGTCGAAGAAGACGGTTTCAACATGCAGGAGATCACCCCGGACGCCGAGTGGCTGCGCGAGCCCTCGTTCTTCTCATGGGACGAAGTTTCCACGGTGACGATGGAAGACGGTTATGCGCAATCCCTGCTCGCCGTCGCCGGCGCGCCACCGCCGCTGTTGCAAGGCGACTCCGGCGTAGGACGGGCGCAGTAAAGTAAGTATCAACATGAAAAGCCCGCCATCTGGTGGGCTTTTTTTATGGTTATCTATCGTCCAAACAAATGCCGGCGGGCTTCTTCATCCGTGCGCAGATCCGTCTTGCCCTGGATGGTATCGGCCAGCGCATACGCGCGCCGGGTCGCTTCCCGATCACGAAGATGCTCGAACCAGCGCTTGAGGTTGGGAAAATCCTCCAGCTTCATGCCCTGGTTTTCGTAAGGCACGATCCATGGATACGCGGCCATGTCGGCGATGGTGTAGTCGCTGCCGGCGATGAAGTCGCGACCATCCAGTTGCTTGTCCAGTACACCGTACAAGCGACGTGTTTCACGCACGTAGCGATCGATCGCGTACGGAATTTTTTCCGGTGCGTAGCGGTTGAAATGATGGTTCTGCCCGAGCATCGGGCCCAGCCCGCCGACTTGCCAGAACAGCCATTCCATCACGGTGGCGCGGCCGCGCAGATCCTTGGGCAGGAAGCGTCCGCTCTTCTCGGCCAGGTACTGCAGGATCGCGCCGGATTCGAACACGCTGACCGGTTCGCCGCCATCGGCCGGCTTGGTGTCGACAATGGCCGGCATGCGGTTGTTGGGCGAGATCTTCAGGAAGGCGGGTTCGAACTGCTCGCCCTTGCCGATGTTCACCGGCTTGATGGTGTAGGGCAGGCCCGCTTCTTCCAAAAACAGGGTGATCTTGTGGCCATTCGGCGTGGGCCAGTAGTGCAGCTCGATCATGCTCGGCTCCAGGGCGGAAAGCATTCAGCGTCGGGGCCGGCATGCAGGCTTTCAAGGTTGCGAAAGGTAGATCAGCCAAGCAGCGGGTAAACGCTGCAGGCGCTCCCTCGTTTCCTTGGGAAGCTTTTGCCACCACTGCCGGCTATATGCCCAGAACCTGGAGATACGCATGAAACGCATCACCTCACGTTTTGCCCTGCTCGGACTGGCGCTCAGCATCGTGAGCTTCGTGCCGGCCGCCTTCGCGCAAGACAGTGGCACGGCTGCCAGCTCCGACAACGCCTCGGCGCCACAGCACCGCGCACCGGATCCGCAAAAGCAGGCGGCGCGGCTTGCCAAGCACCTGGGTCTGAACGATGACCAGGCCGCCAAGATCACCGCGATCCTGCAAAGCCGCCAGCAAGAGCTGACCGCCGTGCGCAGCGATAGCTCGCTATCGCAGCAAGATCGTCGCGCCAAAATGCGTTCCGTCCAGCAAGGCACGGACTCCCAGATCAATGCACTGCTTACCCCTGACCAGCAAAAACAGTACGCCCAGATGAAGCAGAACATGAAGAACCGCTGGCAGAACGCACATGGCGCAACGAATGCCGCCGACAGCTCGGATAACGATAGCCACTGATCAGACAGGGGCAATACGTGCCGGCACATGCCGGTGCGCGGTGCCATACGCGCTATCGCTGGGCGCGTGACTGCCTTTACGCTCTCGTCGACGAATCATTCTGCGAGAACTTCCATGACACGCATCGTTGTCGTCGGCAGCATCAACATGGACCTGGTCACGGTGGCGCCACGTTTTCCCGCGCCGGGAGAAACGCTGCTCGGCGAACGCTTTCTTTCCGTGCACGGCGGCAAGGGCGGCAATCAGGCCGTGGCCGCCGCACGGCTCGGGGCCGATGTACATATGATCGGCGTCGTGGGTGACGATGCCTTCGCGCCATCGCTGCGTGAAGGCTTGAAGCAGGAAGGCGTGGATATCACCCATGTCGCAACCATCGAACGCTGCAGCAGTGGCACGGCCTCCATTACCGTTGCCGGTGGCGAGAACGAAATCGTCGTCGTGCCGGGCGCTAACGCGCAGCTGCATCCATCACACATCACCAAGGCGCAGCACTTGATCGAATGCGCCGATGCCGTGCTGGTGCAGATGGAAATTCCGCTGGAAACCGTCGAAGCCACGTTGCGCACGGCGCATGCTCATCATGTTCCGGTCATTCTCAATCCCGCGCCCGCCCGGCAGTTGCCGATGGAGTGGCTACAGCTGGCTCGCTACATCACGCCCAACCAGCACGAACTCGCCACGCTGCTCGGTGCAGATGCAGGGGAAGACTTCCGCCATCTGATGCGCCGCGCCCCCTGTCCCGTGGTATTGACGCGCGGCGTAGAAGGCGCGTGGTTCCGCGAGGAAGGCGAGCCGCAACACCAACCGGGTTTTGCCGTGGAGGCCGTGGACAGCACCGGCGCAGGCGATACGTTCAACGCCGCTTTTGCGGTTTTCCTGCACGAAGGTTTGCCCGTTGCGGTACGCAAGGCCTGCGCGTCCGCGGCGCTGTCCGTCACGCGTCTTGGCGCTCGCGGTGGCATGCCGCATCCCGCGGAAGTGGATGCATTGCTGCAAAGGCAGCACGCATGATTATTTGCCGATGCAGAATGAGCTGAAGATCGCGCCGAGCAAATCGTCGCTGGTGTAGGTGCCGGTGATTTCGCCCAGCGCGTGCTGCGCCTGACGCAATTCTTCGGCGGCCAATTCGCCGGCATGCGTAGCGGCCAGCACCTGTGCGGTGCGATCCAGATGTTCGGTCACTTGTTCGAGCGCCAGTACGTGGCGGCGCCTGGCACTGAAAGCGCCTTCGCCACTGCCGGCGCCGGCAAGTTGCTTGAGCTTCTGCCGAAGCGGCTCAAGGCCTTCACCCGTTTTGACCGACAGCCATAGCCATGTCGCACCATCATGTTCTTCAGCGTGCGCCTTGGCAGCATCAAGGTCGATCTTGTTGATCGCGACGATACGTTCGACGCTGGATGGCAGATCTTGCAGCCACGCCAAGTCTGCATCCACGTGATGTGTATCGGTCACCAATAGCACCGCATCGGCGCGTTCGCGTTCGCTGTGCGCGCGACGTACGCCTTCGCGTTCCACCGGATCGTGCGTGTCGCGCAAGCCGGCAGTGTCTGCCAATTCCAGCACAATGCCATCGAGTGTGATGCTTTCCCGCAACACATCGCGGGTAGTGCCGGCGATATCCGTGACGATCGCACGATCACTGCCGGCCAGTGCATTGAGCAAGCTCGATTTGCCGGCGTTCGGCCGACCGACGATAGCAACACGCAAACCATCGTTGAGACGTACGCCGCGCTGGGCTTCGCGCAGCAGATCGGCAAGCTGCGAACGCAAGGCTTGCAGTTTGTGCGCAATCGCCGGATCGGCGAGGAAGTCGATTTCTTCCTCAGGAAAATCGATCGCGGCTTCGATATGCACGCGCAGGCTGATCAATGCTTGCAGTAGCGCGTCGACTTTGCGCGAGAACACACCTTCCATGGATTGCAGCGCAGCACGTGCGCCGGCTTGCGATCTGGCCGCGATCAGGTCGGCGACCGCTTCCGCTTGGGCAAGATCAAGCTTGCCGTTGAGAAATGCGCGTTCGGTAAATTCACCAGGGCGCGCCAGTCGTGCGCCAAGTTCGCATACACGACGCAACAGTGCATCGAGCAGCACCGCGCTGCCGTGGCCTTGCAATTCGAGCACGTGCTCGCCGGTGTACGACGCCGGAGCAGGGAAGTGCAGCAACAGGCCGCGGTCAATCAATGCACTGTGCGCATCGCGAAACGCAGCGAAGTGCGCGTGGCGTGGCGAAGGTTCGTAACCGAGCAAGGTATGTGCGATAGCAGGAACGCGCGGGCCTGAGACGCGCACGACACCGATACCAGCCGCACCCGGTGCGCTGGCGATCGCGGCGATGGTGTCGGAGTGAGAGGTGTACGCGGTCATCGCATATCAGCATAACCGCAGCGGGCGGCTCATGGCCGCCCGCGTGAGGTTACTTCTTCAAGCTGCGGCCTTGGCCGGTACCGCATCGGCTCGGCGCATCATCCACCACTGTTGCAGCAGGCGGCACAGGCCGTTGACCACGTAATAGAGCACCAGGCCCGACGGGAAGAACAGGAAGATCACCGCGAACATCAGCGGCATGAACTTCATCATCTTCTGCTGCGTGGGATCCATGCCGGGTTGCACCGGCATCAGCCACTGCTGCGCCAGCATCACGATGGTGTAGAGGATCGGCAGCACGAAGTACGGATCGGCCGCGGAGAGATCGTGAATCCAGCCGAAGAACGGCGCCTGGCGCAGCTCCACGCTATCACGCAGCACGTAGTAGAGGCCGTAGAAGATCGGAATGGTGACCAGCAGCGGGAAGCAACCGGCAGCCGGGTTCACCTTCTCCTTCTTGTACAGCTCCATCATCGCCTGCTGCATCTTCTGGCGATCATCGCCATAGCGTTCCTTCAACGCATCGATACGCGGCTTGAGCTTGCGCATCTTATTGGCCGATTCGAACTGCGCATTGCTCAGCTTGAACGTGGCCAGGTTGATCAGCAGCACCAGCAGAATGATGGAGACGCCCCAGTTGCCGGTGAGCTTGTCGAGCTGGGCGAGGATCCAATGCAACGGCTCGGCGAAGATTTTCAGCATGCCGTAGTCGATGGTCAGGTCCAGCCCCGGTGCGATCGCGCCGAGCTGGGAAGGCAGTTTGGGGCCGACGTAGAGTTGCGCGGTGTTGTCAGCATGCTGACCAGGCGCCACGCTGATTTGCGGGCTGACGCTACGAACGACGTAGCGCGGCTTGCCGTCGGCTTCGTTCACTACAGCGGTAGAGAAGGTGTTGGCTTCCTTCGCCGGCGGAATCCAAGCGCCGAGGAAGTACTGCTGCATCATCGCGACCCAGCCGCCGGTGACCTGGTTCTTATCCAACGGCTCCTTTTCGAATTTGTCGAAAGCAAGCTTGTTGAATTTCTGATCCGGGCTGTACCACGCGGCGCCGAAGAAGCCGTAACGCGACTGGTCGGAAATGCGCTGCAGGAAGTTGCTGTACACCGGCGCAGGGCGATCGACGCGCTGCAGCTGGTGATACGCATTGCCGTCCCAGGATTTGCTGCTGCCGTTGTCGATCTGCTGATCGAGGTCGATGACGTAGCTGCCACGGTGTAGCGTGTAGCGCTTGAGCACTTTGACCCCGGAAGGATCGGTCCAGATGAGATCGACGTTCAGCGCGTCCTGACCCGACGCAAGCTGGTAGCTGCTCTGTGCCGCCTGGAACAGCGCGCGATGATCGGGCGCAGCACCGTCGGCGCTGACCAGGCCGCTTTGCGCTGCGAAGTAATCGCTGGCGCTGTCATCGAGCAGATGGATCGGTACCGGGTTGGGATCATTCTTCGTGCGCGGCGTGACCGGGTATTCCAGCAATTCCGAACGCACGATGCTGCCGCCGCGCGTATCGATGGTCAGGCGCAGTACGTCGGTGGTGACGGTGACAAGCTGGCCGGTGCCTTCGCCCGCATTGCCGCTCGAAATGGACGGCGTGCCTCCCGGTACGTTGCTGCCACCGTTAGTACCGCTGTTCGACGCGGCAACCGGCGCGGGCGGATGCGGGCCGTAATCCTGTTCCCATTGCTGGAACAACAGATAGGCGACGGCCAGCAGGGCAAAGAGAAGGAAGGTGCGCGTTTGATTCATCGCGTAGCGATCCGGAAGAGGCCCCGCCATGGCGGGCCAGGGGGACGAGAAAGAGGGAGATCAGCACGCCATTGTGGAGGTGTCGCCTTCGCGCTTCAACGGCGGCAATTTGCGCCATAGGGCATCGAGCTCGGCCAACAGCACGGAACCGGGCAATGTGCAAGCTTGTTCGCGCGCCATCACCATCAGATCCACCGGTGGCAGCGTGTGGCGAGCGCGGCGAAATGACTCGCGTACCAGCCGCTTGATGCGGTTGCGATCCACCGCGCGCTTGGATACGCGCTTGGAAATGGCCAGGCCCATCCGGGCGTGCCCCACTTCATTCTGGCGATAGCGCACAGAAAAACAGCGGCCGCCGAAGCGACCGCTGGCTTGACGCAAGACCGCAAAGTCACCGGCTCGGCGAATCCGCGCCTCGCGCGGCAGGCCGGCGGTGCCCATCAGCGTGATCGCTTACGGGATCAGGCGCTTACGGCCCTTGGCGCGACGGGCATTGAGCACCTTGCGACCATCGGCCGTGGCCATACGAGCACGAAAGCCGTGCGTGCGGGCGCGCTTGAGCTTGCTGGGCTGGAAGGTCCGCTTCATGGCTTCCTCCTAAGTGAATGGGTGAAAAAGATCGCGGATTATGCGGAAGCAGACCGGTTCGTGTCAAATGCAGCTGTGGCGACAGGTTGTGGATATCCATGTGGATAGTTGTCGGGTTGGTGCTGGTAGACTTCCTGGTCCACCCTGCGCGAAAGCGCCCCTGCTGTGGTTGAAAGTATCCATGAGTGATCTGTGGCGGCGCTGTCTGGAGCGTCTTGAAGGTGAATTGAGCGCCGAGGACTTGCACACCTGGCTGATGCCGCTGCAGGCGCGTGAAGATGTGGATGGATTGCAACTTTACGCGCCAAATCCCTACACGTTGGATGTTGTTCGCGACCGTTATTTGTCCCGAATCGAGGCCGTGGTAAGCCTGCTAAACGGGCACAGCCTGTTGGTTCGCCTTGAAGTGGGCTCAAGTGCCGTCGCAGCGGTGAACGGCCGCCATTCGACCCCTGCGAAACCGTCGCCATCCCCCGCCGTGGCCGAGGCCGCGCCGGTGAATTTCCACCATAACCTGGACCCGCACTACACCTTCGAGACCTTCGTCGAGGGCAAGTCCAACCAGCTGGGCAAAGCGGCGGCAATGCAGGTGGCGCAGAACCCCGGGCGCGCCTACAACCCGCTGCTCTTGTACGGCGGCACGGGCCTCGGCAAAACGCACTTGATGCACGCCGCGGGCAACCTGATGCGTGAGCACAATCCGAACTTCAAGGTGTTGTACCTGCGCTCGGAGCAGTTCGTGGGCTCGATGATCGAGGCGCTGCGTACCAAGAGCATGGATGAATTCAAGCGCCGCTTCCGTTCGGTGGATGCGTTGCTGATCGACGACATCCAGTTTTTCGCCGGGAAGGACACCACGCAGGAAGAGTTCTTCCACACCTTCAACGCGTTGTTCGAGTCCAAGCAGCAGATCATTCTGACCTGCGACCGTTACCCCAAAGAGGTGGACAAGCTGGAGCCACGCTTGAAGTCGCGCCTGGGTTGGGGGCTGTCGGTGGCGATCGAGCCGCCGGATTTTGAAACGCGTGCTGCGATTCTGCTGGCGAAAGCGCACGACAAGAGCGTGAAAGTGAGCGAGGACGTGGCGATGCTGCTGGCCAAGCGCATTCGCTCCAATGTGCGCGATCTGGAAGGTGCGCTCAATACGCTCGCAGCCCGCGCCAATTTTTATGGCCGGCCGATCACCACCGACTTTGCGGAAGAGACATTGCGCGACCTGCTTGCCACACATGCGCAAGCCGTGACGGTGCCGAACATCCAGAAGATCGTCGCGGAGTACTTCGGCGTGCGCCTGCAGGATCTGCTTTCCAAACGGCGCGTGCGCTCGCTCGCGCGGCCACGGCAGATTGCGATGGCGCTGTCCAAGGAATTGACCGAGCACAGCCTGCCGGAGATCGGCGAGGCCTTCGGCGGCCGTGACCACACCACCGTGCTGCATGCCTGCCGCACCATCCGCAAGCTGTGTGAGACCGATACGCGCATGCGGCAGGATTGGGAACAGCTTATTCGCACGCTTACCGGCTGATGCTTGAACAAGCGCTTGAAAACCGGGCGCATATCCTGTGGATAATATGAAGACACTTTGACGCTCCAAACTTATCCACTGGCGATGCACAAGTCGCGAAGGCTTCAAGGCACAGGGAATTTTTTTGCAACATCTTGTTTGTAAAGGATAATTCCCGGTTTTCAAGTTATCCACGGCCTCAGCTGCAACCACTACTCTTCTTTTAAAAACAGAACTGCAGGATAGGGAAAGCACAAACATGCAATTCAGCATCCAACGAGAAGCTCTGCTTAAACCCTTGCAGCAGGTTGTCGGTGTGGTCGAACGTCGCCAGACGTTGCCGGTACTCGCCAATCTTCTGGTCAAAGTCGGTAACGGCAAATTGTCTTTCACCGGCACCGATCTTGAGGTCGAGATGGTTGCAGCCACTGAAGCTGAGAAGCTGGTGGATGGTGAAACCACGATCCCTGCGCGCAAGCTGTTCGATATCGTTCGTGCACTGCCGGATGGCGCGAAGATCGAGCTGAAGCAAAATGGTGATCGCGTTGCGTTGAACGCGGGACGCAGCCGTTTCACTTTGGCGACATTGCCGGCTACCGAATTTCCGACCATCGACGAAATCGAGCTGGTGGAACGGGTGAATCTTCCGGAAGAAGTCCTGCGTGACTTGATGGAGCGCACGGCCTTCGCCATGGCCAACCAGGATGTCCGTTATTACCTCAACGGCATGCTGCTGGATCTACAAGAGCACGCCCTTCGTTGCGTCGCTACCGACGGTCACCGCCTTGCCCTGAAGGAAACGCATCTGGAGAGCAAGGTTTCGGCCCGTCGCCAGATCATCATCCCGCGCAAGGGTGTCAACGAGTTGGTGGGCCTGCTCGAATCCGGTGATGGCTCCGTGGAACTGGAATTCGGCCGGAATCATCTGCGTGTGCGTCGTGGCGAGGTGGTGTTTACCTCGAAGTTGATCGACGGCCGTTTCCCTGACTACGAAGCCGTGATTCCGCTTGGTGCGGATAAGCGGGCCACGCTTGATCGCGAAGTGCTGCGAGGGGCTTTGCAGCGCGCCGCCATTCTTTCGAACGAAAAATACCGCGGCGTGAAGTTGGAATTCTCTCCGGGTAAGCTGCGCATCGTGGCGCACAATCCGGAGCAGGAAGAAGCGGTGGAAGAAGTGGAAGCCGAAACCGGCGTCTCCGATCTCACCGTGGGTTTCAACGTCGGTTATCTGCTCGATGCGCTGGGTGCCTTGCGTGGTGAGAAGGCTCGTTTGAGTCTTCGTGATGCACAATCGAGCTGCCTGGTGGAAGAAGACGAAAACGAGCAGTCGCGCCACGTGATCATGCCGCTACGGCTCTGACTTCGCGTTTTATGTTCGGATACAGGCAATCATTGCCATCACGACGCCGGAGTTCAAAACTCCGGCGTCTTTGTTTGGATGCCAGGAATTCATGAGACTCGAGCGTCTGCATTTGCAGAGGTTGCGTTGTATTGGCGATCTCAGCCTCGACTTGGCACCGGGATTCAACGTACTGGTGGGTGCAAACGGGGCTGGCAAGACATCAGTGCTGGAAGCGGCTTTTCTGCTTTCGCATGGGCGCTCGTTTCGCAGTGGTGCGCGTGAAGCGCTGGTCCAACGTGGTGCGTCCGGCTTGAGCATTTTTTCAAGCGTACGGCACGAGAACGGCGCGATGCATCGTCTCGGGTTGGGGCGGGAGGGCGTTCGTTGGGATGCTCGTCTGGACGGGCAAGACGTTTCTCTCGGCCAGCTGATTCGCGAATGTGCTGTTGTTTGCTTTGAGCCTGGGTCCCACGCATTAATTGCTGGCAGCGCTGAAGAGCGTCGCCGCTTCCTCGATTGGGGGGTGTTCCACGTGGAACA